>NZ_CP025804.1:3423516-3764688 GCF_003352085.1 Sulfitobacter sp. SK012
CTTTTAGGCGACGTCGCTTAACACGCGGGCCAACTCAAACAGTCGCCGGCGCTGATTTTCGGGAATGGCATAGTAGGAGCGCACAAGATCCATCGCTTCCTTGTCCCCCATCAGATCATCGGGAACTGCATTACCGTCGGAACTAACAACGTCTTGCTGCGCTTTGATGCCCTCGAAAAAGAATGCCACCTGAACGCCCAAGACGTCGGCAATATCCCAAAGCCGCGATGCGCTGACGCGGTTTGCACCTGTCTCGTATTTCTGGATCTGCTGGAATTTGATCCCGACCATTTCGGCCAGTTTTTGCTGCGTCATTCCAATCAGCCAACGCCGCTGGCGAATGCGTTTACCAACATGTACGTCCACGATATGAGCCATGGGCCTTAGTTCCTTTCTCTATCGACGTGGAAACAGCACGCCAACTGGTTACTTGTTCGACATAGATCCGCGAAATTATGTTGCTTGTTCAACCATCCCATTTTGATCAAGCATACAAAAAATGCGCTCCACGACAATTTAAATTACTTGCTACTTGGGTGATGTAGCATCCCGCGCTACAACCCAAGGGTAAGTAACGTATTAAATTCCCCCTAGCCTCCTCCGAAAGAAGCCGGCCAGCGATTGCGCCCCAAAGACATGCATCTTTGATGCAAATGCGAGAAACGCCTTTTTGGACAGCACGCTAAGTAAATTTCGCGCACTATATTAAATAAGGAGCCCCCTAGATGCTGAAGCACTTTGCCGGACATAAACACGTTTTCGTGATCTGATATCACCAAGACAACGTCCGTCTACGCCCAACCAAAGATAGACTTTAAACTCCAATAAACAACTTGGAGATGACTAAACCGCGAGACTGCTTACCTGTCAACCTTTCCGGCAAAGGCCCCAAGCAAAAGATCGCTCAGGGCGTCCAGAACAGGCCCTTTGCCACCTTGCGCCCGGTACAGATTGATATGCTGTGCTGGGAGCATCGGCAAAGCGCCCTTGTGATCGATCCGCTCCAAATGAGGGGGCTCTGTGCCCTCGATCATACTGTGCACCGCGAGGTCCGCGCTGACGGTGGCTTCAATCGTGCGGTCACTTTCTGTCTCAACCAAAACTTGCCAAGTGATGCCAGCTTCGTCGAGGGCGGCCACCACGTTTGGCCGAAACGTACACAGCCGCCCGAAGGCAAGCTGCAACGGGCGCTGCCGCCACGCAACACCACCCGGCGCACCGATCCACATCAGCGGCCGCGTGGCCAACGTGACAGCCCCTGCATCGCAGGTGGTCTCTGTCGTCATGATAATGTCGCAACTGCCTTTGGCAAAAAGATCTTTTAGGACGCGGGTATGTGAGGATTCGAGCAAAACGCGCACCCTTGGATAGGCCGCATTAAACTGTTTAAGGACCTGCGGGATCGCCGGATAAACGATGTCATGGGGCACGCCCAAAGACACGGTGCCTTCAAATTCGTGATCGGTCAAACGGCTGACGAGTTCATCATTCAGGGCCACCATGCGGCGCGCGTAAGCCAATAATTGTTCCCCACTGGCGGTCAACGCAACCGTCCGCCCAGAGCGATCAAGCAAGTCCAGTCCCAGCATTTCTTCGAGCCGTTTTAACTGCATCGAGACAGCCGATTGTGTGAGGTGTAGAAAACCCGCCGCCCGCGTAACCCCGCCGGAATCAGCTACCGCAATAAAGGATCGCAAGGTGGTGATATCAAGATTACGCATGATCTGTACTCGTCGAAAAAGGTATCGCGTCAGCAGTTATCAGTTCGTCAATTTGACGAAAAGCATCAACATTTCGCATCAAAAGAGACACAACCATCACTAGATGTGAAGTCAAAATGACTCACTACCGGACAAAATGTCCGTTTTTTGACCTGTCGCTAACCCAATAGGGGCAATTTTGGGCATCCCCAAGTTAACCTGCGGCACTGAGCCGCGAATAAAGGTCGGTATTCCTGATCAAAAGACTTGAAAACAGGGGGTTCAGTCACGATATTACAGCTGAACCGTGTTGGGAGTGTCCCGCACGCCCGTCGTTCCCAATTGGAGGTATCAATGGCAGACGTGAATACAATCCGGACAGCTGCCGGAACCCGTACCGCGGAGATTGACGCAGGTCTTCGCGCGCACATGAATAAAGTCTACGGCACGATGTCCGTAGGCATGCTTATTACATTCGCCGCTGCATGGGCGATTTCAGGCCTGGCAGTGACAGCAGATGCCGCCAACGGCGTCGCACAGCTGCGTGAAGGTCAATATCTGACCAACGTCGGCCACGCGCTTTACGCGTCCCCATTGAAATGGGTCGTGATGTTCGCACCGCTTGCGATGGTTTTCGGCTTTAGCGCCGCAATCAACAAGATGTCCGCAGCCACGGCTCAGTTGATGTTCTACGCTTTCGCCTTCCTGATGGGACTGTCGATCAGCTCGATCTTCCTTGTGTTCACGGGCGCGTCGATCATTCAGGTGTTCCTGATTACCTCAATCGCCTTCGCGGGTCTGTCGCTCTATGGCTACACGACCAAGAAAGACATCTCTGGCTGGGGAAGTTTCCTCATCATGGGTGTGATTGGCCTGATTGCAGCCTCGATCATCAACATCTTCTTGGCCAGCTCTGCGCTCACCTTCGCGATCTCTGCGATTGGCGTCCTGATCTTTGCGGGTCTGACAGCCTATGACACGCAGCGCATCAAGACGGATTACATCGCACACGCTCAGCACGGCGACAGCGAATGGTTGGGCAAGTCAGCCATCATGGGCGCACTGAGCCTGTACCTGAACTTCATCAACATGTTCATGATGTTGCTGCAATTGTTCGGCAACCGCGAATAACCTTCGCTGACATATTAAGCTAAAGAAAGGTCGGGTCCGAAAGGGTCCGGCCTTTTTCGTTGGCTATCCTTTTCTGTGAACCAGTCATTCTCGAGCGCAGGATCCAAGCCCTGCTTGAGATCAGACCGGACTGCGGGGGCGGGTCTGTTGCGCGGCCGATCCAGCCAATGGTGACGCGGCGGAACCAGACTTTAGCGCCTGCGCACCAATGATTGCCACCACCTAGCTGATCGTGGCAGGGGCCCGCGTATCAATCGCAATACCGGTGCCCGAAAGCACACGACCCCAGACGGGCTGCCTGCACAGAAGCTTTGAAGTGCGCTTTAAAACGCAAAAAGCCGCGCTAGATGCGCGGCCTTTCAAGCAAAGTTAGCAGATCAATTACTTGATCTTGCCTTCTTTGTATTCAACGTGCTTGCGCGCAACGGGGTCGTACTTTTTCATGACCATTTTCTCGGTCATTGTGCGTGCGTTCTTTTTGGTGACGTAGAAATGGCCTGTGCCCGCGGACGAGTTCAGACGGATCTTGATCGTGGTTGGCTTCGCCATGGTATTACTCCTACTGCACTGCCACCCGGATGGGGCTGTGCGTTAATCCTGAGTTCCGGCTTTTACCCGGATGCAGTGCCAAGTCAACCGCAAAAGGACGCTCTCAAAGCTCTATACGAACATCATGCATCCAAAGCTTTGCGGGACGCGATAACATGAACACCACCACGTCCGCCAGATCATCAGGTTCCGTAAAAATATGGTTCGGAACTTCTTCATTCGCCTTTGCAAACATGGCCGTGTTTGTTCCGCTTTGATAAAGGCCTGCGACACGCACACCGCTCTCCGCCTCATCCAGCTTCAGCACGTCGGTAAAGCCGCGCATGCCGTATTTGGTCGCTGTGTACACCGATTGGCCCGCTTGCGCCAAAACGCCCGATTTCGAAACCACGTTTAGAATCGCCGCTTCAGGCCGTCCGCGTAGCCCCGGCAGCACCGCACGGGTCAAATGGATGGCCCCCGACAGGTTGGTGGCCACGGTGTCGTCGATCAATTGCGAATCGATCAGATCAAGCGGCCCCGTTTTGTGCCAAATACCCGCGTTGTTGATGAGGACATCCACAACGCCAAACTGTTCTGTAATATCGGCCAAAGTTTTCGCAATATTGTCGGTTTCGCGAAGGTCACAGACAAAGCCATGGGCGGCAGGGGCACCCGCAGCCCGCGCTTCAGCCGCAACAGCGTCAAGCCGCGCGCTGTCACGGCCGATGATGGCCACGTTGCACTTTTGCGCCGCCAGTTTGAGGCAGATATGGCGACCAATGCCGTCACTGCCACCGGTCACAATTATTGTTTTTCCTGCCAACTGCATCGCTGTCTCCTTGCTGAGATCCCTGGGTGCAGAGGCACCGTTGGGTCTTGTGTAAATATGCGCGGAAGGCCTGTAAGCCGGGTTCTGTCCCGGCTGCAGGCAAGCCTACAGCCATGGATGACCATTCCTCTGACCTTGTTGTTGCCAACAAAGCTATAGCTGCCAACCCGAACCTGCTGGGGCAGAAGTGGCCCCGTCCTTGCGAACGCGCGGTCCCTATTTGGCATTGCTCCCGGTAGGGCTTGCCATGCCGCCCCTGTTACCAGCGGCGCGGTGGGCTCTTACTCCACCGTTTCACCCTTACCGCCCGTGATGGTTTCGGTTGCCCGACCTGTCTGAGCGGCGGTCTATTTTCTGTGGCGCTTTCCGTCGGGTTGCCCCGCCCGGGCGTTACCCGGCACCGTATCTTCTTGGAGTCCGGACTTTCCTCGACACTGTTGCCAGCACCGCGATCATCCAGCCTTCCGCGCGACGTTAGCGGTAGTGGGCAATGGGGGGGCAGGTCAATGGGGTGTAGGCGCAGTTTTGGGCCTCCTGTGGGAAATTTGGCCAAAGGAAAGGGGTTTAGGGCTAGAGACCATGATGAAGAGCAAGGTCGGCAGCGCAAAGCGGTCCGGTCCGCCACGGAGCAAACCGCAAACGGGTTGCTTGGAGAAGCACATCTAGGGAGGTGTCAGCAGGATAGCCGGCCTTGGTTGCGGCGGCGCGAAACCCCTCCTCAGACGCAGGCCCATCTAGCGCAGGTCCTGTCGCATGACCGGCAAGACCTTGGCGAGCAAGACGCGCCCAGTCAAACCGTTGACCCGGATCTGATTTGCGGCCTGGGGCCATATCTGAATGACCGATCACACCACCCGCGGGAATAGACCAGCGCGCCATGGTACCGCGCAACAGCGCCTCAAGTGCCGCCATTTGAGGCTCAGAAAAAGGATGGGTGCCGGCGTTATCAAGTTCAACCCCGATGGATCGAGAATTGACATCACCCTGCCCCTGCCAACTGCCGGAGCCCGCATGCCAAGCGCGCTGATCTTCGTCGACAAGTTGGGTCACTGTTCCGTTTGATGCGATCACGTAATGGGCTGAAACCTCGGCCTCAGGATCGCAAAGCCGCTCAATTGCGGCCTGAGCACTTTGCATGGCTGTGTAGTGGATCACGATCAGCTCAGGCAGTATCCCGCCACGACGCGGGCCGCAGTTAGGTGAAGGATACTGATGCACAGCGCGGGCTTAGCTGTTGCGATAAACAGCTGGATCCCACGTGCAGGCATAGCCATCCCCGTCTGGGTCCATGCCTCGAGGGTCTTTTTCAGGACCACCTGCGCTTAGGAATTCAATCTGCGCCTGATCCTGATGCTGAAATTTACCGCAATTGCGTTTAAATTTACCGGCCTTATTCAAGCTGAACCGCTTATAGACTTCGGTGCCAACAGGGTGGCTTGTGGACAGGGCGTAGGCCACGATGTTTGGACCAGTATCTTCGCGCAAAGGGATCGCTTCGGGCTGAATGACTTCATATTGTTCGCGGCTGGACGCGATGCGCGCGGCGTCATCGTCGATGCTCCGCTGGCCGGTTACCGCGTCAAAGTTATTTTCGCGACTGATGCCCGCGGCGTCGACCACAGCCGGGGCTGGGTTGCTGGGGCTTGCGATGATGGGTGCCTCACCAGAATTGTTCGCCAACGCATCCGCGCGGGCCTGCTGGTCCTGCGGGCTTGTTGCAGCCAAGAGTGCTGCGGTTTCAGCGGCCGTTGCTTCGGCAGAGCCCGCGGCTGGCAGTGGGCCAGACGTTACCTCGGAAGGCAATGGCACAGGCGTGCTGCTGGCCAATGCCGCGTCGCGATCCGTACGCTGTGCGTCAAAGGTCTGATTGTAGCCCACGCCAAATTGGCTGTCTTCCGGGGCGACAGGCTGACAGGCGGAAAATGCTGCGATGGCAGTCATGCCAAGAATAAAGCGGGGTATCATAGCGATCACGAAAGCCTGTTTTTGTTCTATTTTCGGTTTTTTACCACCATTTTTCAGCCTTGGCCACAAAGCCTGACGCGCGTTCTAGTGCGTAGGCGGAAGAAAGCAGGTCGGCTTCTTCCCATGGCCGCCCAATCAACTGCAGGCCCAGTGGAAGCCCTTGGGCGTCCTGCCCCGTTGGCACAGCAATTCCCGGTAATCCCGCAAGGTTCACCGTCACGGTAAACACATCGTTAAGATACATCGCGATGGGATCAGCATCGGTCATTTCGCCCAAACCAAACGCCGCGGAGGGCGTGGCTGGTGTTAGAATACAGTCGATGCCAGCTGCAAAAACATCATCGAAGTCTTTCTTGATCAGCGCCCGAACCCGGCGCGCGCGGTTGTAATAAGCATCATAGAACCCGGCCGATAGCACGTACGTTCCGATCATGACGCGACGCTGGACTTCAGGGCCAAAACCTTCGGCACGGGTCTTTTCGTACATCTCGGTGATGCCGTCGCCTTGATCAAGCTTGGCGCGGTGGCCGTAGCGCACACCATCATAGCGCGCGAGGTTTGACGAAGCTTCGGCAGGGGCGATCACATAATACGCAGGCAGCGCGTATTTGGTGTGCGGCAAGGAGATATCGACAATCTCGGCCCCGGCGTCGCGCATCATGGCGGCTCCGTCCGACCATAGCTTTTCTATTTCATCGGGCATGCCGTCCATGCGGTATTCTTTTGGGATACCAATCTTTTTGCCGCGAATATCGCCAGTCAACGCCGCCTCAAAATCAGGGACGGCAAGATCGGCCGACGTGCTGTCTTTGGGGTCGTGCCCCGCCATCGCGCCCAGCATAATTGCTGCGTCACGCACGGATTTGGTCATGGGGCCAGCTTGATCAAGCGAGGACGCGAACGCCACAATGCCCCAGCGCGAACAACGCCCGTATGTCGGCTTGATGCCGACCGTCCCAGTAAAGGCCGCAGGTTGGCGGATTGAACCACCGGTATCTGTGCCTGTCGCCGCAAGGCACAAATCCCCCGCGACGGCGGCCGCAGAACCACCGGACGAGCCGCCAGGCGTCAAAGCCGCATCATCATTACCGCGACGCCAAGGGTTGACCACATTGCCGTAAACAGAAGTTTCATTGGACGAGCCCATGGCGAATTCATCCATGTTGAGCTTGCCCAGCATGACAGAACCCGCATCGAACAAATTCTGGCTGACGGTGCTTTCATATTGCGGCAAGAAGCCCTGCAAGATGCGGCTGCCCGCTTGGGACGGCACACCTTTGGTGCAGAACAAATCCTTGATCCCGATGGGCAATCCGCACATTGCTGGGGCGTCGCCCGCCTTGATCCGCACATCCGCGGCGCGGGCCTGATCCATGGCCAATTCAGGGGTGTGATGGACAAATGCGTTCAATTTCCCTGCCCCATCGATCGCCCCAAGGCATGCTTGCGTCAACTCTTGGGAGGTCACATCGCCCGCACGCAACGCATCGCGCGCCTCGGCCAGACCCAATTTGTTCAGATCAGTCATTCCACCACCTTTGGCACTGCAAAGAACCCCTCGCGCGCGTCTGGCGCATTGGTCAGGATGGCAGCTTGCTGGCTGCCGTCGGTTACAACATCTGTGCGCCGCTTAAGCCGCTGAGGCGTAACGGAGGTCATCGGCTCGACGCCTTCGATGTCCACTTCGGCCAACTGCTCGATGAAGCCCAAAATAGTATTAAACTCGCTGGCAAGCGCTGGAAGAGCCGCAGGATCAACCTTGATCCGGGCCAGTTTCGCCACGCGAGCGGCGGTGCTTTCATCTATCGACATGGGCGTCCTCTTGGGTTTCGGCACATATGGTTATTTGGCATTTACCCGGCCCAGCGCGCCCTCGCAAGGGCAGGTCCATCACGCAACGCAATGTGAAGTGAACTTTTCTGCACATCAGGCTTCGCGCGGCGGGAAAAATTGCTAAACTGGCGATGAGCGACATCAAAAAAAGGGTACCACTTTCATGAAGATCATCTGGCTTGGTCATGGCTCATTTCGCATCGAGATAGAAGATCAGGTGCTGTTGGTCGATCCATGGCTTGAAGGCAATCCAATGCTGCCAAAGGATCAGCATGCGGCTGCTACTGCTGGCGCGACGAAACTCTTGATCACCCACGGGCATGACGATCACACTGGTGATCTGGCCGCGATTGCAAACGCACAGGGGATCGGTGCCGTTGGCCCATACGAGCTTATGACGCATTTCGGCGAAACCCATGGCGTGGATGTCACCGCCTACAATTTCGGAGGGACCGCAAAATTGGGCGGTGTTGAAGTGTCGCTTGTGCCGGCAACGCATTCGTCGTCGCTGTCTGATGAACGCAAAAGCTACATGGGCCGCGAAGCTGGCTTTGTCATCCGCGGCGAAGGGCACTGCATCTATGTCTCAGGCGACACCGGGATCATGGCGGATATGGATTGGATCGGGGATTACTTTAAACCTGACATCGGCATCCTATCTGCGGGTGGTTTTTACACCATGGACATGGCGCAGGCGGCCTATGCGGCCAAACGGTATTTTGATTTCAGGACCGTCATTCCCTGTCACTACCGGACATTTGGGGCACTAGAACAATCGGCGCAGGTGTTGATTGACGGGTTGCCCGGTGTGGATGTGATTGAGCCACAAGTGATGCGGTCGATTGTGTTTTGACGTCTATTCACAAGGCCAATCTACGACCCGGGCCTTAAGGCATTCGTTTATGTGCTAAGCGGCATGGTCTGGAGCAAAATAGCGCTCCAAAAAGAATTTCTGCTTGGTCCGCCAAAAGGCCCTACCGTTTTGCTGCAAAAAACTCTTTCAGCATCACTTCAGCCTCTTCGCCCGCAATCCCGTCAAACACCTCTGGCACGTGGTGGCATTGGGGATGCGAAAATACTCGTGCGCCTTGGGCCACACCGCCTGATTTTGGATCAGACGCGCCGTAATACAGCCGCGCGATGCGGGTTGCAGCAAGGGCAGCGGCACACATCGCACAAGGCTCCAGCGTGACATAAAGCGCGTGGCCGGGCAGTCGCTCTGAGCCTGCGCTGCCGCAAGCTTCGCGCAGGCACAGAATTTCTGCATGGGCCGTGGGATCGTTTAACTCTCGGGTCCGGTTGCCAGCACGTGCAACAACATCGCCGCTAGGTGACACGATCACAGCACCCACTGGCACTTCGCCCCGGGCTGCGGCCGCACGCGCCTCGCTCAGGGCATCTTCCATGTAAGAACGGAAAGTCATAGGCCTTGATGGAGGCAAAACGGTCCCTTTCGCAAGGGGGGCAAACGCGCTAAGGCTCGGCCCATGACTGATATGCCCCCCTCCGAGGCGCCCAAGGGCGACCGTATTGCCAAAGTTTTGTCCCGCGCTGGCGTTGCCAGCCGCCGCGAAGCAGAGCGCATGATTGAAGCTGGCCGCGTTTCCGTGAACGGCGAAAAGATCACTTCGCCTGCGCTGAATGTAACGGGTGCGGATACCGTGAGCGTGGATGGCAAGCCAATCGCAGATGCTGAACCCGCGCGCGTTTGGCTTTATCACAAGCCTACCGGGCTGGTCACAACCGACAGTGATGAAAAAGGCCGCACGACGATCTATGACGCGCTGCCTGAAGATATGCCGAGGGTAATGAGCGTTGGACGCCTTGACCTTAATTCCGAAGGGTTGCTGCTGTTGACCAATGACGGTGGCGTCAAACGCAAGCTTGAACTGCCCTCTACGGGTTGGCTGCGGCGCTACCGCGTGCGCGTGAACGGCCGCCCTTCAGACGAAGCACTAGAGCCGTTGCGCAAAGGTATGATCGCAGATGGCGAGCCCTTTCAGCCAATGGAAGTGACGCTTGATCGGCAAAAAGGTGCCAACGCATGGCTGACGATCGGCATACGTGAAGGCAAGAACCGCGAAATCCGCCGTGCTATGGATATTGTTGGCCTGAGCGTGAACCGCCTTATCCGGGTGAGTTACGGCCCCTTCCAACTGGGCGACTTGAAAGCCGGTGCCGTGGAAGAAGTCCGCCGCAAGATGCTGCGCGAGCAGTTGGGCATGGACTTGGGCGATCCGACCGGCACCGCACAGAAGAAACCCACCGCCGTCAAACGTCCCTTTAAGCGCCGCGTGCCGCATAAGGGCGATTTTGGTGGCCCCGGTCAGCCCGGACGCCCTCGCCCAGAGGGTGCCTCCGAAAAACCGAGCAAGGGCAAGCCGGCCAAAGGCAAACCGCGCCGCTAGGAAATTGACACAAAGACCAAGTTTTTCCCTCTGACGCGCAATTCACTTTGCAGCGATGCTCCGCTATGGGTTGAAAAAACACGACCTGACGGGGAATGACATGGCTGATCTGCTGACAATCGAAAATCTGGGAAACCTAGTAATGCTGTGCTTTTTGCAAGCGGTATTGGGCTTCGACAACTTGCTTTATATCTCGATCGAGAGCCAACGTGCGCCTGTCGCGCACCAAGCAGCAGTGCGCAAATGGGGCATCCTGATTGCCGTGGCTCTGCGAATCGTCCTGTTGTTTGTGATGATCCGGCTGATTGATGCGATGGCCGAGCCGTTTTTCATTCTCAACTGGGAAGGCGTCATTACGGGCGGCGTAAACTTTGCCACGCTGGTGTTTATTATCGGTGGGGTGTTCATCATGTACACCGCCGTCAAGGAAATCAGCCACATGCTGGCGATTGAGCACTTGGGCACCGATGTGTCAGGTAAAAAAGGCAAATCAGCGGTGCAAGTGGTCCTGCTGATCGTTTTCATGAACCTCATCTTCTCGTTCGATTCCGTGCTGTCAGCGCTGGCGATCACGGATGTCTTTGCAATCCTTGCGACGGCAATCATTCTGTCGGGGCTGGCGATGATGCTCTTGGCCGACCGGGTCACCGAATTTCTTGAGGCGAACCGAATGTACGAGGTCCTGGGTCTCTTTATTTTGTTGATCGTCGGCATAGTTCTGCTGGGCGAAGCCGGGCAAGCCGCGTCTCACGCGATGCATGACGATACTCTTGCTCTGCGGTTCTTCGGCTATGAAGTCATTCCAATGTCCAAGACGACCTTCTATTTCAGCGTCCTTGTGCTTGTTGCGGTTGAGGTGATCCAGTCTGGCTACACCCGAAAGCTGAATGCAGAGCGGCGCACCGCGCAGCGGCACTAGCGAATAGACCAAGGCGGGGCTATGTTAGTCGCACACAAGGGGCACAGATGACACCGACACCATTCCAGAAGATTTCATACGCGGCATTGTTGGTGCTGCTTTTTGGCGTCTGCACCGGCTGGCTAGGAGGCCTCTGATGGCGCAACGGTTTGGCGGCAAACACAGCCCCTCAGCGGGCGGCGGGCCAAAGACAAGCCATGCGCCCGCGCGGATCGATGTGGATCCTGTCGGAGGTCGCGCGAACCTGCTGTTTCTGCCTGCCATCCCGCTGGTATTTACGTCTCTGAATGACGGAGCACAAAGCTTGGTCCTTGGGCTGGCTGGTGCTGGCGTGTTAACATTAGCCGCATGGATATTGCGCGCGGGGTTGCGGGCCGAGGTTGCGTTTGACGCGCGCAAGGTCGCACGTCGGCCGGCGTTTCCACGCAAGATGGCCGCCAGCGCCTTGACCGGTTTAGGCACTGCCTTGGCAGCAGCTGCACATCTTAACAGCTTTGATGTGATGGCCCCTCTGCTGTATGGGATCAGCGCTGCGGGTCTGCATGTTGCGGCCTTTGGCATTGATCCTTTGCGCTCCAAAGGCATGGAGGGTGTTGATACGTTTCAACAAGACCGCGTCGCACGGGTTGTTGATGAGGCTGAAAAGCACCTCACAGCGATGAACGACGCGATGAAACGCGCAGGTGATCGGGGTGCCAGCGAGCGTCTGGCCGCGTTCCAAAACACGGCGCGCGACCTTATTCGCACAGTCGAAGAGGACCCTCGCGATCTGACAGCAGCGCGGAAATATCTGGTCGTCTATCTTCAAGGTGCGCGGGATGCGACGATCAAGTTTGCCGACATATTCTCCCGGTCCCGTGACACGCAAGCACGTGACGATTACCTCGCCCTGCTAGAGGATCTGGACCAGAATTTTGCTGCCCGTACCCGCAAATCGCTGCTTGATGACCGTGGCGATCTGAATATTGAAATTGATGTGCTGCGCGAGCGGCTATCCCGAGAAGGAGTGCTGTCTAAATGACCTGCACACCCCTAGATCACCTGATGAGGAAAATTTTAAATGTCTGATATTGTTCGCGAAAAAGCCACCCAATCGCTCGCCATGCTCGAAGAAGTCACCGCAGTTGTTCTTGCCGAACCCCAAGCGGCAGACGCCATTATCACGCTGGAACAGGCCGACGCGCCCCATTCCGCCGAGATCAAACGCCGCATGGCCGAGATCGATATGGACGACACACAATCGATCGTTTCATTCGGGTCCGCCGCGCAAGCCGAGCTGCAGGAAATCAGCCAAGCGATGTTGCAGGACGTGCGCAACAAAGACGTCGGCCCTGCCGGCGACAGTCTGCGCAGCATTGTGACCACGATCCGAGGTTTTTCGATCTCTGAGCTGGATGTACGGCGCAAGCGTAGCTGGTGGGAAAAGCTTATCGGGCGCGCGGCACCGTTTGCCAAATTCACCGCGAAGTTTGAACAGGTGCAAGGCCAGATCGACCGGATCACCGACAATCTGTTGGGCCATGAACACACACTTCTAAAAGACATAAAATCCCTCGACATCCTTTATGACAAGACGCTGCAATTTTATGATGAGCTGGCTCTTTATATTGCTGCAGGCGAAGCCAAAATGGCGGATCTAGACGCAACCGTCATCCCAGCCAAAGAGGCCGATGTTAAAAAAGCCGCTGAGAATGATCAGGTGATGGTTGCACAAGAGCTGCGCGACATTCGTGCTGCCCGCGATGATCTGGAACGTCGGGTGCATGACCTCAAATTGACACGTCAGGTCACAATGCAATCGCTGCCCTCGATCCGGTTGGTGCAGGAAAATGACAAATCACTTGTGACCAAGATCAACTCGACCCTCGTGAACACCGTTCCCTTGTGGGAAACCCAGTTGGCGCAAGCCGTCACGATCCAACGCTCGGCAGAAGCCGCTGTTGCGGTACGTGAGGCAAATGATCTGACCAATGAATTGCTGACATCGAACGCTAAAAACTTGCGCGACAGCAACAAGATCATCCGCGAAGAAATGGAGCGCGGCGTGTTCGACATCGAGGCCGTCAAGCAGGCGAACGCCGACCTAATCGGCACCATCGAGGAATCTTTGCAGATCGCAGATGCGGGTAAAGCAAAACGAGCTTCGGCAGAAAAGGACTTGAAAGAGATGGAGGCCAAACTGCGCGATACGCTATCGGCAGCCAAAGCGACAAAGACCGGCCTCGGCGATGCTGCCGGTGGTTCGGTACAGGGCTAAGCGATTATGGTGCGCGCGGCGCGAATGGAACGGTTGGCCAAAAGGGTCTCAGTGCTGGGGTGCGCCGCAGTTCTGGGTGCCTGCACTTTGGGCAGCCTGACCGGCGAGCCTGTCCTAACCCCGGTCGCGCGCCCTGCAGGCCTTGGCAACACAGCGGCTCCTGTTGTGGCAAAACCCACATCGGAGGCCAGCGCGCAATTGCGAAGCTACCTCAATCAGGTTCAATCCGCGCAACTGTCGCAGGGTTTGTTGCGCCGCGATGGTGGAGGTGAAGACACCCCCTTTACGGCTACGACATTGGCTCGCAACTTCGAGAAAATCGCATTTTACAATGAATACGATGGCAATTTTTCGGGTCGAGGCGGCAAAAGCCCGCTGCGTCGGTGGGAGACACCAGTCCGGATGCAGGTAATATATGGCGCAGGAGTCCCGCCTTCCGAGCGAAAGCGCGCAAGTGCAGATGTTTCTGCATATGCCGCGCGCCTGTCACGCATCACACGCCACCCGATAAGCACTGGAGGGCGTCCCAACTTTGCCGTGATCATCGCAGGTGAAGACGATCGCGCCGAAGCACTGGCAGAAGCCGCGGCTCTCGTGCCCGGCATCACAGAAAACAGCCTAAAAGCGCTGCGCAATATGCCCCGCGATACTTATTGTGTCGTCGCGGCCTTTGCAGGTGGGCCCGATGCCAACACCTACACAGCCGCTGTTGCAGTAATTCGCGCTGAGAACCCATCGCTCTTGCGCCTGTCGTGCATTCACGAAGAGCTGGCTCAGGGTCTGGGCCTTGCCAATGACAGCCCTGCTGCGCGGCCTTCGATCTTTAATGATGATGATGAATTTGCACTCCTGACAGACCATGACGCCATGCTTTTACAGATGCTTTACGACCCACGGCTAAGCCCGGGCATGTCGGCTTCTGAGGCCGCCGCGACGGTACTGGAAATCTCGCGTGAACTGACGGGCGGTCCAGCGTGACAACGGCTTTTTCCCTCTCGATTATCTCTTGCCGCCTGACAGGGTGCCCAAGTAACCTATTTCCACAATCCTCAAACTGAACGGACACTGACCCATGGGTATTTTCGATTTCCTCACCGGTGAATTCATCGACGTCATCCACTGGACCGACGACACCCGCGATACAATGGTCTGGCGGTTTGAGCGTGAGGCGCACGAAATCAAATATGGTGCCAAACTGACGGTCCGCGAAGGCCAAGCGGCGGTGTTTGTGCATGAAGGCCAGATCGCGGATGTGTTTACACCCGGTCTTTATATGCTTGAAACCAACAACATGCCGATCATGACGACGCTGCAACACTGGGATCACGGCTTCAAAAGCCCATTCAAATCTGAGGTGTATTTCGTCAACACCACCCGGTTCAATGACCTCAAGTGGGGCACCAAAAACCCGATTATCGTGCGCGATCCGGAATTTGGCCCGGTCCGCCTGCGCAGCTTTGGCACCTATAGCATCAAGGTGAGTGATCCCGCGCGTTTCTTGTCCGAGATTGTTGGCACAGACGGCGAATTCACCATGGACGAGATCAGCTACCAAATCCGCAACATCATCGTGCAGGAGTTCTCGCGGACCATCGCACGCGCGCAGATCCCGGTTCTGGATATGGCTGCCAACACCCGCGAATTGGGCAAATTGGTCGGTACCGAAATCGCTGCACAACTGGCCGAATACGGGTTGTCGATGCCAGAGCTTTACATTGAAAACATATCGCTGCCGCCCTCTGTCGAAGAGGTCATGGACAAACGATCCTCTATGGGTGTGATCGGAAATCTGAACGAATACATGCAGTTCCAAGCTGCCGAGTCGCTTGGCCGGGACGGCGCAGGTGCCGCCGCGATCCAGGCGGGCATGGGCGCAGGCCTTGGCATGCAAATCGGCGCGCAAGCCATTCAAGCTGGCCCATGGGGCGCACGGCCGGTCGCTGTTGGCAATCAAACGCCTCCGCCTCCGCCAGCCATCGAGAAGGTTTGGCATCTGGCCGAAAATGGCAAAACAACTGGACCTTTTTCAAAGGCTGCGATGGGCCGGATGGCAGCAGAAGCAAAGCTGAGCCGTGAAAGCTATGTCTGGACACCAGGTCAGGATGGCTGGTTGCAAGCCGAAGATGTGGCAGAGTTGGCGCAGTTGTTTACGGTACTTCCCCCGCCCCCACCCGGCAGCTGATCTCGGATCTTCGCGCGGTTTGGTGTCGGCCGCCACAGTTGCTTAGTCACTAGACTTGCGAACGCAGGCGCGCTGCAGTTTTGTGCTTCCTACCGGTTAGCGGTGCTCCAGATCAGATAGCCCCCCGCGAGGTTGACCTCAGCCGACCAAGATTGAATGTTGCAGCAACCCTCAGCCAAAGGCGCATAATGCCCCCTTTCGACACGCCTCCTGCACCGATCACGGATATGCACCGCTTTCCTTGCGATGAATGCGGATCAGATTTGCGCTATGAACCGCAAGCGGCGCAATTGGTGTGCGATCACTGTGGCAATACCGAGGTCATCGAAGGCAGCGGATTTCGCACAACGCCAATCACCGAGCTCAATCTCGAGCGCGCACTTGCCGAAGATCTTGGCAGCGCCGAGATGGAAGAAACCCGCGTTACGCAATGCCCCAACTGCGCGGCTCAAGTTGAATTCGACCCCGACAAGCACGCAACCGAATGCCCCTTTTGTGCGACGCCTGTTGTCATCGACACCGGCACGCACCGGCATATCAAACCGCGCGCGGTGTTGCCCTTTGGACTGACCGAGGAATTGGCCCGTGGGGCAATGACGGATTGGCTGGGACAGTTGTGGTTCGCGCCCGGTGGCCTCAAGGAATACGCGCGTAAAGGGCGCAAGATGGACGGCATTTACGTGCCCTATTGGACCTTCGATGCGCAAACCCGGTCGCGTTATACTGGCGAGCGTGGCACGGTTTATTATGAAACCCGCACCGTCATGCGCGACGGCAAACGCACGCAACAACGCGTTGCAAAAGTACGCTGGCGCAGCGCCTCTGGTCGCGTTGCGCGGTTTTTTGATGATGTACTGGTGCTGGCTGCAACATCGCTGCCCAAACGGTTTACGGATGCGCTTGAGCCTTGGGATTTGTCGGCACTTGAGCCTTACGCGCCCGAATACCTCGCCGGGTTCCGGGCAGAGGGCTATACCGTTTCCTTAGAAGCAGGCTTTGGCGAAGCGCGCCAACACATGGACCGAGTGATTGAGCGTGACGTGAAATTCGACATTGGCGGCGACCGCCAGCGCATCCATTCGATCGGTACGGATATGGATGCGATGACATTCAAACATATCTTGTTGCCCGTCTGGCTCGCAGCTTACAAATATCGTGGGCGGACGTTTCGGTTTGTCGTGAATGGCCGCACGGGCCGGGTCCAAGGCGAACGCCCTTATTCAACGATCAAAATCATCTTTGCCATCATCGCCGGCCTGCTTGTCGCCGGAGCTGTAGGCTATGCATGGGCAATGAACCAATGAACAAAATCGATACCCTCACCGACATTTTACGTACGCGCCGATCATGCCGGGCGTTTCTGCCCGAACCCGTCCCAGAGGATGTGCTGAAACAGATTGTCGCGACCGCGCGCCATGTGCCGTCGTGGTGTAACGCGCAACCTTGGCAGGTCACCATGACCCGCGGTGCTGGAACTGAAACCTTGCGGGCAGCCCTTACTGAAGCCGCGAGTAAAGGCACCGTGCCAAAGCCCGATCTTGACTGGCCGTCAGGGTATTCTGGCGCATATGCGGAGCGACGCAGGACATGCGGGTTTCAGCTTTATGATGCTGTTGGCATCGAAAAATCTGACCGCGTGGGCCGCATGCAGCAGATGCTACGCAACTACGCCTTTTTCGATGCGCCTCATGTGGCAATCGTCTCTTCGCCCGCCGAACTGGGGCCCTACGGCGCAATGGACAGCGGCGGTTTTGTCACCGCCTTTACGCTGGCCGCGACGGCTTTAGGGATCGCCACGATCCCGCAGGCAGCGATTGCAGGATACGCCCCTTTGCTGCGCGAACATCTTGGATTAACTGAGGATCGATTGATCCTTTGCGCGATTTCACTGGGATATGCGGACAAGGACCATCCCGCCAATAGTTTCCAAACAGAGCGTGCCACCCCCGATGACATTATTGATTGGGCTGATTGATGCGGGCCCTCATCCAGAGGGTCAGTGATGCATCAGTCAGTGTAGATGGCGCACAGATTGCTGGTATTGACGCAGGGTTGTTGATCTTAGTGTGTGCCATGCCCGGTGACAGCGGAGACACGGCATCTGCCCTCGCGCTCAAGATCAGCAAGCTGCGGGTTTTTCAGGATGCGGAAGGCAAGATGAACCTAAGTCTGGTGCAAACCGGTGGTGCAGCATTGGTCGTGAGCCAATTCACCTTGGCTGCGGATACATCACGCGGAAACCGTCCGGGTTTTGCAGGTGCTGCGGACCCCGAACAGGGCAAAGTGGTGTACGAAGCCTTTGCCACGCATCTTGGCAATTTGGGTATCACGGTCGAAACTGGACGCTTTGGTGCGGATATGGCCGTGCGCCTGACCAACGATGGGCCGGTGACGATCTGGATGGATACGGACGCGCCGTAGGGATATTGCATTGACAGCAAGGGTTTGGGCGAAGAGGCTTAGCCTTATGACACATACCCCCAACACCCTCCGCGAGATTACCGAAGATCCCGACATGGGGATCACACTGTCCGATGGCACCCGCTTGTCCACACGGGCATGGATGCCGCAGGATGCGGGCGATGATCCGGTCCCGATGATCTTGGAGTTCCTGCCTTACCGAAAACGCGACGGCACCTGTGCGCGCGACGCGCTGACCCATCCATGGTTTGCGGCCCGCGGCTATGCCTGTCTGCGCGTGGACATGCGCGGCAATGGCGACAGTGAAGGGATCATGACGGATGAATACACCGCCCAAGAGCTGGCCGATGCCGTCGAAATCGTGAATTGGGCCGCTTCGCAGCCTTGGTGCAATGGCCGCGTGGGGATGATGGGGATCAGTTGGGGCGGCTTCAATTCGCTACAGGTCGCAGCGCTGGCTCCAGAGCCGCTCAAGGCCATCATTACGCTGTGTTCGACCGTGGACCGTTTTGCCGATGACATCCACTACAAGGGTGGCTGCCTCTTGAATGAAAACCTAGGTTGGGGGGCGACGATGTGGTCGTACTCCTCGCGCGCACCCGATCCTGCGCTGCGCAAAAATTGGCGCGAGATGTGGCTGGACCGGTTGGAAAACGAACCGTTTTTGCCGTCTGTCTGGCTGCGCCACCAAAGGCGCGACGCCTATTGGGAGCACGGCTCAGTCATTGAGGATTATTCCGCCATCAAGGCCAAAGTTCTGGCCGTCGGGGGGTGGGGCGATGCTTATAAAAATGCCGTGCCGCAGTTGGTTGAAGCGTTACCCGGGGCCAAGGGTATCGTCGGGCCGTGGGTGCATAAGTACCCGCATTTCGCCGTGCCCGAACCGCGCATTGGCTTTTTGCAAGAAGCACTGCGCTGGTGGGACCGTTGGTTAAAAGACGCAGAAACCGGCGTTGAAGATGACCCCGCCTACCGTGCCTACCTGATGGATGGCGTGCGCCCCGCGACATGGTATGCAAATCGGCCGGGTCGCTGGATAGCCGAAGCTGAAGGGGCCACAAGGCATCTGCCAGTTCAAACCCTTCACCTGACAGATGCCGCGCTTAGCGATGCACCGGGGGCGCTTTCCGAGACAGTCGCCTCTCCTGCTCATTGTGGTGGGGCGTCGGGAGAGTATTGCGCCATTTGGTTGGGTCCGGAAATGCCGGGGGACCAACGCGAGGATGATGCACTTTCGAGCTGTTTTGACAGCGCACCTTTGGCCGCGGATATGGACATTGTCGGCGCGCCGCGTTTGAATTTACGCCTAAGTGCGGACCGCCCGCAGGCCCAGATCGCCGTTCGGCTGTGTCATTTGCATCCCGATGGGGCCAGTACCCGGATCACCTATGGCGTGCTGAACCTAAGCCATCGAAACGGAGCTGCGAATCCGGAACCGATGAAGCCGGGAACCGTTCAAGAGGTTACTGTTGCGCTTGATCAAATCGCCTACCGGGTGCCAAAGGGGCACCGGTTGCGGGTTGCCGTATCAACCGCCTATTGGCCCTTGATTTG
Organism: Sulfitobacter sp. SK012; assembly: GCF_003352085.1. Lineage (NCBI taxonomy): Bacteria > Pseudomonadati > Pseudomonadota > Alphaproteobacteria > Rhodobacterales > Roseobacteraceae > Sulfitobacter > Sulfitobacter sp. SK012. Next base: position 3,443,247 of record NZ_CP025804.1, read on the forward strand.
GCCGGCACCTGAGGCCGCTACGCTGTCGTTGAAATCCGGGCAGATCACCCTGCCCCAGCGGCCCAGTCCGGGCGGTGACGAGGTCAGTTTTCCTCCCCCCGATGCAGCCGCCCCGTGGAAAGTGGAAACCCTGCGCGAAGCTGCACATGTCAGACGGCGCGAAGTTGATATGACAACCGGGATGGTGTCGTTGGTAATTGAGGATGATTTTGGCAAGGAACGCGATGAAAGCCACGGCTTGATTGCTGGATCGATTGCGCGAGAACGCTGGGATATCCATCCTGATGATCCATTGTCCGCACGCGGGACTTGTCATTGGAGCGATGAGCTGGAGCGCGATGATATCGTCCTGCGCACAGAGACATCCTGCGAGATGTGGGCTGATGCGCAAACCTTTCATTTAACTGCGCAGATTGATGCATTTGAGAACGACGTCCAAATCTATACCCGCACGCTACACGACAGCATTCCGCGGGATGCGCTGTAACAAGGCCGTCACGCCGTCGGGGCATTACCACTTGCGAGACGTGGGAAAATGCGCGACGTTGATTCATCAATCAATAAAACAGCGCATAAAAGACGCTAAAAATCTAACGGGAGAACCAAAATGAACGATCAACTCAAATTTCTAAGTAGCAAGGTCACGAAGGGCCTGATGACGCGCCGTGAATTTGTCGGCCGCGCAGCTGCACTGGGTGTAACGGCAGCGGTTGCAAATACCATGCTGTCTGACGCTGCAAAAGCTGATGGCCACGCAACGCCAAAGCGCGGCGGCATGTTGCGCGTTGCCTCTGACGGTGGCGAGTCCACAAACACACAAGACCCTGCCCTGACAGCGTCCGAAGTGCCGCTTAACAACCTGCGCGCTTGGGGTGAAACACTTGTAGAAGTCACTGAAAACGGCGAAATCGATTACCGGATGGCCGAAAGTGTTGAGGCATCTGCCGACGCCAAGCAGTGGGTCTTCAAAATTCGCAAAGGCATTCCTTTCTCCAACGGCAAGGACATGACAGCGGAAGACGTTCTGAAAACAATGGAACGCCATTCAAATGAAGACAGCCAATCGGGTGCTCTGGGCATCATGAAAGGCATCGCAGGGATGAAAGTCGACGGCGATAACTTCATCGTTGATCTTGAAACAGCAAACGCTGACCTGCCGTTCCTGATGGCCGACTACCACCTGATGATCCAGCCAAACGGTGGTATGGACGATCCAGGTGCCGCGATCGGTACAGGCGCGTACACGCTTGAAATCGACGAGCCAGGCGTCCGTCACGCATTCAAACGCCGCGAAGACTATTGGGATTCAGAGAACCGTGGTTGGGCCGATGAAATTGAACAACTTGTCCTGAACGACGCCACCGCACGTACCGCTGCCCTGCAGTCTGGTCAGGTTCACGCCATCAACCGCGTTGATCCCAAAGTTGCAGCTCTTCTGGACCGTGCACCAAACCTTTCGGTACAGTCCGCTTCGGGACGTGGCCACTATGTCTTTATAGCGCATGTGGACACAGCACCCTTTGACAACAACGATGTGATGCTGGCGCTGAAATATGCGATTAACCGTCAAGAAATGGTCGACAAGATTTTGCGCGGCTTCGGTTCGTTGGGCAACGACATGCCAATCAACTCGTCCTACCCGCTGTTTGATGACACAATTCCACAGCGTGAATTTTCCATCGAGAAAGCCAAAGAGCATTACGCAAAATCAGGCCATGACGGCTCACCGATCGTTCTGCGCGTTGCAGACGGTGCGTTCCCGGGCGCTGTTGATGCCGCAGCTCTGTTCCAGCAAACAGCGCAAGCCGCTGGTATCCCACTGGAAATCAAGCGTGAACCAAACGATGGTTACTGGTCAGAAGTTTGGAATGTACAACCATTCTGTGCGTCTTATTGGGGCGGTCGTCCGGTCCAGGACCAGATGTATTCCACAGCCTATCTTTCGACAGCTGACTGGAACGACACCCGTTGGAAGCGACCTGAGTTTGACACGATGCTCAATGCAGCCAAGGCTGAATTGGACAACGGCAAGCGCAAGGAAATCTATTCCCAGATGGGCCGCATGCTGAACGAAGAAGGCGGATTGATCCTGCCAATGTTCAACGACTTTGTCTCGGGTGTATCCAACAACCTCGGCGGTTGGGTTACCGATGGCAACGGCGGCATGATGAACAACAAAGCAATGATCAGATGCTGGGTGAACGACGCTTAAGGGCGTCTTGAACTAATGCATCCAATAGCAAAACTGATAGTCCAGCGTGTATCGCTGGGCTTGATGCTTCTCTTCGCAGCATCAATCCTTATTTTTGGCGGCACAATGATGCTGCCCGGCGACGTGGCCCAACAAATTCTGGGCCAGTCTGCGACCCCCGAAAGCCTTGCCAACCTGCGCGAAAGCCTGGGCCTGAACGATCCGCCCGTGGCCCGCTACTTCCAATGGCTCGGAGGTTTCCTAACAGGAGATTTGGGCACCGCTCTTACCAATGGCCGCGACATTGCTGAAAGCCTTGGTTTCCGACTTAAAAACACACTTTTCCTTGCTTTCTGGGCTGCAGTTATCTCTGTCCCTCTGGCAATATTCCTTGGCCTCTTGGCTGTTCGCTACAAAGACCGCTGGCCTGATAAAGTGATCTCGGCTGTTACGCTGACAACCATTTCCATCCCTGAATTCATGATCGGCTACGTCCTGATCTATTGGGTTTCGATCAAATGGGGCATGTTTTCCTCAGTTGCGATCATCAACGACGGCATGAGCCTTGCTGAAAAGCTCAACGCGATTGCCATCCCAGTCATGGTTCTCACCCTCGTGGTGCTCGCACATATGATGCGTATGACCCGCGCCGCAATCCTGAACGTGATGCAGTCCGCCTATATCGAGACCGCAGAACTCAAGGGTATGGGGATGCTGAAAATCATCGCCAAACACGCCTTTCCGAACGCCATCGCGCCTATTGTGAACGTCGTTATGATCAACCTCGCCTACCTGGTTGTTGGTGTTGTGGTTGTTGAAGTTGTGTTCGCCTATCCGGGCATGGGACAATATCTTGTGGACCACGTGTCCAAACGAGATGTTCCGGTTGTGCAAGCCTGTGGCCTGATTTTTGCGGCTGTGTACATCGGTCTGAACTTGATCGCTGACATCGTGTCCATTCTTGCCAACCCAAGACTGAGGCATCCAAAATGAAGAACATTCCAATCTCCGCATTGATCGGCCTGTTCTTCACAGCGCTCTATTTCCTCATGGCACTCTTCGCGCCGTTGCTTGCTCCATATGGTATGGCCGAAGTTGTCGGCGATGTTTGGGAACCTTCGTCATCACAGTTTTTGCTTGGCACCGACAGCATTGGTCGTGACTTGCTGACGCGCCTCATCTACGGGGGACGTACAACGATCTTCATCGCAACGATGGCAACAATCCTGAGCTTTGTAACAGGGTCTGTTCTGGGCTTCTTTGCGGCTGTTTCCGGCGGCTGGGTGGATCAAGCCATTAGCCGTTTTGTCGATCTGATCATGTCCATTCCATCGCTGATCTTCGCGCTTGTGGTTCTGTCGGTTATGCCGACCACAACCACAATCCTGATCCTGCTGATGGGCCTGCTCGACAGCACACGGGTCTTCCGTTTGGCCCGCGCCGTTGCGGTCGACATCACCGTTATGGACTATGTCGAAGCCGCGCGCCTGCGTGGTGAGAAAATTGGCTGGATCATCTTTCGTGAAACACTACCGAATGCTCTCTCCCCTCTCGTCGCTGAGATGGGCCTGCGCTTCATCTTCATGGTGCTCTTCATCTCAACCCTATCTTTCCTCGGTCTTGGCGTTCAGCCACCGCTCGCGGATTGGGGTGGAATCGTGAAAGAGAACAAAGAAGGCATCAACTACGGTATTCAGGCTGCTCTTTATCCTGCCTATGCCATCGCCACTTTGTGCATCTCAATCAATCTGGTTGCCGACTGGGTCCTCAATCGCACCACATCACTGAAAGGGGGCCGAGGATGACGGAACCTCTTCTCAAAATACGCGGACTCAAGATTGGTGCGACGATCTATCCACCGGGCGAACGTCCGCGTGACATCGAGATCGTGCACGGCGTGGATTTCGATCTGGGGCCCGGCAAAGTGCTTGGCCTGATTGGCGAATCCGGTGCGGGTAAATCCACCATTGGTCTTGCTGCAATGGCTTATGGTCGTGGCGGTGTTGAACTGACGGGCGGCGAGGTCTGGGTTAACGGGCGCGACGTACTCAAATCGGGTGTGCGCGATGTGCGCCGTTTGCGCGGTGCAGAGGTGACTTACGTGTCACAATCTGCGGCCGCGTCGTTCAACCCGGCAAAAAAGATCATGGAACAAGTGATCGAAGCCGCTGTTATCCAGAACAAGTTCTCCAAACGAGACGCTGAAAAACGGGCGATTGAACTCTTTACTAAGCTGGGTCTGCCGGATCCAGAAAATATCGGCAACCGCTATCCACACCAAGTTTCGGGTGGTCAGTTGCAGCGGTGCATGACGGCTCTTGCTCTGTGCCCGCAGCCTGATCTTGTGGTATTCGATGAACCAACAACCGCGTTGGATGTGACAACACAGATCGACGTGCTGGCCGCAATTAAAGAAGCAATCCGTGATACAGGCGTTGCAGCACTTTATATCACCCATGACCTTGCCGTTGTGGCGCAGGTCAGCGATCACATCATGGTCTTGCAACAAGGTGCGATGGTCGAATACGGCACCACCGATCAGATCATCAACAACCCGCAAGAGGAATACACTCAAGCGCTGGTCTCTGTTCGTTCGATTCAGCACGAAGAAAAGACCCCTACCGATACGCCAGTGCTACGGATTGAGAACATCACTGCGCGTTACAAAGGCACCAATTTCGATGTCCTCAAAGACATCAACGTTGAGCTGCACCCCGGTCAAACTCTGGCGGTGGTTGGCGAAAGTGGATCAGGTAAGTCCACGTTGGCACGCGTGATCACAGGGCTTTTGCCCCCTTCTGCTGGGCAGATAACCTTTGACGGACGGGTGCTGACGCCTGATCTAGCCACGCGGCCTTTGGATGATTTGCGCGAATTGCAGATGATCTACCAAATGGCTGACACGGCGATGAATCCGCGCCAGACTGTTGGCACCATCATCGGTCGCCCACTCGAGTTCTATTTCGGCCTAAAGGGCAAAGCGAAACAAGAGCGCCTCCAAGAGCTTTTGGATGAGATCGAGCTGGGAACTGGTTTTCAGGATCGCTATCCGGCTGAGTTGTCGGGCGGTCAAAAACAGCGCGTGTGTATCGCGCGCGCCTTGGCGGCAAAGCCCAAGTTGATCATTTGCGACGAGGTTACATCGGCGCTGGATCCGCTGGTGGCTGATGGCATTCTCAAGCTGTTGCTGCGTTTGCAGAAAATCGAAGACGTAGCCTATCTGTTCATCACCCATGATCTGGCGACGGTGAAAGCCATCGCAGACAGCATCGCGGTTATGTTTCAGGGCGAAGTTGTGCGGTACGGACCTAAATCTCAGGTGCTGTCACCGCCGTTTGATGACTACACCGATCTCCTGCTCAGCTCAGTACCTGAGATGAAGATCGGCTGGCTTGAGGAAGTTATTGCGCATCGCAAAATGGAAAGTGCCGGGAATTAAATAGGCTTATGATTTGATCCCATGCGTCTCGAAATGCCCCGCTAAAAGCGGGCGCAGTTCGTCGACATAGCGCATACCGCTAAGCACCTGTGTCGCTCCGCCTGCGCCGTCAAACAGCACAAGCGTTACGTGTGGCACATTGTGCTTGGCGGCAAAGTCCGCGCCGTTTTCCTGTTTAATATCTGCAATCAGATACAACAGGTCACACTCGCCAAATTGCTTCATGGCGGCGCGTGTTTCCCCCTGCAGGGCGGTGCAGATCGGACAGGTGGGGTCATGCACCTGAACAACTGCCGGCTTGCCCTGCCCCAGGCGCGTCAGGTCATGTTCCTCAAGGAACTCGTTGAACCAGCCCCGACCGAGATACCCAGCACCACCGAGGGCCACGGCCCCGATCGCGCCATTTCGGACCAACTTGAGCACATTGCGCCGCGAAGGTTCCGCCGGGGTTGTTTGTTGTTTGTCCACCTGTGCTTGCTTGCGCCGGTTGGTTTTAGATGTCTTTGCCATGCAGCCCTCATTCGGTTCCATTTTCCTGCACTCTAGGTCAAATCCCATCCACGTGAGATGACAGATTGATCACGGGTTCCTCACATCCGCGCGAGCGGCGCGCTTGGGTTACTTCTTGGTCGACTCCAAAGCTATGAAATCTCCTTTGGCGCAACCTAATGGTACTTGCGCACCCGACAAAGCTGCGCTCAGATACCGAAAACACCGAAGGGGCCTATCATGGACAACAAACTTCTGCTGATCATCTTGGACGGCGTCCCGTGGCGCAATTGGCGCAGGTTATTTGGCAATCTCGAAGGCTGGGTCGACAGCGGAGATGCGCGAGTCTGGAAAATCCGGTCAGTCCTGCCGTCCATTTCGGCGTCGTGCTATGCATCCATCCATACAGGCGTGGCCCCGGCGACACATGGGTGCACCGGCAATGGGAATGTCTTTCGGCTGAGCCAGCCTGACGTCTTCTCTCAGGTGCGCGCGGGCGGCGGTGTAACCGGGGCCGTTGCGCATAGCTTTTGGTCAGAGTTCTTTAACCGCCACCCCTTCGATTTCGTACGCGATATTGAATACGATGAGCCCGCAAGCGACACCATCAACCACGGACGGTTTCACACCATGACGGGTTATGGGCAGATCAATCAGATGACGCCCAGTGACGTCGATCTTTTTGGGACGCTGACCAATATTTGCGAGCGGTTCGACCTGAACTACGGGATGCTGCACACCTGCACGCTCGACTGTATGGGGCATCGCTATTTCCACGATTGTCAGGAAATGGACCATGCCTGCGCTGTGATGGATGAAATGCTTGCGCCCTTTATCTCCCGTTGGCTGGATGCTGGCTACGAAATCATCGTCACGGCGGATCACGGCCAAGATGAGCGTGGCCACCACGGTGGCCGGGACCCGTTGCAACAAGACGCGGGGCTTTATTACTTTGGTCCCGCTCAGGGCCCAGATGTGGATACGGTGATTGATCAGCTACAGCTTGCACCAACCATCCTGAGCCGGCTTGGCGCACCAATACCTGCAAGCATGAAGGCCAAGAGCTTTTTAAGCTAGTCGTCAGTAAGGCCAATCACCACGGCCAAGCGCTGCGATACCGTCCACAACCTTGTCAAAGAATTCGGCAGCCTTTCGCGACATGACACGCGCGCGCAGGCATCCGTGGACAAGGCCAGCTTCGTTGATCCAGACCGCTTTGCCGCCCGCAGCCACCAGCGCGTTGCAGTAAGCTTCGCCGTCGCTTGCCAGTGGATCGCATTCTGCAGTGATCAAAACGCTGGGGGGCAGATTGGAGAAATCACTGTCCTGTAACGGCGCAAATCGTGGGTCTCCCTTGGGTGTCACGGCACCGCCAAAACGAACCTTCATGTAGAATGCCATATCTGCTGTGGTCAGTTCGGGCGCATTGGCGTGGGTTATGTAGGATCCTTGGCCACGGTCACCGCCCAATCCGGGATAGATCAGAACTTGGCCAATAACCCGGTCTACCGCCCTGCCCCGCGCATGATGAGCAACAGCCGCGGCAAGGTTGCCCCCCGCACTGTCGCCCGCCAGCACAATCGGTCCGGGATAGGTTTTTTGGATTGCATCGAACGCCGCCCAAGCATCGTTAAAACACCCTGGGAACATCGTTTCGGGCGCAAGAGCGTAGTCCACAGATACCACCCGGTAGCCGGTGCCCGCACAAATCTCGGCGCAGACATCGTCATGGCTGTTAAGGTCCCCAACCACGAAACCGCCGCCATGATAATAGATGACCGTAACTGGGGATGCACTTTGGTAGATGCGGCAAAGAACGCCGCCAAATGGGGCGTCTTGTGCCGTCACACCTTCAGGATAACCCTGATGGAAAGCCGCGCACATGGCGTTGTAGACCGCGCGCTGCTCTTGGATGCTGAGGGCTACGGCATTTGGCGGATAGAACTCCGCACCACGCTCGATATAGGCCCAGACCTCCGCATCCAAAAGCTTGGCATAATCGGGTCCGCTCAAGCAGCCGGCTCCCACTGACCGACGAACGCATCCAGGCATTTACCCACTGCCGCATGGTCCTCGCCGTTCATTGCGATCATCGCGACAAGCCCGCGCTTTTTGTCATCAACCACGTGATCGACGCGCGCAGTACAGCCAGCACTCTCCAGCGTTTTGTTATAAATGCGATTGATCGCATGCCGGCGCAGATCAGGCTTAAAGATCTTGCCCACCGCCGTTTTGGGCAGCTCATCCATGATGGTCATGTGCTTGGGCTGAGCCGCGCGTTCTTTGACCCTGTCCTTACAAAAGGCAGTCAGCTCCGCTTCGGTCACCGATGCCCCCTGCACTAGTTCAACAAAGGCGCAAGGCACTTCGCCCGCGTGGGCATCCGGCTGCCCAATGGCACCAGCGAATGCAACGGCCTCATGACCCAGCAGCGCCTCTTCGATTTCAGCGGGATCGATGTTGTGCCCGCCTCGAATGATCAGATCCTTGGCGCGCCCTGTTATCCAGATATACCCATCGCTGTCGATCCGGCCCAAATCACCTGTTCGCAGGAATTCATCCTTATAATACAGGTCTTTGTTCTTATCCGCCTCCGTGTAGGTGTTGCCCGCATAGACGCCAGGGCTTGACACGCAAATCTCACCAATTTCGTCCGCGCCTGCTTCAACAAGCCCTTTTGCAGTGCCTTTAATGATCTTAACTTGGGTATGCGGGAAAGGAATGCCGATTGAGCCAACCTTCTTTTCGCCATCAGGTGGGTTGATCGACACCAAGCAAGTCGCTTCGGTCAGGCCGTAACCTTCGATCAGCGTAACACCCGTCGCTTCTTCAAATCGGCGAAACAGCTCAAGAGGTAGCGGAGCCGAGCCCGAGAATGCCGTTTTGACGGTACTCACATCGGCATCAATTGGGCGCTGCATCTTGGCAGAGATCGCCGTCGGAACCGTGATGATAAACGTAATTTTCCAACGCTCGATCAGCTTCCAGAAGTTGTCGAACACACCATCGCCGCGGTACCCCTGCGGCGTGGGAAAGACCACATGCGCGCCCGAGTGGATCGCCGCCATCAAGATCACATGGCAGGCAAAGACATGAAACAACGGCAGCGGACACATGATGTTGTCATTTTCTGTGAACAGTAGCCGGTGGCCCAACCAACCGTTGTAGATCAGTCCAGAGTATTTGTGCTGCGCAACCTTTGGCATGCCCGTTGTGCCACCAGTGTGGAAATAGCAGGCGACGCGGTCTTCTTGTGGGTCTTCAAAGCTCAGTGTTTTAGGCTGCTTGGCAATTTCCGCGTTGAAATTAAGGTAGGTCGCTTGGTTCTGGGTCGTAAGCTTGGGCCGGATCAGCGGTACAATCCAAGATTTCGGCGGCGTCAGATAGCGCACCAAATCGATTTCAATCACGGTAGTGACATTGGGAGCAAGAGCCACGGCTTCAGCCGTTTTTTCTGCGACATCCGTTTTCGGGAAAGGCCGCAGGGTCACGACGACTTTGGCGTTCGTCTCGCGCAGGATTGAACCGATTTGCGTGGCGTCCAGCAAGGGATTGATCGGGTTTACGATCCCGGCTACTGCGCCACCCAAAAGCGTGATCGCCGTCTCGTTACAATTTGGTAGAATATAGGCCACCACGTCATCGGGTCCGATGCCAAGGCTGCGAAAGAGGTTCGCGGTCTGAGCCGTCTTTTCCAACAACTGTGACCATGACAGCGTCTCTGCTTTGTCTTTGGGGCCAGAGAAGATCTGATAACTTATCGCATTGTGGTTCGGAAACTTCTTCGCGGTTCCCTCCAGCAAACGGTAAAGCGTCTTAGGACTGTCGCTCGTATCCCACGACATTTCCGCCTCAATGGCATTGCGATCTTTGTACCCAGCATACGTCATGGTCGTCCTCCCCGCGCGCCAGTTTTTCCGGCACTGCACTCTATAGTGTACAACGATGCAGCCCTACCGCATAAAATTCAAGATAAAGCCTAACCGTAATACGCTACGTCATAAAATCTGTGCGGATTGTATGGTTCAAACGCCTCAAATACCGATATTTGTGGCCGGCCGACCGGTTACATCCCCATCAGCGCTGCGGTCTCTCAAGCCTGGCTCTCTTCAAACTCGGATGTGGCCGATGATTTAGTCCAGACAAGTTTTCAGATAATCATTCTAGCGGTTGAAACCACTGTGCTGACTTAGACTGTTTGCGAACTGCAGACGATTTGGGAGGCATTCAAACCAGGCTCTTGGCCCTATTTACTGGGGTTGAAGAGGTTGCCACGATCGCGCACATCTTTGCCACTCAGTTTTGTCACGTTCAAAAACAATTAACACGCCCTATCAGACGCGCTTGCGTGGCCCAAAACCCAACACGCGCCCCGAAACGACGGAGCGCGTGAGTTATTTTCGATTATGCCGCAGGGATGCGGAGCATCTGCCCGGGGTAGATCTTGTCAGGATGGCTCAACATCGGCTTGTTAGCCTCAAAGATCTCTTCGTACCGCGCGCCATTTCCAAGCGTTTTGGCTGAAATCGCCCACAAAGTATCGCCCTTTTCGACGGTGTGAAAAACGGGTTCACCTTCGCCACCGGCGACATCATCCTCAACGGACGCGACCCCTTCGACGTTGCCTACTGCAAGGATGACTTTTTCCTTCATCTCTTGGCTAACGGCTTTGCCTGTGACTTTGACCTTGTCGCCGTCAACAGTGATGTCGATACCTTCAGCGTCAAGGCCAAGCTCTTTCAGCTCATCTTGCAGCGCTGCACCAGACACCTCAGCGTCGTCATCGCCGCCAAAGACTTTCTTCCCTGCGCCTTTAACAAAACTCCACAGACCCATTTTGATACTCCTATTGGTTAAAACACACTGGATTGTCTGATCACCACCTGCTCATGGCAAGCGAAAACGACCGAACCTAGGTGATGCATTTATTCTGCGGCAAGCCCATCGGTAAACTGAAGCTTCGCCAATCGCGCATACAGCCCGCCTTTTGCGACCAAATCATCATGCGTACCAACTGCCACGATGCGGCCCGCCTCGAGCACAACAATGCGGTCCGCCTTTTTGACCGTCGCCAATCGATGCGCGACAATCAACGTGGTACGCCCTGCGCTAAGGTCCTCAACAGCAAGCTGAACCGCGCGTTCACTTTGCGCGTCCAACGCGCTTGTGGCTTCATCCAACAACAACACCGGCGCATCTCGTAAAATGGCACGGGCGATGGCAATGCGCTGTTTCTGACCCCCAGACAACATTACACCGCGTTCGCCTAGATAGCTGTCATACCCTTCGGGCAATGCACGCAGAAACTCGTCCGCAGCAGCCGCGCGCGCCGCAGCTTCGATTTCAGCATCCGTGGCATCGGGGCGGCCAAAACGGATATTTTCGCGCGCAGAGGTCGCAAAAATCACAGGGTCTTGCGGAACCAGCGCCACCGAACGACGAAAGGTATCGCGCGTCAGATCGCGAAGATCGAAACCATCCAACGTGATCCGCCCCTCTTGGGGATCATAGAACCGTAAGATGAGCTGAATGATGGTGGTCTTGCCCGCACCGGACGGTCCCACGAAGGCGACCGTCTCGCCCGGTTCAATCACCAAATCCACACCATCAAGTGCAACTATTCCCGGACGAGCAGGATAGGAGAAATTCACATCCTCGAAAGTTATCCGGCCCACAACTGGGTCTGGCAGCATCGCCGGCACCTGTGGGTCAACCACGGAATCTTTGGTCTGAAGCAATTCAACCAAGCGTTCGGTCGCCCCCGCGGCGCGCTGCAATTCGCCCCAAATCTCAGAAAGGGCTGCAACAGCACCGGCCACCATAACGGAATAGATGACAAATTGCACCAACGCGCCCGCACTCATATTCCCGCCGCGCACATCGTGCGCGCCAATCCAGAGCACGCCAACAACGCCCGAAAAGACCAGAAAAATCACAATCACCGTCATTGCAGCGCGGGTCCTAATCCGGCGGCGCGCGGCGTCATATGACGCCTCCGTCATCTCCGCGAATTGGCCTCGGCTCGTCGTTTCATTGGTGAATGCTTGCACCGTTTGAACGGCCGATAGGCTCTCGGACGCATTGCCTGAGCTTGCCGCTATCCAGTCCTGATTTTCGCGACTGATAACCCGAAGTTTCCGGCCCAAAGTAAGGATTGGCACCACCACAACTGGCACAATCAGAAGAACCAAACCCGTCAATTTTGCAGAGGTCAGCATCATCAACGCCAGCCCGCCGCCAAAGATAAGTATGTTCCGCAATGCAATGGACACCGATGATCCGATCACGCTGAGGATTAGGGTCGTGTCGGTTGTGATCCTGCTCAGGACCTCGCCAGTCATGATGCGCTCGTAGAATGCAGGGCTCATCCCGATGACCTGATCAAAAACAGCGCGGCGGATGTCTGCCACGACGCGTTCGCCCAATTGCGTCACAAGTGCATAGCGCAGGCCCGTCCCGACAGCGAGGAGAGCAGCTATCACCAAAGCAGCTGTGAAATACTGATCGAGCAATTGAGGGTTGGACGTACCAAAGTTGTCGATCACCCGGCGCACCGCAAGCGGCAGCGCGAGTGAGATCATTGCCGTCGACGTCAGTGCCAATGCTGCCAGTGCCATCAGCACCCGATAAGGTCGCATAAACGGCAATAATGCGCGAAGCCCACTTACAGCGCGAGACGTTGCGCGTTCTGTTTCGTTGCTTTGTGGGGGCGTTGGAGGCTTGGCCATGCGCATTCCTTTGTCGCGTATGAACGGTTCATGGCCGCGTCGACGCACGGGGTCAAGCGAGTCTCGACTGTCTTGGAAGAAGGTGTGGAGCGGGCGGAGGGAATCGAACCCTCATCTTCAGTTCGGAAAGCTTGCGCTCAAAACTTAATAAAACATTTAATTTCAAAAAGTTGCATTATCAATAACTCCACTTTGGTAGGTGATCTGTCGGAAATGAATTTCTGGAGCGGGTGGGGGGAATCGAACCCCCATCTCCAGTTTGGAAAACTGGGGTCTTAACCATTACACAACACCCGCTCAACAAAAGTATGCATATTTCATGGATTTGAGGGCGTCAAGACGGCGATCGTCTATGTTTTGCTAACAAGCGCAGTCACAACGACAAATAGCGCAAGTCGCCCCTTACCGATCTACCTGGCTGCTGCAGTGCGGCTTTTCCAATCCGCCCAACCACGACTAATCCTCTGAGCGATCTTCAAACTGAAACGCCAACTGGCGATTGATCTTGAGGTGAGAAAATGCCCTGCCCAAAATATCCTCTGCCTTCAAAACAACCGTGGCCGCGGCACGTGCGTCCTCGCCTGCGTCATGGTGATGAAAATTAAGGCCAAGGTGCCTTTTTAGGTTCGCGAGGCCATGCCCCCCTGCCCCTTTCAACGCGGGCCATGCCTGACGGGCAACTGTGACGCTGTTGATCCAATGTGACGTTATCATTGGCACGCCATACCGCGCACAAGCGGACGTTAGGGCCTTTTCGTCAAATGGGCTGTGCTGCACGAGGCAGTGTGTGTTCAGGTGGTGAAACAAAGCCGCATAGACAGTCAGCAAATGATGCCAACCTAAGCGGCGCGAACCTGAGCAGAGCAACTTGGAGCGATGGCAGAATGTGCGCAACTGGTTCAGTTGGAACATGCGATTAGCCCGACAGTAAAATCAACACGGGTAGCTACCTGGCTTCTTTCGCCTTGTCGTAGTTGGCTAGCAGTTTCTTCTTATCTCAAGAATCCAGTTTCATTTCCCTATCACTATCCTCATTCTGTTTTTCATTAGCTTTGGCCCTTGGAGGATAACCGTAGATTTCTGCAAGTAACTCTACATCCACATCGGGCTCTCGGTCCCTCAAGTAACCTTTGAATTCGTCTTCATAGTCGCTAAAACGCTCGAGTAGTGTTTCGCTAGTACGTTTGAGGCGTTCAAGCGCTGGCATGATCGTATCGTCCCATACCTGATGAAATTCTTCTTGCAGCATCTCTTGGATGTTATGATCTACCTCACCGATTTTCTTCTGCTGATGCTCTTTACGTATCTCCAAAAGCTCCTGTACGGACTTCTTGTCGTTCTCATCAGCCTCAATTAGGCCCCGCTTCTCTTTAGCCATGGCACATCTCCTTTTGAGACTTAAGCTTATCTAAACCAGCAACTATTGCTTTGATCCAAGTCAACTATCGCTATGTCCGACGGACCAGCGTGGTGAGTTATTGTCAAATCTGGTGTTTAAGGGTTTCTGGTCATGCGGCGATCTGGCTGTTTTCAGTGGCTTCAATTCCGTCTTTGAATGCGACGCCGGTGATGACTTTGGCGAGGTAGTCAAAGCCGCGTAGTTTCCTCCAGTTTTGCTCGGCGCATTGCCCCAGCTTGAACATCATGTGCAGCATGCCGTCGCGTGAGAGGCAGCCCTTTGATCGTTTGGTGCGATGACGGATCGTGGCAAAGGCGGATTCAATTGGATTACTGGTGCGGATGCTTTGCCAGTGTTGTGCTGGAAAGTCGAAGAATGCCATGAGTTCCTCGCGGTCCTTTTGCAGGCACAGCGTCGCCTTGGGGTATTTGGGTTCGTAGGTTTTGATGAACAAATCTAAGGCCTTGCCCGCATCATCTTTGGTCTCAGCCTGCCAGATGTTGTGGATCGCAGCTTTGGCCTTTGGCTGAGACAGCTTGGGCAAACAGTTGAGCACATTCATAGTTTTGTGTTGCCAACAGCGTTGATGACGGGTCTCAGGATAGACTTCATCTATGGCGGCCCAGAACCCCATGGCACCATCTCCAATAGCAAGTTTCGGGGCGTTCATTCCCCGGCTTTTGAGGCTGAGGAGAGCCTCGCGCCAGCTCTGCGTGGACTCGCGCACCCCGTCCTCAATAGCCAAGAACCGCTTCTTGCCACGGGCTGTTACCCCCACAATCACAAGGGCGCAGAGCTTGTCATCCTCGCCCCGAAGGCCGCTGTGGACACCGTCAGCCCAGATGTAGACCAAGGGCTCATCGTCCAACGCTGCCTTTCTCCACTCGCCGTATTCGTTGGCCCAATCGCGCTTGAGCCGTGAGACCGTATTTGCCGACAATCCCGCCGCATCAGGGCCCAGAAGAACCTTGAGAGCCGAGCCCATTTCACCGCTGGAGATGCCCTTCAGATACAGCCATGGCAAGGCCGCTTCCAACGTTTTGGTTCTGCGCACGTACGGTGGCACCAGGGCCGAATGGAATGTCACGGGCTGGCCGTTTTTTGAGCGAACCTTGGGAATGCGCACGTTCACGGGGCCGATGCCCGTTTGGAACGGGCGCTCGGGATGATGCCCATTGCGCACAACAGTCGCATGACCGGCCTCAGTGCGCGCGGTGGTAAACTGAGACAGATAGCTTTCAAGCTCAGCTTCAACGGCTGTTGCGATCAATTGCTGCGCTCCTGTTCTCAATAAATCCGTCAGCGCGTCCGTGATCCCGTCTCGACGCGAAAAATCAACAATGTTAGTCGTTTCCATGGTGGTGTATCTCCTTCGGTTGGGCTGCTGTCTCGCAACAACAAATCAACCAGATACGCCGCCAACCTTCAAATCCCCCAAACACCAGATTCAGTCATAGCTCCAGCGTGGTGCGGGCGAAGTGTATAGCTCTGGCTTGCAAAGCATACTGGATCGATCAACCGCTAAGTGATCCATCTGGAGCATTCCCCCGTATCGTTAACAATGGATGCACGTAGAAACATAGTGGCGAGCCCCCTGGGGGCAGTCGGATCAGTAGGGAACGCTCGATGAAACAACTTATCATTAACGGATGGAACTTCATATTTGATGCTGATGTCAGCCCGCTTCGTAACATTACAGATGTTGCGACACGACACTACGTGTTGCAGGCTTTGGCGTTAATGTGGGCAGTTGCTTTTGCCATCTCTATCGGGAGCTATACGATGCTTGCCGCAAGCATTCTTGGGCACACTGTGTTGATAGGAGCCACTGCGATTACGGTCGCAACTTATACCGCAGCTGCTAAGAAGCCCAATTTGTTCGCAAACGGTTCGGGTCGCCGCTATGATGGCGAACACGAGTAGCGGCCTCTATCCAGCTAGTACAGGCACCACGCCCTTATCCGAACACATCGCGACAAATGCCCGATTTCCAACTTTAACTTGAAATGTGCAGGCCGCTCCATCAATTACTCTGGGCTCAGAGCCGCCGTTCGTTGCGCGCTAAATGAATGTCTGCGATGCGGGACAAAGTTGCCGTTCGGCATTCACGCTTCAAGGACCGTTTCCCGGCCCAATGCCGACCTTCGATCAAGCCGCAGCGAAAGGCGGCTTCGGGCCCAATGTACAGAATGCTGCAGGTTGCACGAATGTCGGCTTCAATCAATTATCGGCAGGCGGGGTTGTTGCAATTTCACTGATTGCATCAAGGAAATCTACAAACTCTTGGAACCCAAAAGGCGTATTACTTTCCTCATTCGGCGGCGTTTGAACCCATGTCTGAAACGCGCATATAGCCGTCCCGCGTCTGTGGCGTCTTGATGCCAAGAATGCTTCCAGCCAGCTGCGTGCGCAAGATCTGAGCGGTTCCGCCACCAATGGTGAACATCCGCACGTCGCGATACATGCGTTCAAGCGGTTCTTTGTCACTGTAGCCGCGGGCACCAAACATCTGGAGCGCGTCATTGACCACCTTGATCGCCATCTCTGAGGCAAAGAGTTTGGAGCGGGCGGCCATGGTCATATCAGGGAATTGGCTGCCGTTCGGCCCGTGCGAGGCTGCTGCCTGATGTAAAAGTAAACGCGCCGCATGAACCTGTGTGTCCATATCCGCCAGCATCCACTGCAAACCTTGAAATTCCGCAAGGGGGCGGCCGAACTGTTCGCGCTCAAGGAGGTAACGTTTCGCCTGTTCAAGCGCTCCTGCGGCAACACCCATTGCAATAGTACCGGCACCCACACGTTGCGAATTATAGGCATTCATCAAATCAGAAAAACCGCGTTTCAAACCTGATGGCGGCTTGAGCAACCATTTCTCGTGGACCTCGACGTACTCGAAACGTAACTCCGCTTCGGGCATACCGCACAGACCCAAGGTCCGCTCTCGACCAGCGATGCTGAACCCTTGCGGGACTTCACCAGAAATCGGGTCAGCAAACAGAATGAAGCCGCCAATCCCCTGTTCAACGCCCGCTTCGTTAAGAACACGGGCAAAGACCAGATGAAGCTTCGATACACCGCCGCCCGTAATCCAATGCTTGGTGCCATTCAGGATGTATGTGTCGCCTTGTTTGCGGGCCGTTGTGCGCATTTCTGTGGCCGCACTCCCTGCATCGGTTTCGGTTATGCATATCGCGGGTTTGTCACCGGCCAGCACATGCGGCGCACAAAATGCTTTTTGCCCATCACTGCCGTAGCCCATAACGGCGCTGATGCCGCCCATGTTGCCTTCGACAACAACGCGCGCGGTCAGGGCACAGACTTTAGCAATTTCCTCAACCACCATCACCACATCAAGGAAACTCGCACCTTTCCCGCCATACTCTTTCGGGATCGACATTCCCATAATGCCGGCGTCGGCCAGCTCTTTTACATTCTGCCAGCAATACGTCCGTGAGCTGTCCCATCCGGGCGCACGGTTTTCAAATCCCGGTGCCAGTTCTTTTGCGACGTTAACAAGCGGATGTCTCATGGCGTGTCCTTCTCAAATGATATCGCCAGAGTAAGCTTGCATATATTCAGTTCAATCAAATATGATTGGACGTTAAATACAAGAAAGCTGATTTTGTGCAGACACGGTCGTTAAGAACTCTCGTACGCGTTTCTAAAGTGGGCTCATTTGCAAAGGCCGCCGAACAGTCAAACATGACATTGTCAGCGCTTTCGATGCAAATTAAGGCCCTAGAAGCCGAACTTGGCGTAAACCTGTTTGACCGCTCCGTTCGGCCACCACGGCTTACTCCGATAGGGAGAACCATTGTAGAGAAAGCAATTCCGCTGCTGCAATGTGAGGACAACCTTCTCAAAATTTGCCGCCCTACAGATACACTTGTCGGACATTTCCGTATCGGTTTCGTCACAACTGCGGCTGTTCGTTTGCTGCCAGGGTTTCTGGAAAAAGCGAAAAGCGACGCGCCGCAAGGGTCATTTGAATTTGAAACAGGCCTCTCCAGAACTTTACAGGCGAAGGTCATAAGCGGACAACTTGATGCAGCCGTTATCACCGATACGGACGGAGTGCCCGATGGGCTTATCGAACTGGTCTTGCGAGAGGAGCCAATTGTATTTGCGGCGCACAAGTCTCTGATGGCAGGTGGCCTTAAGGGACTGCTGCACGGGCACCCATTTTTTCATTTCATGCCTAATACGGGGATCGGAAAGCTCATCGCGAACGAAATGCTTCAACACGAACGCCCTCTAGGTGCGGAAACGATCGTTCTGGATAACCTCGAAGCGATCATGGAATGCGTTTCAGTGGGTCTCGGGTTCACACTTTTGCCAACACCAGATGTCGAGCGGTATCGGTCTGAGTCTGTCGAGAGCATTGGCCTGCCCGATACGTCGTTCAGGAAGTTGGTATTGGTAACGGCACGCGATGGACAGTTCGCGTCCCGCGAGATGGAATTGGCAAAGCTCTTCAAACACGAAACTGTACTTGTAACTCAGATTTGAAAAAGAGGGTCGCGTGTTTTTGGGACAACCGCAGTTGTCGCTTTTCACTTCCGGAGGAATTTGCACAAAGCAGACATTGGCAACGACACCAAAAACAACTAGCAGCCCAAGATTTGCTGATCATTGACGAACTTGGGTTCGTGCCACTCTCCAAGACCGGGGCCGAGTTGCTGTTCGAAGTGATCAGTCAACGATATGAACGCGGCTCCATCATCATCACATCCAACCTGCCGTTCGATGAATGGACAGAGGTCTTCGGATCAGAACGCCTCACGGGTGCCATCCTCGACCGCCTGACACACCACGTCCATATCCTGGAGATGAATGGTGAAAGCTATCGGCTGAACCAAAGCCGAAACCGCACAGCCTGAACAAACCCAACTGAAGCCAAGGAGCTGACAAATTGGCCAATTTCTCTCCGGGACGCTGACCGATTTTACTCCGGGATTGACAGCAGGAAAATTTCACTTCCCTTCTGCGCCCAGAGAGCATCCACACGATCCTGAGATAGCTTTCGGTTTGCGCCAAGACCCATAACGCTATTATTTCGTTCGCTGATTTCGTCGAACCAAATGGTATAACCTGCATGAATTTTCCACTTGGTACGGAGCTCACCGAGTTCTTTCTCATCGTCAGTGATTTCACCGCGTTTTTGCCGCTCCAGAAATTCACGCCAACTATACGCGCCAGGTTTGGATTTTTCTTGAGGCACCATGTTGGCCTTCTTGTGAAGTCCCTTGCCAACATAGTGGTCGATAATATCCTTATTGTAGTTGCTTAAAACCAGCACGTCCGCATTTTCTCCCCAGCGGCCATGTTCTCGAAAACTAGTAGCTAAATAAAGCAGGCGATCAAATCCATACAAACTCATCTGTTCCGCATGGAGGGCCCAGACGTCGCTTATAGAAGTGCATTTCAGAATGCGGTCCACGTGATCTAGAACCTGTGGAAGACTTCCCATAAATTAAAACCCTACCACGACATTCCCCCGTGAAACGCCTCCCAAAGAATTGTTGAGCAGATGTAAGCGCTGATCAAACGCATTGGCATTTAGAACAGACGTTCGGCTAGCTTTTCGTGCAGCTGGGAGCCAGGCCGCTTTATCCCACATTGCAGTCGTTAGGGCATTGAAACGAACCGACACCCCTTAGCAATATTTCACACGCTGGAACAATTGAACCCAAGCTTGTCTTCTTTGCAGATGAAAACAACTTATCGAATCCGATATAATCACACAGAGGGCGAAATCGGACAGTTTGTTTAGAGCTACCCTGCATAGGCAACAGAATACAAAAATGACCGTTAGACGCAGTTTTTAAGAACAGTTCTAAGCCACGGTTTGGCGTGAGGTGCTGCGTGGATCACCACTTTGACCGACACCAATGTCAAAACATCCACAGACGGGCGTCACCGGCTCACAGGGAAATCCATGCATCTCGAATCGCGATTGCAATCGCTTGTTCGCGCGTCGCAGCGCCCAGCTTATGTCGAATGTTTATCAGGTGTTTACGAACTGTGACCTCCGCAATATTCCCTTTGAAGGCGATCTGATCATTGCGCAAACCGCACGCAAGCCAACACAGGACATCGTGCTCTTTCGGCGTAAGCGGCGCTTCTCTCACTCGAAAAATACCATCATCACTCTGATCCGGTCGCTCTGGAATGTTTGCGGCAATGATCGCGTGAATGACCTTCAATCGCTCAAACCCAATTTCAGCATCAACTTCTGCCAGACTGCGGCCCGAGCAAAAAACGACCATTGATCTATACCCAGATGAGAGGCTCCCTGTGGTGCTTGCGTATAGCGATCCGTAGGCTGTCTGCAGGCCGGTTAATCGGAGAAGCCCCAATCGCAATGTACTTGGCTTTGTGTTCCGCAAGTGGAATGACGTTACCGTCCGCTGAGACGACAACGTCTCCACAGTGGGCAATTGCCCTCGTGCTGTCATCACGCCAGACGCCGATAGATCTCATATCTGCGGTTGCAGGATCAAAGATGCCTCTAACGTTGCAAGCTTTGATGATCCAATGTCCAGCATCCTTTTGCGACCAAACACCGTTGGACCCTAAGAAATTGATATGACACCAGCTCTCGATCTCTTCGCTTATGCCGCTGAAAAGCGCCTTCACACCACGCCCCGCCTCCAGGCCTTCCGCCTTCATGCTGCGCAATTCGCCGCTTGGTGAAATGAAGTGGTACGTACCATTCTTATGCCCGAGCGGCACGATTGGATCACTCGCACGGTCACCCTTTTCATTTGCTTGAGCAGGCCTCATTCCCACGCCTCCAGCTCGTCACTGAATTGATCGGCAATACCGGCCGCAAAACGAGAAGTGCCTTCAGCATTCGCTCTAAATCGACGCAGTTCATTTCCAGCCTCAAATAGATTGAACACGCCATTCAGAGGGCCAATGAATGCAAATCTGCGAACTTTCTGTTCGGCCAGATTTTCGGCAGGATCACAGCTCATTTCGTCACCCCCGGCTTTTCGTCGAGTTCGGCAGCACGGTTGTGTCGATTGGTATTCGGCCGCTTAACGGAATTCTTATCCATAAAATCGACTGGACAGACCTCGATTGGGTTGTCGAAAGCAGCTTGGATTACTTCCCATCCAATGAGTGTTATGCGTGTTTCATCAGGTGCTCGGTTTTCGCCGTCTACGTGCGTTCGATTGCGAGGATCTTCCACTATCGGATCGGCTAACGGGCCAAGCCTTTCCCAGGGCACTGGTTTTGCTTCTCTCAATATCCCAAAGAGCGGGGTGGGTTCTGATTGGGGAGTGGAGGCATAGCTCTCCCCTTTGCTAAACTTGCTTGTCAGCATTACTTTACCGTCGGATACAAGTTCACGGCATTCATGAGGCAAAGCCGTAGATCCACGTCCAAGACCACTCTTGCTAGCTTCGTGCAGATGGGCCTTTTTGATCGGATTTGGATTCTCGTTGGCGGGATTATACGGAACTGTTTCTTCGGTTCTGTCAAAAGCTTCCCGCACCAAGTCGTGGCCATCATCAATTGTTCGGTTCAATGCAGGTTGTGGTAAATTCTGACATGCGGTCAATGAGCGGTTCTTAATAGTATTTCCCTCCTCGCTTTCAATTTCTGCTGTTGAGTATTGATTTTTATGATTGGCAATAGGGTAGCCTTTGCCCAACGTGTACGTTGACATTCCAAGTCTCCATTGAGGTAAAATATTATTTCTTTGCAGGTCAATCTCTGCGGTTTTTAGGCAAACTAAATGTAAGAGAAAATTAGGCGTTTGAGTTCCCTCACCTTTCGTATGCGAATGTATTCTACCCTAAGCACTCAGATCGTCGCGCTGTTGATCGATCCAAAGTCGAATATCAGCCTCCGAATACCTCACAGATCGGCCAATACGAAATAATGCGGGCCCCAACTTTTGTGCTGCAGACACCTCTAAGAACCGCTTCGAGATTCCAAGTCGTTCTTCAACTTCTTGCCGCGTCATTAGTCGGTCACTGTTTACCTTGTTCATGTCATGCCTCCTGTCACGTGGAAATACATCGCACACAATGAAAGCTTAAGCTATTGTTTTAATTAACATTATAGTGCGTTTTCATTTTTATGAAACTAATTAAACATTTTAGTGTGTCCAATACCTTCAACCCCAAACATTATAGTGTTACGTATTCCATTGAACGTAACACTATAATGTGGCCTCAGATTACCAAATAGATTTTTGACAAGATACCTGACTCTTCTGAGACAAGAGATGTGTCAATTCGGATCGATCGACTATACTATTGATGCAAAAGAAATAATTCTGATGGCCTTACTCAAATGCGTTCATTTTGAATGATCAAGTCCACTATTATCCAACAGCCTTCACCACTTGAGGCAATGCGGGTAAGACTAATTATAGGGACTTTTAGGGCCATAGGTTTCTTGCAAAAATTTGGTACCGAAAAAGGCCCTAAAAAACTTCATTTATGCCACCCAAAGACACCAAAACAGAGAAAAACTGGGCGCTTTCTTCAAGTATCGCCGTAAGAGGTGAGTCAGTACTGCCCTTTCGGGGCAGCGATTCGACACCCGATTCCCGCAGATCGCTAAGATACCTGTCGACGCCAACGGCCAGAACGCGAGTTCGGCCGAGAACACAAGTACATGTGGCCCACTCCTTGGCCGAGCCGGAATTGCGAAACGGCAAGGGATTGTACCCACATTTCGGCAACTGACACCGCGAAATGGATCCCGCCTAGCGTGGCAGACCTCCGCTGCTTGGGCGCGACGCTACGGAGAAAATTGGTAGGCGGACATCCAGATGACCGAAGCTAATTTTGTGGCATTTGAGCTTTAGGGCCAGGATTCAAAGTATGCCTTGGCACCAAAGATACGTTTCATCGTAGAGCCGTGATCCATTTGCGGTGGCCCATCTGTCACCCTAAGTCACTGGCGTCGACGCTTTCAAAGATTTTGACGTCATTATCGGTGGCTTTATTGTCGTTTGCCCTAAACCTTTGGCAAGCCCTTGGGGCGCAACAAACGTTTCTGTGCGGCGATGCGAAACGGGGCGTTAGGTGCGCCATAGCCTGCATATCCATCACGCCTTTCTACGATCTCAAAAAACATACCCCCAGCAAAAGGGCGGGAATACAGTTGGAAAAATGCGCCGTTTACGTCCTCGTCATACAGGATATTTCGGGCCTTTAGCTTGTCCAGGGCAATAGCGGACAGATCGAAGCGCGTGTTGAGGTCGGCGTAGTAATTCGAGGGCATTCTCAGGGGTTCAAAGCCGGTAGCGGTCAAGGCATCGCAGGTGGCGAAAATGTCATCAGTTGCAATTGCAATATGTTGGACAGAGGCCCCGAAACTATCCGCCAAAAAGCTCCCCGCCATGGTGCGATGGGATTCAGCCCCATTCAACGTCATGCGGAATGTGCCTGACTCCGTTTCCATTGCTTGGCTGCGGACCAACCCGTCCGGATCAATTACATCTACTATGGGGGATCGGTCCATTTTGAACAGGGTGGAATAGAACAGTGACCAGCTCAGCATTTCATCATAGCTCATGGTCTGAGCAAGGTGGTCGATCCGAGCTAGTCCTGCTCCAGTGCCAGCCGTCCCCGTCGAGGAAAATTCAACGTCCCACACTTCAGCTAACCCGCTGTCGTTGTCGATGAAATGTAGCACACTACCGCTTAAACCGCGGATCGCAGGGATGTCCAACTCACCAGGTCCGGTGGGCTGAGAGAAGAGTGAGGCCCCCAAGTGGGTTGCACGTGCTACAGTCATCGTGGCGTCGTCAACGCTTAAACCAATATCACAGACAGTTGTGCCGTGTGCATTGTAGGCGCTGCTTGCGTAACCGGTCGTCTCGCGGTTGATTACAATGCGAATGTCGCCGCTAGTCCACAGCGTCAACGCCTTGGAAATGTGGCGACCAGAGCACATGAACCCGAGCGACGCCAGCGCGGCTTCCAGCTGAGTGCCCTCATCGCCGCGGGTGGCAAACTCGATGAAAGAGACGCCATTCACCTTTCGGCGCGGTGGGATGGCCGGCATATCGATGTGCAAAGAAGGTTCCGCCTGCTGCACGTCACCCATCAGTGAAACGAGCGAACGATAGCCATCTTTTGCGATCGCACGCGCACTGCCGCCGCGAAATTGATCATTGAAAATCTCCAAGCTGATCGGGCCACTATAGCCCGCCGCCATCACCGCCTGCATGAACTGCGTAATCTGCAAATCCCCTTCACCAGGCATATTTCTAAAATGGCGTGACCAATAGAGTAGATCCATATCGATCAATGGCGCATCGGCGAGCTGAACAAAGAATATCTTATCCCCGGGGATACGGCGGACCGTATCTGGGTCAGTTTTGCGTGCCAAAGTATGGAAACTATCAAGGATGATCCCTACATTTTCATGATCCGCGCGGCGCACGATTTCCCATGCATCGCGGTGGTCGTTAACGTGTTTTCCCCATGCCAGGGCCTCATATCCCACACGCAAGCCGCGCTTTGCAGCACGTTCACCCAGCGCCTGAAAATCCTCTGCCGCACGATCAATTCCCCCAAGGGCAGCGGGGTGGCAAGACGAACAGATTAGCACCAGATCGGTGCCAAGCTCTTGCATCAGGTCAAATTTTTGCTCGGCGCGATCAAAAGCCTTGGCGCGCAATGGCTCTGGCAGACCCTCGAAATCGCGAAACGGCTGGAACAGGGTGATCTCCAATCCGAGGGATCGGATGAGGTTGCCCACATCGCGCGAGCTGCCATCATGGGTGATGAAATCTTGCTCGAATATCTCAATACCATCATAGCCTGCTGCGGCTATCGCTTCGAGCTTTTCGGGCAAGCTGCCGGAGATGGAGACAGTTGCAATCGACGTTTTCATGAGGTGTCTCCAGTAAGGGCTGCGCGCAAGGCTGCAACGTCAGGTTCAGTGCCGGAAAATAATCGCCATGCGTCGATACCTTGCCCGAAGAATAGCGCGTAACCGGAAATGGCTGTAAGCCCCACCGCCTGAGCGTCTTGTAGAAACTGTGTCTGAACGGGGGTGTAGACGGCATCAAAGACCCAATTGGCTCCTGCCATCAGTGCGGCGTTCAATGGGGTGCCACCAATGCCAACCATTCCCAATGGGGTGCAATTGATGATCCCATCCGCTGCCTCAACCGCGTCTTCCACGCGGCGTGCAATCGTTACTAAGCAGCTTGTCCCCGTTGCCACCAAAGCATTTGCCAAAGCGCGCGCTTTTTCCCGCTCAAGATCAACGCAGACGATTTCGGTCGTGCCGAGGGTCAAGAGAGCAAAGGCAATTGCCTTGCCGACACCGCCCGCGCCGATCAATACAACTTTCCCCAGTGCCGCATTCCCACGCACCGTCCGATATGCGTGAATGAAGCCACTGTAGTCTGTGTTATACCCATGCGGGGTCGCACCAGCGAGGACGACCGTATTGACCGCACCGATGGCCCTCACTAGCGGGTTGGCCACGGTGACTAGTCCTGCTGCACGTTCTTTGTAAGGATAGGTCACGTTTACCCCGTGATACCCTTCTTGGCGCAGCCCCGAGAACAGGGCTTCAAACGACAGACCCATGTCCTTGGGCACAAGACGGGTATAGCTAACAGGAATACCAGACTGCAGTCCGGCAAGTTGATGGAGTTTGGGCGACTGGGACATGGCAATATTATCGCCGATCAAGCCAAGCTTGAGCTGTTTCGTCATTTAGGTGAATCAAAGCTCTGCCGCAGGTCTTGTGCCGCGTCTGCCAGCATGACCAGATCAACGCCAACTGCGGTAAATGCAACGCCGCGCGCAATATAGTCTTTTGCCGCCACGGGATCCAAGGCCATCAAGCCAACAGGTACATTCAATTTCTGCAAACGCTCAATCGCATCATGGATTGCAGCAACAACATCCGGGTGATCCATTTGACCCGGCAGCCCCATACTGGCGCTCAAATCGGCGGGACCAATAAAGATTGCATCAACGCCTTCAGTAGTGGCAATCGCTTCGAGGTTTTTTAACCCTTGCACGGTTTCGATCTGCAGAATTAGGCACATTTCATCATATGCAACAGCGAAATAGTCGTCCACTTTGCCGTAACGTGTCGCACGGGTCATTCCTGCCATTCCGCGCACCCCGTGCGGACCATACCGCAGTGCAGCAACCGCATTCTCGGCCTCAGCTACCGTCTGTACATAAGGTACAAGCAAACTCTGGGCACCCATATCAAGAATGCGCTTGAACAAGGTCGCGTCATTATCTGCAGGGCGCACAATCGCCGAGACCTTTGGGGACGTAGCGATCGCTTGCAAAGCGGGCAGCACCTCAACCGTTTCGATTGCCGCATGTTCGCAGTCAACCAGCACCCAGTCGAACCCGGCACCGCCCAATAGTTCGGGAACGGTATTCCCACCAATCGTGTTCCAGATCCCAAGCTGATGGCGACGCTCTTTCAATGCTGCCTTGAACAGGTTTGTAGGGTTCTTCATGTAAAGTTCCTTTCAGGTGGTGATTAGCCGTTATGGCCCATGAGCCGGGGTAGCCATAAAACCAGATCGGGGGAGACCATCATCACCATCAAGGCAATTATAAGCACCGCAAGGAATGCCCAGATTTCTGAAATAATCTCCCGCAGAGGAATGTCGGTCACCGCATTGATGACAAATAGCAAAATCCCGTAAGGCGGGGTGATCAAACCAATCATCGAATTGACCACAACCAACACGCCAAAATGAACCAGATCAATGCCAAGCGCTTCGCATGTCGGAATGAACAACGGAACGATCACAAGGATGATTGTCGTAGCATCCAGCACGCAGCCCAATAGCAAAATCAATACGTTAACGGCCAGAAGGAACAGTAGCGGATGCACGTCCATTCCATCCAACATCGCCAATATCGCTTGTGGAATTTGTTCGGTGATCACGATGTAGTTGAGGATGAACGCCCCACCAATGACGATCCCCACCGAGGCGGACGACCGGGCGCTGTCCACGAACACGTGATACAGCCCACGCAACGAGAGTGCGCGATAGAATAGCATCGCTAATAAAAGTGCATAGAATGCCGCAACCGCCGCAGCTTCGGTCGGCGTCGTGACACCGCCATAAATGCCGTATAGCAAGATGACTGGCATCAAAAGCGCAGGAAACGCATTCGCAGTCTTGCGGGGTAACTCGCGCAGGGGCACCGGCTCTTCAAGCGCAAAACCGCGCTTACGGGCCAAATAGCCATTCATGATCATCAGTACGGCCCCCATCATCAAGCCCGGCAAGATACCTGCCAAAAACAGCGCGCCAATAGATGCCTTGGAGACCAGTGCATAGAGCACCATGGGGATCGAGGGTGGGATGATCGGCCCGATAGTGGCAGAGGCCGCTGTGATCGCCGCAGCGTAGCCACGGCTATAGCGCCCGTCCCGCGTCATCATTGAAATGATGATCTTTCCAATTCCTGCCGCATCCGCCACGGCTGACCCGGACATGCCCGAAAAGATGAGTGAGGCCACTACATTCACATGGCCAAGCCCGCCCTTGAACCGTCCGACCGCCGCCACGCAAAAGTTCAAAAGACGGTCCGTGATCGAGCCTGCGTTCATTATATTCGCAGCGACAATGAACAAAGGCACCGCGAGCAGGATTGCACTCTGGTAAAACCCCTGAAGGATTTTTTCTCCTGCCAGTGCGGTATCAAGGCCTGCAAAGCCAAGGTAGGCAATCGAGGCGAGCATGATTGAATAACCGATTGGCGTGCCGATACCGGCTAGCACAAAGAGGGTCACAAGACAGGCTGCAAGTTCAAAACTCATGGCTTCTCCTTGCCTTCGGCTTCCAAGATCAACTCGAGTTCGGTTTTGGGAGGGCCGTTCCGCCAAACGTCGATAAACAGCCACGCATAGCGTATAGCGATGGCGATCATGAAGATTGCATAGATCGAGAAAACGGAGCGTAGAGGGATTTTGTCGCCAGAAAACGGATTGCGTACTGTGGACGTCCCGCGTCTGCGCATCCAATCGATGTAATCCCAAGTTGGTAGAAACGCATAGATCATGCCGCAAACAATCGCCAAGGCTGCTGCCATGGCGAAGATGCGACGCACTTTACGCGGCACAACGAGATACACGATGTCAAACCTGACATGGTCCCGTTCGCGCACCACAAAGGCGCAACTAAAGAAAATGACCCAAACCCAGAGAATACCGATCAACTCAAGCGTCCAGCCCAGCGGCTCAACGGCCGCAAGCATCGGCAGGGTCTTGGTTAGGCCAAGACCGTCCACTACTTTGGGAAGGTAGCGAGACCCGATCTGCAACAGGAACGTCAGGAAAATAGACGCCAGCATAAAGGCTGCGATTGCTTCTGCGATGCGGGGGAGCCACTTGAAAACTTGTCTCATTGTCGCTCCCCTGCTTGTCTTACATTTTCAGATTAATTGCCGAGTGCATTTATCTTATCCAGCACACCTTCAGGCCATGTCGCCGCAAATTCACTTGTCAGATAAGCAGACTGCACGGCATCGCGGAAGGCCGCAACATCAGGCTCGTAAATCGACATGCCTTGCTCTTCGAGGAACGAAACGAGGTCGGCTTCTTTCTGAAGCTGTGCTTGACGGCCGGACTCTGCTGCCGCATCTGCTGCGGCTTGCAGTGCCGTTTGCTGCTCCGCAGTAAGGCCATTGAACACCTCTGCCGACATCGCGATGTAGTTTAAGTCGACAAGATGGGATGTCAGAACGATCTGGTTGGTTACCTCATAGAACTTCGCATCGACAACAGTAGGCAGCGGGTTGTCTTGACCGTCTACGGCCCCCGTCGAAAGCGCTGTATAGACCTCGGAGAAGGACATCGGCGTCGGTGCAGCACCAAGGGCTTTACCAAGGAACTGCCACGCGTCCGTGCCGGGCATCCGCAGATTCACACCGGCCAAATCGGCAGGTGTTGTGACTGTTAGTTCGTCTTTGGTCTGACGTAGGTTCACTTGGCGACGGCCCAAATACATCACCGAGAGGAGCTTCACACCCAGCTCTTCTTCGGCTTTTGCTTTGAATGCGTCCATCAGAGGGTCGTTGAACACAGCGACCTGATGGGCGGCATCCTGATGCACATATCCCGCCGTAAAGATCGAGAATTCGGGAAAGAATTGCGCCAGCTCTTGAGCGGAAGTGATCGACATCTCAAGATTGCCACGACTGATCGCCTCAAGCTCAGTGCCCTGTGCAAACAAGGTCGCGTTGTAGCTTGGTTCATAGGCAGCAAAACCTGATACTGCTGGGCCAAAAACTTCAGCCATCGCCACAGAGCGCTGGTCGGTCTCTGAGCCAGAGGTAGACATCCGAAGCTTGATTTGGTGGCCATCTGCGAAAGCGGCTGTAGAGGCGAATGACCCCACTGCAATCATCGTAGCAAGCGCCAGGCGGCGTGTAAATTTCTTGGTCATAAGTGTCCTCCCAGACTTTTGTGCCCTGTTTTGGGCGGTTATACATGGTCGCTTGGTATTGCAGTGCAAGAACAAGCAATTGGATGTCGTTACTCGGCGGCAGTTGGAAACTCCGCTAGGTGCGGGTCGATATGCACGGTCGTCTGGTTAACTGCAGCCGTTTGGATCGCTTCAATAACCTGCATTGTGCGTAACCCTTCGCGGGCACTGACAAGCGGCTTTACCGTACCTCGGATTACATCTGCAAAATGAGCGATTTGGTTGACAAGTGGGTTTGAGAACGCGCGGGGCATGGTGGTGGCAGAGATTGAGTTCCACCACGAATTCTCCCCGTCATGCCGCCATAGGCGCATATCAGGGACTGAAAGGGACCCCTCGGAGCCGCCGATCAGATAACAAGACTGATCCGTAAAGGGATATACGGGATATTCGGCTGAGGTCATCTCCCAGCTCCACGGGGCGGCGATACTGTCAGACACAGTGATTGTGCAGATTGCACCGCTCTCGAAGCGTAGAACGGCTGCAGCAAGGTCTTCGTTCTCAAATCCACGCCGTGACGGTGCCATTTGTGCCTGAACCAATACGACTTCTCCGCACAGATAGCGCATGAGATCGACGTCGTGGACAAGATTGACAGAGATCGGCCCCGCGCCGTGTTGCTTACGCCAAGGAGCCGTGTCGAAATAGTCGTCGGGTTTATAGAACCAACATGTGGCCTGTGCCGCACGGACATCGCCAATAGCTCTCGATTTGATAAGCGAGGCAGCCTTCTGGATCAGCGGATTGTGGCGACGGTGGTGACCCACAAGCACGGGAACCTCGGCATCATCACTCGCACGCACGATCTGCGCTGCCTCGGAGACTGAAGCGGCCAATGGTTTTTCCACCAACACCGGAACGCCGTGTTGAAGGCAGCATTGCGCGCCATCAAGATGCAAGGGAGTGGGCGTGGATAAGACCACTCCGTCAATGTCATGAGCGTCAAATAGAGCATTTAGATCAGAATAAACGGGCGTTTCGCCAAACTGCGCCCCGGACGGCTCAACCACTGCAACAAGGCTGGCAGCTTTCAATTGGGAAATCGCATCGATGTGCCTGAGCCCAACAAGGCCTGCACCGACTACTGCAATTTTTACAGGCTGAGCCACTTTGATTCTGTCCCCACTATATGTCGACGGTATCATAAATTATGAAGTTAGCAATAATGTATGATGTTTTATAAAAAAGAGGATTTTTATAGGGATTGAGAAATCTCTTAGATTCTTGGTATGATCAGATGGCAACTCATCGGATCAAATCACCATGTCCCGCACTTCCAGCACAGTTGGCTCCAGCACCTACGAGCGCATAAAACGCGATATTATTTTTGGCGCACTGGCACCCGGCTCAAAGCTCAAGCTCGACAGCTTACGCGCACGCTATGCGGCAAGTGTGTCAACCTTGCGCGAAATATTGAACCGGCTGGCGAGCGAGGGATTTGTTGTCGCCGAAGAGCAGCGGGGCTTTTTCGTTGAGCCTGTTTCAAAGAAGGATCTAATCGAGGTTGCAAAACTGCGCATCCTTTTGGAATGCTCCGCTCTTGAGACCTCAATCGCCTCGGGTGACACGGAGTGGGAAGGCAACCTTGTTGCCGCGCATCACAAACTTCATCTGATCGAGCAAAAGATGGTTGCAGGGGATCAATCGCAAAAAGAACTTTGGAAGCGGTACGATTGGGAGTTTCATCAAGCCTTGATTAGCGGATGCCAATCGCGAAACCTGCTGTCCTTGCATGGTACAATATTTGACAAGTATCTGCGGTATCAGTTGCTTGTTCTCACATACCGCGGCGATGTTGCAACCAACGAGCACCGCATGATGCTGGAAGCCGCATTGGCGCGCGACGTGACGACTGCGGTGAGCATCCTTGAAGAGCATGTGCGCAAGGGGCTGGAGCATACGTTGGCGGCGATGGAAAACACCGCTGACTTACTTTGATCAACTGACCATTTGGATTCAACGCTCCACATTGAAGGCTATGATAGCAAGCGGATCTTCAGCCTCAACACCAAGATTTCGGACAGGGCTACCCATCTTCGTGTATCGGCTACAGGCTAACAGCCGGCATTACGGACATGACAACCAACGGCAGCTTTGTCTCGCAATAGCAGTCCTTGATGTATCCCGCAGCGAAGGTCGGCTTAGAGCCCTTATTGACCAATGCTGCGGCATGTAGATTTTGGTACTAAGGGCGGAGACCGGACTTTCGCTGCGCTTTGCATAGAGGTCTGCTGTGCGGGACAAAGCTGCCGCTGGATGCCATGCGTTCAAGGCCCCTCTTCGTACCAAACCTGACCCTGATGCAAGATGCTGCGAATGACCAGTTCGAGCCCAGAGCGACCGTGATTGCGTTGGTCAGAGTTCATTTTTCAGCTTCAATCAGAAAGTGCTATTGGGTTTGGAACGGGTTGTTCGTTTCTTAGCATTTCATGCAAAAAATACTTGATCGTTTGTTTTTGTGCGTAGCCGGATCTGTCCAGATATGACACCACAGAACCAAGCAACAAAATCTCGTTACCAAGCCGTTTCAGGTGGCTGAACTTTGATTAGGGCATCCTGGATGGTCGCGCGCAGCGCCGCGCGCGTTGGTTCATCAAAGGACGCCAAATCTACCGTCAGCTTGCTTCCTTCTTCTACCTGCAGGACCTTACGAGTTTTAATTTCGGGAACCTGCACTTTTTTGATGTGGTAGGGTATAATTTCGCGCGCGATGCCTTTGAATTGAACAGCCTCCAATGGCTCTGCCTCAATGATATCGCGGACATGAGCGTAGGTCTCGTAACTCAGAACGATACCGCCTGGTTCTGCGATGCTTTCCAATCTTGCGGCCAAGTTCGCCTCGGCACCAATGATCGTGTAATCCATCCGCTCGTCAGAGCCAAAATTGCCAACGTTACAAAATCCTGTGTTGATCCCCATTCGCGCTTTGAACGGATGTTCAAGTCCTTTCTGGTTCCATACTTCGCCCAAATCCGTCAACCGTCGCTGCATATCCAATGCCATGCGCACGCAGGCACGCGCGTCTTCGGTGGCACCTTTCGTCTCTGGGTCACCAAAGAACGCAACAATCGCGTCACCGATGAACTTGTCGATGGTTGCGCCATGGGCTTCGGCGATGTGGGACATTTCAGTGAAATATTCATTTAGGAGAGCGGTTAACTCTTCTGGCTGCATACGTTCCGTCGTGGCCGTGAAGTCTTTAATGTCAGAAAAGAAAACCGTCAGTTTTTTCCGTTCGGTAGAAATCGAAGCGTCTTTCTCTCCTGAAAAGATCGATTTGTAGACTTGCGGTGAAAGGTACTTGGAAATCTTCAACGATATGCCAGCCAAAAACTCGTTGTTTGCGGTCAGCTCATCGTTCATCCGGCTGAAACTGCCAGCAAGCTTGTACTGCATAGCAGCAAAGAAAAGACCCATGGTTCCGGCGGCCGCAAAATAGAGCAGAAGCCACTTAAATGACCATAGGTTGAGGGCCACGGGCTGACGCACAGTAACGGTTTGCAATGCGCGGACGTCACCAACGATCCAATCCGTCTTAGGGCTCTCGGCATGGGAATTGTGGCAGCTGACGCATCCCCCTTCCATAACCACTGGCGTCGCCAGAGTTATCTCGCGGTTCCATACATTTCCTGTTGAATTTACAATGAATTGCGGTCCCTGCGGCTCGGCACGAAATTGGAACAACGCACTGCGTTCGAACTCATCGAGCCTATGTGGAGGACGGTTGGCGAATGCGTAATCCGAGACAAAGCGATACTCAACATCTCCCTCAGCCGACCCGATCTCCGCTCCAAGTTCGAGCGAAAGCGTTGCCGGGATCGGGATTGCCCCATTCACATCAAGATAATTGTGCAGTGCCTGAGTTTCAGTATCGGAATTCACCACCCGCGACACTACGTTCGTCGCATAATATGACCGTACTGATGTGATGATACCATTTAAGCTGCTTGCCTGCCGACGAAGCGTTTCATCCGACAGGTTGCGCAGATCAAGCCAAATAGCCGCCGGAAGACCGACGAGTGCAATCAAAACGACGACGACCAACCAATATGGCCGCGCCAAAAGAAAACGCCCGAAATGGTCCATCAAATACCCTTGCTGCAGCATTTCCCTGGTGGAAACTTCTATGATGCATGATCCTGTTTTGCGCACCTAACAAGCATTCATAGCTATGTGGCCAGTTTTTCTGCATCGCAGGTTAGAGCTCAACCCCACCCCCCACCGCCAAAGGCGGTGGGGGGTGGGGTGTCCGGTTAGAAGAAACTCAGTAGCAACGGGCTGGTCATCGCCACCGTTTTGACAGGGGAGACACACGCTCTATGCGTGTTAACCATTCGGGCTGGTGCGGCGGCGGGCTCAAGAAATTTAGTCGAGACTGTGTCTGCAATGCGGACCTTCGTACTAATCGCAGCGAACGGAGGCTCTCCGTCTTTTCGCGAACATGTGTGTGATGCAGCATTGGTCACAAAGGGCTCATTCCTGTCGTTCGCGGCAAAGGCCATCAAGGTCCGCTAAGGGCCGGAAGCGGCGGTCGCGTCTTTTACAGTCAACGGCGGTTTTGTCCCGCATAGCAGTCATCGGAGGCGGTCGCAGCGAATGACGGCTTTGAGCCAAAGCTGACTCGTTGGGCTAGCGGTGCTATACAAGTGCCACGTGTTTAAAAAACCCTCCGATGGGGCAGACCAATGTCTGACAAGGGAGGGATTAGTTCATAATTTTCCCGCTGTTGACCCACAACCGGGCGTTGAGCTTCCTTATCGTAGGGACCCCTGGCCGGTGATCAAAACAAGATCGGTGTTACGAATTGCCTTGATCTTAAGTGCCTCCAATGGCGCTCCGGCGCGCGCTTGCATGATCATCGCGGCACCCAAGTCCATGATCAGGGAAATCGCGGCGTGAGCGTCGAAATTTTTGGGCAAGCTATTCTTTTCGATCTGTTCCTCGAAATAGGCAGACATACGCGCGTAGCTTTCCTTGGGTGCCGTATTCAAGACCGCTGCGACTTTGGGCAGCCGATCCATCAAGGGCATAGCGATGGACAAGATCAGGCAGCCGGATGGGTGATTGGGCGAAGCGACATTGTTTGCAAGGTTGATGAAGTAATCCCGTATCCCTTCGCTGGGCGTGTCAGCTTTTGCCATGGCATCCAAGGACGCCTTTGATCGCGTTTGCCGGTATCGATTAATGGCCGCCACGAACAGGTCTTCCTTAGCCCCAAAGGCATTGTAAAGGCTTGGTTTTGTCAGGCCCGTACGTTTGGCGAGCGTCTCTGTATCCGAGGCCTCATATCCGAGCTCCCAAAATACGTCGATCGCCTTGTCCAGCACTTCATCTTCATCGAATTTTCGCGGTCTACCTGGACTGCGTTTCTTACTGTTTTCTACCATTCAGTATAAAACTCCTTGACTCATCTTGCGCAGCATTATTATCTACTGATCAGTACAATACCAGTACTTATGCGTCAACACGCCGTCGACGCAAACACCAAACGGGAGACCAACATGTCGAAACAAAACAAGTTTGCCATAACACTTTCAGTGGCGTTGCTGATCGGAACCAGCGCTCTTGCTGACACATCATTGGATATCAAGTTCGCTGGTGCTCTTGAATTTGCCGAGGACGGAACGCTTTTTGTGGGCGATAACTACAATGGTGCCATCTACGCTTTCGACATGCCTGCAACGGGTGGTCCAGAGCAGATCATGCCAAGCTCGATTGCCAACATCGATGCGAAAATCGCTGAACTGCTTGGTGTCGGTGTCCATGCCATCGAACTCAATGACATGGCATCCCACCCGATCACCCAAGACCTTTACATCTCGGTGACGCGTATCGGCAGTTCTGCTTCGCGGCCCGCAATTATCCAAGTGACACAGGATCAACAGATTAGCCTTGTAGATCTCGCCTCGTTTGACTTCCAAAAACAAGGCTTGATGGAATTCCCCGAAGGCGAGACTACGTTTGGCGTTCGTGGGATGGGTCCGATGCCACCGTTAACACGGGACATCGCCAAGGGTGAAATCCCGCTGCGCACACTCGCAATCATGGACATGGAATATTACGAGGGGGAGCTTTTCGTTGCTGGTGTGGCCCATGACAACTTCTTGTCTTCGCTGCGCCGGATGCCGTTTCCGTTCGATGGAAGCCAAGGCATCACAAATGTTGAGATGTATCATATTACCCATGACCAGTATGAGAGCCGCGCCCCTATCCGGGCCATGTCCGTGCAAGAGATCGACGGAAAACCGCAGTTGGTAGCCGCCTATACCTGCAGCCCAATCGTGCTGGTGCCGCTGGAGGACATTCAAGACGGGGCGAAGATCGCTGCCAACACGATCATGGACTATGGTAACGGCCAGCCGCTGGATATGATCCCGTTCCAGATGCAGGATCAAACGATGTTGTTGGTGACCAATGACAGCCGCTCGCCGCAGGTCATCCCGATCTCCGGGCTGCAAGACGCGAAAGTCGTCGATCACAACGACTTTGAGCGCGGCGGCAAGCTCGATCTGCATCCCGTGATGCCCTATGGCCCGGTGGGTGAAGCAGTCATGTTCGACGGGATGTCGATGCACATGACACAGGTCGGCGAGGGCATGTTGGCTTCGATCACCCGCGATCTCTACACGGGTAGCCTGAACCTCGATACCAACCCAACGTGGTTCCCCAACCGAATTCACAACATGAAAGCGGAGTTTGACTTCCCTGATTATGCGCCAGATCCAACGCGGACGCAGTGAGAAACATGATACAAGATATAAACAACGGGGTCGCCAAATATGTGGCGACCTTCCTATTGGTGAATATGATGAGTTCAGCTGCGCAATCACAGGATTTGACGCTACCGCAAGATGGGGCAGAGCCGGTAATCTTACCTTTGGTCGGCATCCATTGGGCGCAGGTGCGTCCCTCGGAACTGCTTGAAGTTTTTGTGGGCCCCGCTGAATCCTGCTGCGAGGGTCGCATAGCAATTACTGGTCAATACACACGGACCGATGATGCCCTCACGTTTTTGCCTGCCTTTGGGTTTGAAACGGGCCAAGACTATGTCGCGCGTATTCGGATACCCGAGGCAAATGACGACTTCGTCTCATTCTCCATTCCGCCCGATGGTCTCGCGGTTGATGCTTTGGTCACCGCCACCTACCCAAGCGGCGACATACTGCCTGAAAATGTGCTTCGGTTCTACATTCATTTCTCGACACCGATGTCGCCTCAAGTTGCCTTCGACTATATCAAGCTTCGCGATGCAGCGGGCAACGTCGATAATGCGGCCTTCATGCGGTTCAAACAGGAACTTTGGAATGAAGAAAGAACGCGGCTGACAGTGCTGATTGATCCTGGTCGTATCAAGCGTGAAGTAGCAACCAATGTGGAACTCGGCCCTGCCTTGCGCGCGGGGCAACTCTATACGTTATCTGTCGACGGCGGTTGGCCATCAGCAGATGGGGCTTCAGTTTTACCCCCTTTTTCCAGAACGTTTTCGGTTTCATTAGCCCTTCGAGAACGACCAGATGTGAGCCTTTGGCAAGCAACAGTGCCATGTGTTGGAACAACAGATTCGTTGTACATCGCTTTTGACCGCCCCTTTGATCGCCATCTTTTGAGCAAGGACATTCAAGTAGCGGCTGGAGATGGTCAAATCGTAGATGGGACGGTTCATGTTGGTGAAGGCGAAACTTCTTGGAGCTTCACCCCAAATGACGCGTGGACCCAAAGCGAACTCGTTGTTCATGCCAGCACTGAGCTTGAGGATGTCGCCGGAAACAACTTTCACGACCTTCTGGATCATTTGGAAACGACAGCAGACACAGAAGTTGCAACATCCGCACTTCCGATAAACCTGAATAGTTGTTCGCAGTAGCAGAACAAAGTCGAGCCACACCATTTGACTGCTTTCTAAAAGCGGTCTTTGGTGCGGCCAGGTCGAATGTCGGTTTTGTCCCGCACAGCAGACCTCTATGCAAAGCGCAGCGAAAGTCCGCAATCCGCCCTTTTAGTTAAAATGTGCATGGTGCAGAAATTGGGCCAAATCACTCGCCCACCAACGTCGCGAACGGCCCAATGCGGACCTTCGATCAAGCCGCAGCGAATGGCAGTTGAGAACCCATTGAGAATGATGCTGCGTTCGCCCCCAGTGGCTGCCTTTGCGCTTTATAAAAGTTAATGCGTGAACCCAACTGGGAAACAGTCTGGGTTCAGATGCCATAATTTGGCCATCCCGGTCATTTATCTGAACGCTTTGGAACGACGAAAGAGTAGTCCGATGGAACTGACAATCAAAGATCGGCCTGCTAAATTTGGGTTGGCTGGGTTCATGCTGGGAATTGCAAGTCTTGTGGTTATTCTCATACAACTCTCTGCATTTTTTGAGCCGCAAGAGAAGAGTAGCGGTACTGTCATTGGTGAGATTGCAGCAGAAATTAAGCAATCAGCCGCGCGTGCATTGGCACGGGAGCCAGCCCCAAAACCCACTCCGCCGCCCCAAGACTATAGTCAGTTCATTACAATTGCCGCGCTATGTGTGGCGGGTATTGCGGTAGTTCTTGGCGGCATAGGATTATACCGAAACGAACCACACCGGCTTTCATTTATGGCCGTTGGTATCGGCGTTTCAGCGCTTGTTATGCATTATGTGTTCTGGTTGGCGATCCTGATTTGTGGCGTGGCCTTGCTCATCAGTATTATCGGAAATCTCGATAGTATTTTCGACTAGGCGCAGACACTGTCATCTACAAAACGGACATTCGCCGTTCGGTACTTGATGGCAGCTAAGTCCCGCATAGCAGTCGCTGGTCCAGACCGCAGCGAAAGCCCGCTTTGAGACCCTTTTAGTTGAAATGTGCATGGTGCAGAAATTGGGCCCAATCACTCGCCCACCAACGTCGCGAACGGCCCAAAGCTGCCATTCGCCCGCCAGTCATGATGCCGCAGTGCGGCCCGTCATAGGAGACATTCGCTGCGTGTGAATCCCGGAGACAAAATGGCCATGGAAATGGTTGGGTAATCTGACCGTCGCGGAGTAAAATTCCGCAATCTAACATCTGGTGCTGTCGAGCAACGGGTGGGGAAGATGTATTCTGTGGATTTGTACAGTCGGGTGCGCCGTGCGTGCCATGTCGAAGGTAAGAACAATAGTGAGGCGGCCCGTCTGTTTGGGATTGACCGCAAAACAGTGGCGAAGATTTTGAAGCATTCGGTTCCGCCGGGTTATCAAAGAACGACCGCGCCAGTTCGTCCGAAGTTGGATCCGTTCATTGGGATAATTGATCAGATCCTGAAAGACGATAAACGGGTCATCAAAAAGCAACGCCACACAGCCAAACGTATTCATGCGCGATTGCGTGATGAACATGGGTTCACTGGCGGGATCACCATCGTCACGGACTATGTTCGTGAGAAGCAGCGACGTACCCAAGAGGTGTTTGTTCCTCTGGTTCACACCCCTGGCCATGCTCAGGTCGATTTTGGCGAGACCCTTGGTGTGATTGGTGGTGTTGAACGAAAGCTGCATTACATTGCGATATCGTTGCCGCATTCGGATGCGTTCTTCATGAAGGCATATCCGGCAGAAACGACAGAAGCCTTCTGTGATGGTCACAACGCTGCGTTTGCGTTCTTCGGTGGTGTGCCCTTGTCGGCACTGTACGATAACACCGTGATAGCGGTTGCAAAGATCTTGGGAGGAGGCAAGCGGATCCGGACCAGAACTTTCTCGGAACTACAATCGCATTATCTGTTTGAGGACCGGTTTGGCCGCCCTGGTAAAGGTAACGACAAAGGTAATGTCGAAGGTGTCATTGGCTACGGACGGAGGAACTTCCTAATCCCTGCTCCCCGGTTCGATAGTTTTGATGCTTTGAACGCCTGGTTGGAGGAACAATGTTTGAAGCGTCAGGACGATGTTGTTCGCGGGCATAGTGAGAGTATTGGTGAACGGTTGCTACGAGACCTGGACGCGTTGATGGCATTGCCCCCAACACCTTACGATGCGTGTGATAAGGTCAGTACTCGGGCAACTTCAATATCGATGATCCGTTATCGCAATAACGATTACTCCGTCCCTGTCGCCTTTGCCCATCATGAGGTTCAGGTACGCGGCTATGTCCATGAGGTCGTGATCGGCTGTGGGACCGAGATTGTCGCCCGACATCGACGATCTTACGAGAAGGCAGATATGATTTTCGACCCGATGCATTACTTGCCATTGTTGGAGCAGAAGGTTGGTGCTCTCGACCAGGCGGCACCCTTGCAGGGTTGGGATCTGCCCGATGCGTTCACGACCCTTCATCGATTGTTGGAAGCCCGCATGGGTAAGGCGGGGAAGCGC
This sequence comes from Sulfitobacter sp. SK012, assembly GCF_003352085.1. Lineage (NCBI taxonomy): Bacteria > Pseudomonadati > Pseudomonadota > Alphaproteobacteria > Rhodobacterales > Roseobacteraceae > Sulfitobacter > Sulfitobacter sp. SK012. Next base: position 3,483,283 of record NZ_CP025804.1, read on the forward strand.
GAATATGTTCAGATCTTGCGACTATTGGAAACCTTCGAGATGGAGCACGTTCATGCTGCAATCAAACAAGCCTTGGACCTGGGCGCACTTGGCTACGATGCGATCAAGCATCTGATCCTTTGCCGGATTGAGCGTCGTCCGCCTAGGCTTGATCTCGATATCTATCCTTATCTGCCGAAAGCGGTGGTTGAGACGACAAAGCCTTCCAGCTATGCCGTGCTGTTGTCCGAGGTGGCCGCATGAACGATACTGTTACTGATACACCGCAGGTTCTGCTCAGGCATCACCTGACCAAACTTCGGCTGCCAACCTTCCAAAGCGAATACACCAAACAGGCCCAACAATGCGCCGCAGAGAACAAGGATCATGTCCAATATCTCCTGCGCTTGTGTGAGCTGGAGCTGATCGAACGTGAGCGACGGATGGTAGAGCGGCGTATCAAAGCCGCGAAGTTTCCGGCAACCAAGAGCCTGGATAGCTTTGACTTCAAAACGATCCCGTCACTGAACAAGGTGCTGGTGATGGAATTGGCCCGCTGCGAGTACACCGCAAAGCGTCAAAACGTTATCGCGCTAGGACCAAGTGGGACCGGTAAAACACATGTTGCTCTCGGCCTTGGACTGGCAGCTTGCCAAAAGGGCTTGAAGGTACGTTTCACCACAGCCGCTGCACTGGTTCATGAAATGATCGAGGCAGTTGACGAACGCCGACTGCAACGACACCAAAAACAACTAGCAGCCCAAGATTTGCTGATCATTGACGAACTTGGGTTCGTGCCACTCTCCAAGACCGGGGCCGAGTTGCTGTTCGAAGTGATCAGTCAACGATATGAACGCGGCTCCATCATCATCACATCCAACCTGCCGTTCGATGAATGGACAGAGGTCTTCGGATCAGAACGCCTCACGGGTGCCATCCTCGACCGCCTGACACACCACGTCCATATCCTGGAGATGAATGGTGAAAGCTATCGGCTGAACCAAAGCCGAAACCGCACAGCCTGAACAAACCCAACTGAAGCCAAGGAGCTGACAAATTGGCCAATTTCTCTCCGGGACGCTGACCGATTTTACTCCGGGATTGACAGCAGGCCTTGAGCGATTGGACAAATTCGCCTCGCGGACTGGCGCGCATTACGCATCTCAACGCAATTATGATTATGGTCCGGCTTATCGCAATTCGGTCTCCTCGCTCTCTCCTTGGATCCGTCACAGGCTGATCACCGAAGAAGAGGTGCTCACTCACACGCTCGCGCGCCATAGCCCTGCAGTGGCGATGAAGTTCATCCAAGAAGTGTTTTGGCGCGGTTATTTCAAAGGATGGCTAGAGCAACACCCAAGTGTTTGGCACCGTTACCAAAGCGGTCTTCAGGATGCGTTGAATGCTGTTGAAAGCGACATTCACCGAAAGACAGATTGTGACGACGCGATGGCGGGACGCACTGGCATAGCGTGTTTTGACCAATGGTGTGACGAACTCAAGGCGACCGGTTATTTGCACAATCATGCGAGAATGTGGTTCGCTTCGATCTGGATATTCACACTGCGCTTGCCGTGGGAGTTGGGAGCAGACTTTTTCCTACGTCATCTCATTGATGGTGATCCCGCGGCAAACACGCTCAGCTGGCGCTGGATTGGCGGGTTGCACACCAAAGGGAAAACATACCTGGCGCGCCCCTCAAACATCGCAAATTACACCGATGGCCGGTTTGACCCCGTTGGTGAATTGGCGCTGATTGCTGAGCCCTTAACCGAGAGCTTTGATCATCCGTTCGTTTCGCATTCTCCACCACAGCCGACACCGCAGGATGACTTTCTGATGTTGGTCACGCCCGAAGACTGTAGGGTTGAAAACTCCATTTCTGGTACACCTTCCGGAGTGCTGGGTCTGGTTCTTGCCGCCGAGCCAAACCAGAGCGATCGAATACATGCGTTCAAAAAGGGCGCTGTTGAAGATGCCATTGCACGATTGAGTGTAGGCTGCACCGTTACTTCCGCCACTAACTGGAGCACAGTCATCATTGAGGCGGCTGAACGCGCTGGCGTAACTCAAGTTGTTACCCCGTACGCTCCTATCGGTCCCACCGCGACACAGTTAGAAGCAACTCGTGATGCGCTCAGGTCTGTCGGGATTCAACTGCATCAAAAACAGCGCGCCTATGACACACTCACATGGCCTCACGCCACTAAGGGGTTTTTCAAATTGAAAAAGAAAATCCCAACCATCCTTACCGACCTCGGACTTGCGGATGCATAAGCAAAAAAACTAACCCTACTTGTCTTTGGGGGGCATCCGACTAAGTCACGCCTATGAGAAAAACAACAAACCTGCCACCAGAACATATCAGCGAAATCATAGAAATGGCGCTGTCGGATCACGTCAGCTTTGCAGATATTAAGGCTCAATATGGGATCAGCGACAAACAAGTGAAAACGCTGATGCGCCATGAGCTTAAAAGCAGCAGCTACAAGACTTGGCGCAAACGGGTGCGCGATTTTGGAGAACGCAGAGAAGTCTATAAATAGGCATCAACTAATCAAAAGGCCAAATTCTAATGTCACATGCGCCCAGCATCGTTTGGTTCAAACGTGATCTTAGGATCAATGACCACGCTCCTTTGTTGGCAGCCTCTCAGTCGAACGCCCCAATCATACCACTTTATATTGTTGAACCGGAGTATTGGCAGCAGCCTTTTGCATCACGTCGGCATTGGCATTTCATCCGTGATTGTCTGGTCGATCTGAACACAGCTTTAACTGGTTTGGGCCAACCGCTGATCATTGAAATTGGTGAGGCCGTTGATGTCATCGATAAGCTTCACACGCGCTACCGCATCAGCGACATGTATGCGCATGAAGAAACGGGAAACTCTTGGACTTATGAGCGAGATGTCGCGGTCGAGAAACTCTGTTTGGCGAATAATATCGCGCTTCATGAGTTTCCCACGAACGGAGTTGTACGGAGACTGCGCAGTCGCAATGACTGGTCTAAAACGAGAAACGCCCGCATGGCTGAAAACATACACGCAAAGCCAGATAGCCTTGTCCCAACACTGGGTTGCGGCTCTGAAATACTGCCAGATAATGATGACAAGATGTTTGGGAATAAACCAACCGGCAAGGTCCAAAAAGGCGGTCGGATAGCGGCGGTCACTGACTTGCGCAGCTTCCTAAATCATCGCTCTCAAAAATATCTCTACCACATCTCAGCACCCATCTTGTCCGAAGTTCATTGCTCAAGGCTTTCAACGCACCTTGCATGGGGATCGCTATCGGTTCGTGAGGTCGTGCATTCTATTGCCAAACGCCGCACCCAACTTTCTTCAATAGAAAAGAAGAGCTTTGGGCGGAATCTGAGCGCATTCGGATCACGACTTGCATGGCGCTGTCACTTTATTCAGAAAATTGAGGATCAGCCAGAAATCGAAACGCGTTGTATGCATCCGGCATTCGAAGGATTGCGCGAGCATGACCACAATCAGGCCCATTATCTAGCATGGACAACAGGGCAAACGGGGTACCCTTTCATTGATGCTTGCATGCGCAGCTTGATAGCGGAAGGTTGGATTACCTTCCGAATGCGAGCCATGTTGGTGAGTTTTGCCAGCTATCAACTGTGGTTGGATTGGCGTGTAACTGGACATCACTTAGCGCGATTATTCACCGACTATGAGCCAGGGATTCACTACAGCCAACTCCAAATGCAATCAGGTGTCACGGGTATCAATACGATGCGTGTGTATAATCCCATCAAACAGTCTTTGGAGCATGACTCAACGGGCGGGTTCATTCGAAATTGGGTGCCAGAATTAGAGAACGTTCCGGATGAGTTTATTCACGAGCCTTGGAAGTGGGAGAAGACATTGATTGACGACCGTGATTTTGAACTTGGCCACGACTACCCTGCGCCGATTGTTGATCATGTGATCGCTGCAAGAACGGCGAAACAAACGATTGCCGCTATTCGCAAAGGCCAAGAATTCCGCCTGTCGGCCGATGCTGTGTTTCAAAAGCTGGGAAGCCGGAAGCCCACATCCAAAAAGAGAAATAGGAGCGAAGACAAGGATCAGTTGTCTTTGTTCAAAAAGTTATATCCCTAAACTGATGGTTCCCAACCCAAAGCAGTCATTGCTTTGCTTGATGTTAAAGTCCGTTTTATCCCGCACAGCAGACCTCTGTCCAAGCCGCAGCGAAAGTCCGGATTCCGCCCTTAGTGTCGACATGTGCATGGCGCAGCAATCGGGCCGCTTCCCTCTTCGTTCATGGTCGCGAACGGCCCATAGCGGACCTTGATGGCCTTTGCAGCGAACGGCAGGTCTGAGCCCAATGTGACCGATGCCGCAAACGCTACAGATCACCGCAAAGGGCCCAGAGCAGTCATATGTGCACTTCGCAGCGGACATCAACTATCTATTCTGCCGCGCAAACACTCGAAGGGCTGCCGTTTTGTTTTATCAGCGCCAGTATAATCGGTCACATTGGGCTGCGGTGATGAAGAAACGGATCGGACGTCCGCTGGTGTCTGTGACCGCGTGCAGCGTTGTATTCATGCTACCCGAGCCACTACTGCTAACGCAAAGTTGGAAATGGCTCCGCGGTCTGCGACGGTCTCCTCCCAGATAACGGAGACTGCGGAGCCTGGCAGTGTTAAGGCCAAACACTGCAGGTGTGTTGGTTAACAAGAGCTCTCAAAGAATTCAAATCTTAAAAAATATGCCTAAAAAACAGGCGATCGCTGCTTTGCAGAAAATGCATTGCTGCAATGCAGCATTTGCAGTTGAAAAACTTGGCGACCGCGCTCAATTAGGATGTAACGCGGGTCCAAACCTCCTCCCTTGGATCAGCGTAGAGTTTTGGCGGCGCACTATCCTCCTGGTGCGTCGCCTTTTCTTTTCTCAGGAAACCTGAGCTATCAGTTCCGCATTGATCAATATCGCTGTGCAATATTTCTGTGCAATGACCAAAGAAACCGCCTCTTCTTTGCTCACAGGCTTTGAATGCTCACTGCGGTTGGGGCTTAGGTCTATTAAAAGAGATGTTAATGCTGCTCCGTCCCAACTATGGAATTAAGGTTTTTTGAGATTTATCGGCGCAGCGAGTACGTCTTTCTACTGTTGGAAGGTGCTGCATTTAGCATCGTGCTTACCTTAGCTGCAGCCTTTATCGGCTTTGCGTTTGCCTTGTTTTTATCCGGCGTACGCTTCGCGCAAATCCGCTACCTCGAAACCGTCGCCACCTGCTATGTTGAGTTCATTCGCAACACGCCCTTGATCGTCCAGTTGTTCTTTGTTGCGTTTGGCCTGCCGATGCTCTTGGGGTATCAATGGCCTTTCTGGGCACATGCCCTTTTGGCACTGACCCTGAATTTTTCGGCCTATTTTTCGGAAATTCTACGGGCAGGATATGGCACCGTCTCTGACGGCCAACGCGAGGCTGCAGCAGCGCTAGGCCTGAGCAACATGTTGATTTTCATCAAGATAATTCTGCCGCAAGCAGTTGCCAAAATGTATCCCTCGCTTGCCAGCCAGTTCATCTTTTTGTTTCTGACGACCGGCGTGATTTCAGAAATCGGCGTGAATGACCTGACGCAGGCAGGCAAGTTCATCGACAGCAGAACGTTCCGCACATTCGAGGTCTTCTTTACCCTGACACTGCTCTACATCACGATTTCACTGGGTTTTAAGCTGCTTCTCGTGGGGCTACAGCGATACCTCTTTACGTGGCAGGCCGCCCGATGAAGGACCTGTTCGTTTCCATATTCGGAGAGCCGCAAGGCGTGGTGCTGTTTCAGCTGCTTTTTGCGACGCAGTTCACCATCTATTTGTCATTGATTGCATTTGTCGGTGGCGGGATCGTGGCAGCTTGCATCACCGTCTTGCGGATCATGCCGGTTAAAACGGCACGTTTCGTAGCCCAGTGCTACATCTGGTTTTTCCAGTCAGCACCTTTGCTCATGCTTTTGTTTCTTTTCGGGCTTGGTGTGCCGCGCCTGATCGGTGTTCAGGTCAACATCTGGGTCGCCGCAAGTTTGGCACTGACCCTGTATAGCAGCGCGTATCTGGCCGAAGTCTGGCGCGGCGCAATCCAAAGCCTGCCTGACGGGCAGTGGGAAGGCGCAGAAGCACTTGGACTGCGGTTCTTGCAGACGCTGCGGCTGGTCATCCTGCCACAAGCCTTTCGGGTATCGATTGCGCCAACTGTCGGGTTCTTGGTGCAGATCATCAAAGGCACCTCACTAGCCTACATCATCGGATTCTCTGACTTGATGAGCATTGGCAAACGGTGGGCCAATGCGCCGGTTGAAGGCACAGAGCCTTTTATCATCTATCCGCTAATGGCGCTGATCTATTTCGCGCTTTGCTTTCCCCTTTCTCGGCTGGCTTTACGGCTGGAAAAACGGCTCGGGACGGTGCCCAAAACAGCACCCGTCGCGGCCTAAACCTCCTCAAATCAATAGGGACTTACCATGAATAAACTTACCAAACTCTTTGCGGCGGCACTATTCTCACTCCCCGTAGTGGCGACACAAGCTACGGCTGACCTTGCTGACATCCTTGCTGCTGGAACGGTTAAAATCGCCATTCCAGAATCCTTTGCGCCGTTCGGGTCATTGGGGGCATCAGGTGAATACGAAGGCTATGACGTTGATGTTGCCAAACTGATCGCTGCGGATCTGGGCGTGGAACTAGAACTTGTGCCGGTCACATCCAACCAACGTATTCCGTTCCTTGAAACGGATCGCGTTGACCTTGTGATCGCGACAATGGGTGCCAACCCAGAGCGTGCGAAATCCATCTGGTTCTCTTCCGCTTATGCGCCGTTCTTTTCCGGTGTCTTTGCAGCCTCTGACAAATCCATCGCAAGCGTCGCCGATCTTGCTGGCATGTCGGTTGGCCTGACCGGTGGCACACTGGAAGATCTGGAGCTGACGAATATCGCGCCCGAAACAACCGAGATCATCCGCTTTGGTGACAACGCCGCGACACGTGCGGCATTCGAATCCGGTCAGGTTGATGTCCTTGTCAGCGGGAACACGGTTGCCGCTGAAATCAGCGCCGCAAATGCGGACGCCGATATCGAAACAAAGTTCATTCTCAAGGAGTCTCCGGCCTTTATCGGCGTCAAGAAAGGCAACATCGACCTGCTGTTCTGGGTGAACACGTTCATCCTGCACAAGACCCTCGGCGGCGACTTGAACACCTTCTCGAACACATGGTTGGGCCAGGATCTGCCCGAACTGCCAAACCTGTAATCTCAAAAAACGGACAAAGCGGCTTTGGGCTGCTTTGTCCCGCATCGACACTCTGAGAGCGCCACAAGATGTAGGAATGCCTGCTATGCGGGCTGCAGCCGCAGCATGAGGTGTGCTCGCTGGATGTCGGGTTCGGGCCGGAAGCGGTCATGGCGGCGATTGCGGCCAAGGTCCGCATTCCGCCCTTATTGTTGAAATGTGCATGGTGCAGCATTGGTCACAAACGGCCCACAGCCGACCTTCGTGGACGGTGCAGCGAATGTCGGAACAGAGCCCAATGTTACCGATGCTGCGCGGCGCACCAATGTCCGGTCTGAAGAAAGCCCGGTAATGGATCTCAAGATTTCGACCTATCGTGAGCGTTGGCTTTAGTACCAAACGCTGCGCCACAGCTTCCCCAAATCGGCAATCGGTACACGAAAGCAACGTTTGGGTGGGTTAGATATTCCCTATGGGTGTGTTTTCGACTGCTTGGCGTAATACTCTTGGGGTGGCATTTGGGCTAAAACTGGCCTTGGTCACGGAACACGTCACCACAGCGTATTTTGCAGGAACGGGCCAGCTGCGAATAGATTCACCTTCCTCTCATCTCCTTTCATTTCATCAAAATAGAAATGCCTCTGTATGTGTTCCCTGATTTCGATAGGGCCTTGCTGTCGCTTCATGATTTTAACCCGACTTGCACGGTCGACATGGTTTGCACTCGGTGTGATACAGGCCCTACTTATCCTTAGGAACATCCAATGCGATTTTTGATCCGTGCCCATCTCGTGTACGACACAACGCAACCTGTTGACCTGTTGCTTCAAATTGAAGCTGCGGCGGAGGAGACCCAGCGTCTGCATGCCGTTGAGATGACGTTCGATTCCGGTACCACCCATTACAGCCTTGCGGGCGAAGAAGGAATCGGAACCCGCAGATGGATACAGACCGGGTTAGGGTTTGAATGCCGGTATCACGCGCAAGTCGATGTAACGCGTAGGGTCACAGCCTTGAATGCTCTTGCGCAAACATCGTGGGGTCAAATACCCGCTGATGTCATCAAATTTCTGATGCCGTCGCGCTATTGCCATCCCGAATTGTTTCTCGACTTTGTCTCAACCCAATTCGGGGACTTGCAAGGAGGCGCATTGATATGTGCCATGCGCGACTGGATCAGCAGCAATTTCAGATATGACAGTGCATCCAGCCCTGCGGGAACCACGGCAACAGACAGCTTCAACAGCCTGTCTGGCGTCTGCAGGGACTATGCCCATATGCTCATCACCTTTGCCCGCGCGGCTGGAATTCCAGCGCGTTTCGTCAGTGTTTATGGAGCGGATGTAGCGCCGCAGGATTTCCATGCAGTGACCGAAGTCTATCTGAGCGGTGCGTGGCATCTTGTCGATGCAACTGGCATGGCCAAAACTGCGGAAATGGTGCGCATTGGTGTGGGACGCGATGCTGCGGACACATCATTTATGACGTCCTACGGCTGGATGAACCTTGTCGAGCAATCTGTCGAAGTACGCCGGATTGCATTCTGATCAGGCTGATACGTTAGGTGTGCTGCATTTTCTGCGTTAATCCCATATTGTATCAAAGCGGGTAGCACCGTAGGAACATGTTACGTACTGATGCCACTTTCCAAGCTCCGGATTTTTGAGAAATGACTTATTGCATTGGCCTTCGCCTAAATCGCGGCCTTGTCTTCATGTCCGACACGCGCACCAACGCGGGGGTCGACAATTTCTCGACTACCAAAAAGATGTTCACATGGGATGTCCCCGGCGATCGGGTAATCACCATTATGACTGCTGGCAATCTGGCAACAACCCAAGCGTTGATCAGTGTCCTTGAAGAACGCTCCAAAACTGTTTCAGAGCGCAATCCAACCATTCTTGAACAGCCCACGATGTTTCAGGTTGCGCGCCTGATCGGCTCAACTCTCCAAGAAGTGATCCGCGACAGTGCCATGGGCGGACAGACAGGCTCGTCGCGCTTTACTGCGACGCTGATTGTCGGTGGCCAAATCAAAGGCGGCGCGCCTACGCTATTTTTGATCTATCCCGAAGGAAACTTCATCGAAGTGACCGAAGACGCGCCCTTCTTCCAGATCGGCGAGGCGAAATACGGCAAGCCGATCCTTGTACGCGCCTACCAGCCTGACATGAGTTTCGAGGACGCGATCAAGCTGATGCTTGTTTCATTTGACTCCACGATAAAGGCGAACCTCTCAGTAGGGCTTCCACTGGACTTGCAGGTCTATCCTAAAGACAGCTTCGAGATTGAGGAACAAACCCGTATCGAGGCGGACAACCCCTATTATCAAACGATTTCAGACGATTGGGGCGATGCGTTGCGCACAGCCCTTATGCGGCTGCCAAGCTACCGCAAAAAAGGGACCAAAGTGGCGAAATAGCGACACGGTCAAGGTTAATAAGGCAAAGTTATAATCCGGGCCTGCGACGAAGATCGAGGGTCATTGGAAACTCAGGGTGGGGCCGCTCCGGCACAGGTGTGAACGCCCCTGAAGTGTGGCCCATCTTCTCAAACCTGCTGAGCCGTCGCGCCTCCGCCTCATTGCCATTCACGGGGAAAGTGTCAAAGCTACGTCCACCCGGATGTGCCACATGATAGCGGCACCCGCCCAGCGATTTGCCCGTCCATTTATCAAAAATGTCAAACGTAAGGGGCGCATCGACCTCTAGCACGGGATGAAGCGATAGCGACGGTTTCCAAGCCTTGTAGCGCACGCCACCAACACGGGTGCCATTGGCTGCAGTAGCCTGCAGTGGCACCACACGCGCATTTGCAGTCACAGTATAGCGGTCAGGGTTTGCGCCTTTTAAAGTGACCTGTAAACGCTCTGATGAGCTGTCGGTGTAGCGCACTGTGCCGCCAATCGCCCCTGTCTCACCCAACACATGCCACGGCTCCAGCGCTTGGCGCAGCTCCAGCGTGATGCCCTCGTACGTGACCTCGCCACAGAACGGAAAGCGGAACTCGGACTGCGCCTCGAACCATGCAGGATCGAGCACCAGATCATGCGCTTTCAGGTCCGCCAACACATCGCCAAAATCCTCCCAAATGAAGGAAGGGAGCATAAAGCGGTCGTGCAGCGTTGTACCCCAGCGGGTCAGATTACCACTGATCGGGTTTTCCCAGCACCGCAAGATGAGCGCGCGGATCAGCACCTGCTGCGCAAGGCTCATGCGCGGATCGGGCGGCATCTCAAATCCGCGAAACTCTACCAATCCCAAGCGTCCTGTTGGACCATCGGGAGAGTAAAGCTTGTCGATGCAAATCTCGGTCCGGTGCGTGTTGCCGGTCACGTCGATCAGTGCGTTGCGCAGCAACCGGTCCGTCAGCCAAGGCGGTGGCGGCGTGTCCTCACTCGGGGGCCAAATCTGGTCCAGCGCGATTTCCAACTCATACAGGACATCATGCCGTGCCTCGTCGATGCGTGGAGCTTGCGAGGTGGGGCCCACAAAAGTTCCTGCGAATAGATATGACAAGCTTGGGTGCCGCTGCCAGAACAGGATCAGGCTTTTGAGCAAATCAGGGCGGCGCAGAAACGGACTGTCCGCAGGAGTAGCACTTCCTACAACCACGTGGTTGCCACCGCCCGTGCCCGTATGCCGCCCGTCCGTCATGAATTTATCCGCGCCAAGTCGGCATTGCCGCGCCTCTTCATAGACCGCTTGCGTGGTGTGCACGCAGGCCTCCCAACTGGCGGCGGGATGGATATTCACCTCAATCACGCCGGGATCAGGGGCGATGCGCATCACCTCGATCCGCGGGTCAGAGGGCGGTGCGTAGCCCTCGATCAAGACTTTGCGCTTTATGGTGCTGGACGCTGCTTCCACAGCGGCGATCAGTTCAAGGTAATCTTCCAGCTTTTCCACAGGCGGCAGGAAAACACACAGCCGCCCGTCGCGCGGCTCGACCGAGATGGCGGTGCGGACGCGGCCATCAAGATCGCCCAAAGTCTGTTCAATCTGCTCCTGCCCTGCAGCAGCTTGCGTGCGGTGGGCAATCTTTTGCTCTGCTGCTTTCGGGACTGGCGCAGGAGCATCAGGCAAAGGGCCACGGGCCTCTGTCGGGTCTTGCGGCGTGATGAAAGGATAGTCGCTTTGCGGCACATGGGGCAGCGTGCCAAGCGGCAAGCGGTAGCCCACCGGACTGTCGCCCGAGACCAGAAAAACCTTGCCGCGCCGCAGGTTCCAGACTTCGGACATCCAGCGGCTGGAGGCGCGCGCCTGCCAGCGCTGTACCGGCAGGACATATCCCGCAGGCGTGCTCAAGCCGCGCTCAAACACTTTTGCAATACGCGCACGTTCCTCTGGGTCGGCGAGCTTGGAGTTATCGGGCGTCACATTGGCAGGCAGGTTGCCTTCTTTGATGATCCACTCGGCTGGGTCTTCAAAGGCGGGCAGCACGTTTTCAGACGGCACCGACAGATAGGCAGCAATCTGTGTCAGCAGGTTCTGCGCGTCATCGGGGCCTACATCCTCATTCGTGTCCTCGCGGGCCAACAGATCAGCGTCGTGCCAGATCGGCTGCCCATCCTTGCGCCAATACAGCGAGAAGGTCCAACGCGGCAGCGTCTCGCCGGGGTACCATTTACCTTGACCGTAATGCAGCAAGCCACCTGTCGAGAACTTTCCCTGCAAACGGCGCATCAACTGATCCGCCAACCCGCGCTTGGTCGGGCCCACGGCGTCAGAATTCCACTCATCGCTCTCAAAATCGTCAATGCTGACAAAGGTCGGCTCGCCACCCATGGTCAGCCGCACATCACCCGCTTGCAACCGCTTATCCACATCATGGCCAAGGGTGTTGAGCGCATCCCACGCAACCTCGGAAAAGGGTTTGGTGATGCGCGGGTGCTCTGCCGTGCGGGTGACCTGCATGTCGAAGGCAAACTCGACATCAGCCGCACTTGCCACGCCCGAGATCGGCGCGGCATGGCGGTAATGGGGGGTTGCGGCCAGCGGGATATGGCTCTCCCCTGCCAACAGGCCAGACGTGGGATCAAGCCCGACCCAGCCTGCACCGGGCAGATATACCTCGACCCAAGCATGCAGATCAGTGAAATCCTTGTCCGTGCCCGCAGGGCCGTCGATGGCAACCAGATCGGGTTTAAGTTGGATCAGATAGCCTGAGACAAACCGCGCCGCGAGGCCGAGGTTGCGCAATGTCTGCACCAAAAGCCAGCTGGTATCGCGGCATGACCCGGCAGCGCGGCCCAATGTCTGTTCGGCCGTCTGCACCCCGGGCTCCATGCGGATTTCATAGTTGATCTCGGCAGTCAAACGGCTGTTGAGCATGACCAGAAAATCGATGGTGACCATAGGATTGCGCGGAATACTGGCCAGAAATGCCTGCAACAATGGGCCCACAGGTTCCATGCGCAGATAGATGCTGAGGTCAGGGGCGATGTCAGCGTCATAACTCAGCGGAAACTCCTTTGCGCTATCCTCGACGAAGAAATCGAAGGGGTTATAGACCGACATATCGGCTACCAGATCGACCTCGATCTTGAACTCGCGCACCGGTTCGGGGAAGACCAAGCGCGCCAGCCAATTGCCATAAGGGTCCTGCTGGTGGTTCACAAAATGTGCAGAGGGCGAGACGGTCAAACTGTGCGAGATCACCCGCGTGCGGGAATGCGGCGCCGGACGCAGCCGGATTATTTGCGGGCCCAACGTCACGGGCCGGTCGTATTTGTAATGCGTCAAGTGATAGATGCTTGCGGTGATTGACATTTTTTGCTGTCTCCTTGCGTCCATCGCGGCGCGATTACCGCCTATGAGTGACACTTCGGGTAGACCAGTTGCAACAGGTAGCCCGCATCGGTGGGCTCCAATCTGTTGTGGGCCTAAAAATGAGGCGCTGCATTGACGGCGCAAAGGTTTACACCAAGCGTATCTTTTTGATCTGTTGTAGTCTCGCAGAATAGCGATACGGTCGTTTCATGGATCAAAAAATAAACCATTTCGACGAGATGCTATCGGCACCTGACAGCGTAAGAGAGCCATACCGCGCCTATAAAAACTGGTTCATGAATCAGAACCCCTCACGCCTCAAAACAAAGTCCAAAGAGGCGGAGGCGTTTTTCAGGCGTACCGGCATTACCTTTAACGTCTACGGCCAAGAGGCGGCCCAAGAGCGGTTGATCCCCTTTGATCTGATCCCACGGATCATCGCCAACCGCGAATGGACCAAACTGTCGCGCGGGATTGAGCAGCGCGTGCGCGCCATCAACATGTTCCTGCACGATATTTACCACCGCCAAGAGATCCTGCGCGCAGGGATCATCCCTGTCGAGCTGATCGCCAATAACGACGCCTATTTGCCCCAGATGATCGGCCTGACCCCGCCAGGCAATGTCTATACCCATATTGTCGGAACCGATATTGTACGCACGGGCGAGGATGATTTTTACGTGCTTGAGGACAATGCCCGCACGCCCTCTGGTGTCTCGTATATGCTCGAGAACCGCGAGACGATGTTGCAGATGTTTCCCGAGTTGTTCAGTCAGAACCGCGTGAAACCCGTCAGTGATTACCCCAAGAACCTGCGCCGCTCGCTGGCCGCTTGTGCGCCGCGCAACTGCGAGGGCAAATGTACCGTGGCGATCCTGACGCCCGGCATCCACAATTCTGCATATTTCGAGCATTCGTTTCTTGCCGACCAGATGGGCGTAGAGTTGGTCGAAGGGCATGACCTGCGTGTCGTGGACGGCCATATCGCCATGCGGACGACCCGAGGCTACAAACGCATCGACGTGCTCTACCGCCGTGTGGATGATGGCTACCTCGATCCGCTAAACTTCAAGCCGGAGTCGATGCTGGGCGTGCCAGGCATCATGGATGTCTACCGCGCAGGCAATATCACCATCGCCAATGCCCCCGGCACAGGCATCGCCGATGACAAGGCGATCTATTCCTACATCCCCGATATCATCGAATTCTACACCGGTGAAAAAGCCATTCTCAAGAACGTGGAGACCTTCCGCTGTGCAGAAGCAGGCGCGCTGAAATACGTGCTCGACAATCTGACGGATCTTGTTGTGAAAGAGGTTCACGGTTCTGGCGGCTACGGCATGCTTGTGGGCCCTGCCGCAAGTAAGAAAGAGCTGGCGGCATTCGCGGACAAGCTCAAAGCGAACCCTAAAAACTACATCGCGCAGCCGACGCTGTCGCTGTCCACTGTCCCGATCTTTGCCAAAAAAGGGCTGGCCCCGCGACATGTGGATTTGCGCCCGTTTGTGCTGGTCTCTCCACGCGGAATCGAGATTACCCCCGGTGGGCTCACCCGCGTTGCATTGCAAGAAGGATCGCTTGTGGTGAATTCCAGTCAGGGCGGTGGGACAAAAGACACTTGGGTTCTGGAGGACTAGAGCATGTTGGGCAAAACCGCAGGTGGGCTGTATTGGATGTTCCGGTGTCTTGAGCGAAGCGAGAATACCGCCCGTTTGATCGAGGCGGGGTTTCGCATCGCATTAACACGCTCGAACGACACCACATCAGACTGGAAATCCGTCGTTACGACCGCAGGGGTGCGGGCCGGCTATGACGCCATCTATGAGAATTACACCGCTGAAAATGTGGTGGATTATCTGCTGCGCGACACCTCCAACCCCTCCGGCGTGATGTCCTCGGTGCACTCTGCACGCACCAATGCACGCATGGTGCGTACCGCCCTCACAACCGAGGTTTGGGAGGCAGTTAACGAGAACTGGATGGCGATGAAAGACGCACTGAAGGCCCCGATCCGCGACACCGAACTGCCCGCGCTTTTGGGTGAAATCCGCCGGCACTCCGCCTTGGTGCGCGGTGCCCTGCATGGCACTATGCTGCGCAACGACATTTTTGATTTTGCCCAGATCGGCACAGCGGTTGAGCGTGCGGACAACACGGCGCGGATCATTGACGTGAAATATTACACCCTGCTCCCTTCCGCCAGCTTTGTCGGCTCACCGCTGGATAACGTGCAATGGGAGACGGTTTTGCGCTCTGTTTCTGCGCATCGCTCGTTTCGCTGGCTGGGCGATGGTGAGATGACCTCTGCAGGAATCGCAGAGTTCCTGATCCTTGATACGCGCTTTCCCCGGTCGCTCTATTTCTCAAGCAGTCTGATCGCTGAAAAGCTGTCTTACCTTGAAAAAGATTACGGGATACGGATGGACTGTCATGCCCTGATAGAGGCGCAATTAGCCCAGATGCGCGCGCACACAATCGGGTCGATCTTTGACGCAGGCCTACACCAGTTCATCAGTGCCTTTCTCCGCGACAACAATACTATCGGCGCGCAGATTGAAAAAGACTACCGATTTAATGGATAGCCACCTCTAAGGGAAACGTATCGCGCATGAAGCTTTCGATTAGTCATACAACGACATATTCATATGATGCGCCCGTCGCTTACGGCCTGCAACAGGTGCGCCTGACCCCTGCAACCAATCGCAACCAGACTGTGCACGACTGGAGCATGGACATCGAGGGTGGAACAGCCGAACTGACATGCGAGGATCAATACAATAACCACTGCACCTTGGTTCAGGCACAGGGCGGTGCCACGCAGATATCGCTGACAGTTTCGGGCGAGATCGAAACCCATAACACAGACGGGATCTACGGCAAAATTTACGGGGCTGCCCCCTTGTGGCACTTTAGACAGAGCACGCTTCGCACCAAAGCAGGCGAGGGCATTGCCGCGCTCTCGGAAATAATTTCGAACCGCGATGGTGATCTGGGCGAGCTGCACGCTCTTTCCGCCCGCATCCTTGAGGCCGTGCCTTACGGGCAGGCCGCGACGGATGTCACCACCACCGCCGAGGCGGCGCTAACCCTTGGGGGCGGTGTTTGTCAGGATCATGCGCAGATTTTCATCGCCGCTCTGCGCCACGCGGGTGTCCCTGCGCGCTATGTCAGCGGCTATCTGATGATGGACGACCGCATTGATCAGGACGCAACCCATGCTTGGGCCGAGGCCCATATCGAGGGGCTGGGCTGGGTCGCTTTTGATGTTTCCAACTGTATTTCGCCCGATGAACGCTATATCAGATTGGCGGTGGGCCGTGATTCCATTGACGCCGCACCAGTATCCGGGATGCGGATGGGCGACGCTTACGAGGCAATGACGGTGACGCTTCAGGTCCAGCAATAGTCGCTGCGTCGCATACTTAAACGGTTGCTACAGTTGAAGAATCCCCTCTCATAACATTTCTATTGAAATCGCGATGCGTTGTTATTTTGTGATCGCCCTCAACATATAGTCGGATATCATCCGACTTGCTGTGCGGTTCAGTAGTAAACCACAAAATGCTGGAACGCCGACCTGAGCGCCTATTTTTGTTACTCAACCCGTTCGGCTTTACAAGTCCAGCGAGTATTCACAATCCTCCCAAGTTGCGTTTCGCTAAAAGAGCAGCATCGAACAAGCGGTCATTAATCAATATTCTGCCAAGGTCGGTTTTGCCCCGCATAGCTGTCGTTGGTGCAGGACACAGCGAATGGCAGTTTTGATCGGTTAGCAACCAATAGCTGCGGCGTGTAGATTATTGTACACGAAGGGCGGTTGCCTCAACTGATCGACGCAACACTTTAATCTTTAGGAAGAGATGGAGTGTTTTGAATGAAGTATCGTCGCAGGATCTATTATTCAGCCGAACAGCGTGCCGATATCTGGGATCGATGGCAGCGTGGCGAGTCGATGAGGTCGATTGGGCGCGTTTTTGATCGCCACTCATCGTCGGTATTTTCCGTGATTTCACCGACGGGCGGAATACGTCTACCTGATCGCAGACGCGGTCGTTCTGCATTGAGCCTTGCTGAGCGTGAAGAGATATCTCGTGGGCTCAGCACCAAGCAATCTCTCCGGGCAATTGCGCGTCAGTTGCGACGTGCGCCTTCAACGATCCGCCGCGAGGTACGACGCAATGGGGGCAAGTTGTGCTATCGCGCAACGGCATCAGACCAAGCTGCATGGGATCGGGCTTTGCGCCCCAAGATGTGCAAGTTGGCTTGTCACCCGATGTTGGCCCACGCAGTATCCGCAAAGTTACGGCGCAAGTGGTCGCCAGAACAAGTTGCTGGTTGGTTCAAACGCGCATCCCCTGGAGAGGCGCACAAACAGGTGTCACACGAAACGATTTACAGAAGCCTATATATACAGGCCCGCGGTGTCCTGAAGAAGGAGCTTCTGGAGCACTTGCGGGCTAAACGCACTGTCCGGCGCTCACAGCATGCCAGCCAGAAGCGAAAGGGAAATGGCCAGATCAAGGACGCTGTATCTATCAGCGAAAGGCCTGCGTCCGTCGAAGATCGTGCTGTTCGGGGCCACTGGGAGGGCGACTTAATCGGTGGATCAAAGAACAGTTATATCGCGACACTCGTGGAACGGCATTCTCGGTACGTGATGCGGGTCAAAGTCGCGAACAAAGACACACAGAGTGTCATCACGGCGCTGATCAAATCGGCTCAGAAACTGCCGCGCGAGCTCTACAAGTCGCTGACGTGGGATCGTGGCAAAGAGCTGGCAGATCATCCGCGATTCACGTTGGCAACCGACGTTGATGTCTACTTCTGCGACCCACAATCACCGTGGCAGCGCGGGTCAAACGAGAACACCAACCGGCTTTTGAGGCAGCACTTGCCTCGCGGAACGGACCTATCCGTTCATTCCCAAGCAAAACTCAGTGCAATTGCAAGGCAACTCAACGAACGACCTCGCAAGACCTCGCAAGACCAAACGCCAGCAGAGATGTCCGCAGAGTGTGTTGCATCGACCGGTTGAGGTCGCCGCGGATTGCGGACATTGGCCCAGCATTTCCGAATATCTGCTTAGAAATGCATCGAAATATATCGGAGTTTGGTGCTGTTTTACGTTGAAGGGCAGAAGTAGTTTTATAGACCCTACTTCTACCCTTTATAGCCAGTCATTGGCATTGCCGCCCCTTATAGATCGACAACTTTTGAGACCACACTTCGAACGTGCGGTTCAGCCTTTTGGTGTGTACCAGATCGGAGACGTGTACGCGCGCTCTTGATGCTCAAGCGGGGCACCTTCTGGCACTTCCAAACCATATTTAACAACATCATAGAGATACCACGGTGGTGTTGGAATTTCGAGAACCCGAGCATAGTAGAAGGCACGTTCACCAGCATCAAAATCTGGATCGCTCCAGACCGTAACTAGTTCTGAGGCACCGATTGTATTCGCCCAAGTAGCTGTTGCCGCATCGACCGTGCTGCCGACCGCGGAGAGTTTTCCGTTTGCATCCATTTCCCGTTCATCCGACCAAACCACGTCGTATACTTTTTCGTGCGTGTTACCCTCAGTATCCACCCACCCTTTAATAATTTGCACGCGGTCAAGGTTGGCACCAATCGGGTCACGCAGTGCGGCTACCAAGAAGTTGGGCGCTTTGTTGTTCTCCGGTGGGGCGATCAAATCAGCCCCCATGGGGACGCCCTTTTCATATCCGACTGCGGATATTTCACGTTGTTTGAGATCGGCGTCGTTGAAATCATAACCGCCAAAGAAACGCACGGCCATGCGCGGGCCGGTTGTCCCATAAACTTCTTTGCGGTCCATGGCATCAAATAAGGATGCACGGGTGTTTTCTTTGGCCCAGACAGCCGTCAAACCGGATGCAACCTGTTGCCAACTGAAGATCTCTCCATTTTCGTTTTTCATGAAAGGATGAGATAGCCGTTCCGGAGATGGTTCGTATCCGGAGTGCTTGCCGAAGAAGTTATTTTCTTCAATTGCGGGCAATGAGTTATGCGAATCTGTCGCTCCGACTATTCCAAATTTGTAGGGGTTGGTGCCGAATTTATCTTCGAGAACCATGCCGTTTTTCAAAGCTTCACGAGCATATTCACCTGCAAGCATATCGTCGGTTTTTGCCGCACTCAAATCCAGATTGCCTACATCCCAAGTCCCGAAGTCAGCAAATTCATCATCTGGTGAAAGGAAAGGATGTGTTTCCCCGTCACCTTTGATCTGGGTTGCCTCATACACACGTTCCCATTTGGCACGCTGTTCCACATAAAATTTGTCAATTGCCTTGCCGGTGAATTGCGCATCCATCGGGAACATAATGCCATTGGATAGGTTTCCGTTGTGCGCGAATGTCATGGTCGAGCCGTTTGTTTTGGTTTCATAGTTTTCGAGATATTTGTACAAATCCAGCGGGTCATTGCTTCCGACGGGGGCCTGGGTTGTATACGGAACAACCTGGCGCGCGCGGTCGGGACCATCACGGAAAATGACGTTACGGTGCAAATTGGCCCCCTTTTCAAGAGACGTCCACTCAAAGCCAATAAAGGCTGTAAATGTACCAGGGTCATTGAAGTCCTCGGCAGCATTAATCACTTCGTCCCAGATCGTCGCATAACGCCGTGCGCCCGGTGAATAATTGGCAAACATTTCGGGGTCCATTTTGCCTTGGGAAAACGTTCCAATCAGATCGAGCGTCGCGTCAACGGCTTCCTGACCTCCGGCTCCAAAACCTTCGGCCCAACGCGCGCCTTGCTCGTATTGCGTAATGATCGGAGCCTTGGCCAGAATGTCGCCAATCATGCCCATCCCGTCGGAGTGATCCGTGATTGCCAGCCAATCCAGAGGGCGGCTGAGCCGTATGTCCTGACCTGAGGACGCCGTCACTTGTTCTCCACGCGCCACACGGTAGGCCTCGTGAAGTCCTAGTCGGTTACCAAAGCCGCCCGCATCCATCGAAAGGGAGGTGTGCAAATGGCTATCGCCCCAAAGAGGGCGCTCAGGAAACGAACGATCAACATATGGAGAATATGGCTTGTCGGTTGGAAACAGGCCGTTCAGCTGGCCTTCGTCGGCTTGAATTTCCTGAGCAAAGGATGTGCTGGCAATGATGATCGCTAGGGCCGTCGACCCAGAAAGACATCTAAGGTTGGTCATGAAAGTTCCCTCCAATGGAATATTTGGGCTACGATAACGCTTTTGTGAACTGAATTGCAATTCAACCAGCTAGAAACGCAAACAACATTGATTCAAATCAAACTTGATCAACTGTTGCACCTGCTCGGGTGTTTGAAGTTGCTTTGATCACCTAATGTAAATTGCTCGCGAAGTGTTTTCGGCGAACATTGGGTGCAAGCGCCGTTTAATACAAAGCAACCGTAAAATATTGTTTTGAAACGGTTGTTTCGATTCAGGAAAAGTCTTTGGCGATATACGACGTAAAAGCCGGCTAAGGGCCGGAAGCTGTAGTCGCGCCGATTGCCGTCAACGGGAGCTTTGTCCCGCATAGCAGTCGTTAGTGCAGAACGCAGCGAATGGCGGCTTTGAGTGGCGACCTCAACCGGTCGATGCAACACACTCAGCGAACTTCTCTGCTGGGGTTTGATATTGCAAGGTCTTGCGAGGACGTTCGTTAAGTTGCCTTGCAATTGCGCTGAGCTTTGCCTGAGAATGAACGGATAAGTCGGTTCCTCTTGGCAAATACTGCCTCAAAAGCCGGTTGGTGTTCTCGTTTGATCCACGTTGCCAAGGTGACTGCGGGTCGCAGAAGTAGACATCGACATCCGTGGCCAGTGTGAAGCGCGGATGATCTGCTAGCTCTTTGCCACGATCCCACGTCAAGGATTTGTAAAGTTCTCGCGGCAGCTTCTGAGCCGACTTGATCAGCGCAGTGACGACGCTTTCAGTGTCCTTGTTCGCGACTTTCACCAACATCACGTATCGTGAATGCCGCTCGACCAGGGTCGCGATATAGCTGTTCTTCGATCCGCCAATCAGGTCGCCTTCCCAGTGACCCGGAACAGCGCGATCCTCGACGGATGCAGGCCTTTCGCTGATGGACACAGCATCTTTAATCTGGCCATTACCGTTGCGCTTTAGGCTGGCATGCTGGGAACGCCTGACTGTGCGTTTTGCGCGCAAGTGCGCCAGCAGCTCCTTTTTGAGAACGCCACGTGCCTGTATATAAAGGCTTCGATAGATAGTCTCGTGTGACACCTGTTTGTGCGCCTCCTCCGGGAACGCCCGTTTGAGCCAACCCGCAACCTGCTCGGGAGACCACTTGCGCCGTAGCTTTGCTGATACTGCGCGGGCCAATGTCGGGTGACAAGCCAGCTTGCATATCTTTGGACGCAGAGCCCGGTTCCAAGCAGCCTGATCTGAACTAGACGCACGATAGCCGACTGATCCGCCATTGCGCCGCACCTCCCGGCTGATCGTTGAGGGCGCACGTCGCAACTGGCGTGCAATCGCACGCAAGGATTGCTTGGTACTCAGCCCGCGGGATATCTCTTCGCGCTCAGAGAGGCTCAATGCAGAACTGCCACGCCTGCGATCCGGCGGCCGTATCCCGCCCGTAGGTGAGATGACCGAAAATACCGACGACGATTGGCGATCAAAGACCCGCCCAATCGAACTCATCGACTCCCCACGTTGCCATCGATCCCAGATCTCGGCACGCTGCTCAGCTGAATAGTAAATCCTGCGACGATACTTCATTCAAAACACTCCATCTCTTTCTAAAGATTAAAGTGTTGCGTCGACCAGTTGAGGCCACCGCCCAAACTGACCGATGCTGCGAGCTGCGCGAATGGCCGCTATTCGTATCAAGAAAGGTAAACGAAAAATGCACCAAGATTCGATATGGCGATGTTCGGCAGTTTCCAATTTATGAGCCATTAGCCTAAAGAAGCTTGGCTCAAGGATCGGGACCTTTCCTGTGGGAGTAGATGAGGTTTTAGCTCGATAAAACTCCTAACCCACTCGGTCTGAATGCGGGGTTTTCCAATCTCTAAAAGCGAATGCGGCGCTTGCTTTTCGCCAATGGCGGGAACATCTACCGTGCTGCGTTTTTGTCCCGACTAAAGAGCTTGTTTCGATGGCTTTTGAGAGAGTATCGTAACTTTTGTAGAATCAAAATGATGGAAAACCTCTTGAAACATCTGGTGTGGCTTCCTGAATGCATAAATTAGTGCTCAACTGCTTGCGGAAAGCGGCAATAAGTATTGCAATTATCCTTGCGTTTGGCCTGGCACCACTTCCTGCAGTGGCGGAGAACAAATCTATAGTTATCTCGAGTGGCGGCCCCACTGGAGTTTACTACCCCGTTTCGGTGGCGATTTGCAGATTGTATAATGTCAAATATTCGTTTTTAGGCCATGGCTGTACCGTCGAGTTATCCGGGGGGTCAATCGACAACCTTATGCAGTTGCGCGCTGACAAGGTGGACTTCGCGATCGTCCAGTCAGATTGGCAAGCACATGCAAAGAATGGAACAGACACCTTCGCCGATGTTGGAGCACATGTCGAATTGAGATCAGTGTTTGCGCTTTACACCGAGTCCTTCACCGTCGTGGCACGCGCAAATTCCGGTATCAACAATTTTCAAGATCTGCTTGGGAAGCGAGTTAACATTGGCAACGCTGGTTCTGGTCAGCGAGCGACCATGGAAGTGTTGATGGACCAACACGGATGGAACAGATTCGATTTTGCCTCTACGCGCGAATTTGCGTCTGATCTGCAGGCACAGGCTCTTTGCGACAACGAAGTTGACGCCATTGTGTTTATGGCAGGACATCCTTCTGGGACGATAAAAACGGCGACCGGGACGTGCGATACAAAGCTGGTTAGCATTACCGGACCAGAGATCGACAAACTGCTTGAAACAAGTGATCATTACCGCGCTTCGATTATTCCTGCAGGAACATATTTTGGCCAAACTGAGGATATTAGTACCTTTGGTGTCAGCGCCACAATGGTAACGACCTCTGATCAGCAGGATGAATCGGTTCTCAGATTGGTCGAAGTCGTCTTCGAAAAATTTGACCGGCTAAAGAGACTGCACACTGCTCTAACGAACCTAGATGCAGTTGAAATGCAGAAGGACATCATGCCCGCGTCACTTCATGATGCGGCTTCCTCCTTTTATTCTACCGGTGTAAATTGATGGCCAGCACATTGGTGCGACACCCAGTAGCGCAAAATCTACTTTCCAATGGATCTTAAAAACATGAAATTATCCAAAATTTGCGCTTTGGCGCGCTTTACCCTGCTTTGTGCACTGGCTTTTGCGTTGGTTCTCTTTGGTGGAGCGACGCAAGCGCAGGATGCAAAACCTTGGATTGTAGCAGTAGCAGGTCCAATGACTGGCGAAAGCGCGCACCTCGGAAAAGCGATGGTTGATGCAACCAGACTCAAAGCTGAAGAGATCAATAAGGCGGGCGGCGTCAACGGCAGATCAATCGAAGTGGCTGCATACGACGATCAGAATTCCCCTGAGCTTGCCGCAAAGGTTGCCCTAGAAATCGCTACCCAAAGTCAAGCTGTTCTCGTGATAGGGCATCGTACCAGCGGAGCGTCAATCGCCGCCGCACCAGTCTATATGGAGCACGGTATTGCGGCGATAACGGGCACGGCTACAGCAGATGCTTTGACCGTAAACAACCCGTGGTACTTTCGAGCGACCTATAACAATAAGATGCAAGCCGAGTTCAGCGCAAACTACATAAGCAGCGTTCTTGGTTATAGGACTGCAACCCTTGTTGCTACCGACGATGCCTACGGGCGATCTTTACGAGACGCTTTCAAGGCTTCGTCTGAGAACCTCCGAATGGACATCGCACACCTCTATGATGTGGACCCAGAAAGCCCAGATATCGACCTTGATATGGCAGATATTGTGGCGGAATTGTCCCTGATGCCAGACAGCGGAATGGTATTTCTCGCCATGAATGCAGTTAACGCTGCACATTTTGTGCGCGAAATGCGCAATTCAGGGTTCGCTTTGCCAATCTTCGGTGCAGACTCGATCAACCAAACATTCCCGAGTTACTTTGAACCGGACCCGATCCTTAAGACCCGCCCGGGTGATTTCACAGATCAAATTTTAGCAACAACATCAATGATATGGGACGTGGCAAATGAAGATGCCATTAAGTTTAGGAATGAGTTTGCCGACAGATTTGGCACTTCGCCCGACTCTGGCATGGCGCTTTATTATGATGCGGCAGGAGTCTCGTTCAAAGCACTTGCGAGCATAGATGCGAGTATCTCTGATTTAACAATTCAACGTGAGGGTATACGAAACCATTTTGCGAGCTTAGACACCCGCGCCGACGCTTACGAGGGTATCACGGGGAAGATATTTTTTGACGATATCGGCAACGCAGAAAAGACCGTTCCCGTTGGCGTGTTTGAGTTGGGCGAGTTCATTTCTGCACCAGTCCAACTTCAAGCTGTCGAAAACCCAGTAATGGTCCCAAATTTTTCCGACAAACTCGAAAGCGGTGAAATTGTTCCCCAGTCCGACGGGTACATGCACGCAACTCAGATTGTTTACTTTGGGGTTGACCTGAACGAGGTTAGTAACCTGAACACAGCAACCGGTAACTATGATTTAGATTTCTATCTCTGGCTGAGGTATCGGGGCAAGCTAGATCTCAACAAGATTGAGTTTAGCAATGCGGTCACACCGATAAATTTGGACAATCCGATCTGGAAGCGTGAACGCAATGGCATGAATATTGTCACATTCAAAGTGCGAGGAACATTTAGCGGAGAGTTCCAATTTGCTGATTACCCGTTTGACCGACAGCACATAACTCTGGTCGTTAGGCATCAGGATCGGAATAGTGAAAGCATGCGATTTGTGGCGGACAGACTTGGGATGTTGCTTGCAGATGAAAATTCAACCCTCTTGGCTAAGGTTGAGCAAGAGCAAGCCTTTAAGACCTCAAAGGGCTGGAGGGTGCTGGACGCACAAATCTATCAAGACTTGATCAAGACTGCGTCAACGCTTGGTGAAACACGTTTCTTTCAGGGAGAAACTGAAGTTAACTTTTCCCGAATGGTTCTTTCATTGGAAATAGGCCGTCACCTAACAAGCTATAGCTCGACAATTCTACTCCCAATGACCATTCTTTTTACGATTGGTTTGCTTTTGTTCGCCGTTCCGATTCAGGAACTGCCGCCTCGGTTAAGTGGCGGCATTCTAGTGCTTGTGACCGTTTCGTTGCTGCGCGCGCGCTTGTCCAACGACCTCCCAAATATCGGCTACCTCGTTGCTATCGACTACATATTCTTTGCACTACAAATCATTATGCTGTTTGGAATTTTGGTAAGCGTATTAAGTTATTGGTTACTGGCCAGCCAAAGGAGTGTCGCTGCAAGTCGCGTCAACAAATTGGGGGCGGTTTTGTACCCCATTCCCATTCTTGCGGTGGGTTTCTATATTTGGTTCACAATCAGTATCGTCGCCCCGCTTTGACGGTATGTTCTACACTGTAAGGCGCAAACAGAAAGGGGAGTGCCAATGCACTCCCCTTTCTGTCACAAAACCTAGATGGTCAGTTCGTGTTTATTTCCGAGTAGAACTTAGCGGCCCCATCGTGCAACGGTGCTGAAAGGCCATCCTTGACCATCTCTTCTTCTTTCAAGATGCCAAGTGCTGGGTGAAGCCTTCGGAAACGTCTCATGTTGTCGAAGACTGATTTCACAAGCGCGTAAACGGTTTCATCAGGCACTTTGCTGGATGTTACCAATGTTGCCCCAACTCCAAATGTTTGGGTATCATCTTCATTCCCCTTATACATGCCACCTGGAACTGTCGCAGTTCGATAGTAGGGGTTGTCTGCAATTAGCGCTTCAACTTCTGGACCAGCGACTTCAACAAGTACAGTGTCGCATTCAGTTGTTGCTTCTTTGATTGATCCGCTGGGGTGACCAACGGTAAAGACCATAGCATCGATCTTGCCCTCACAGACAGCCCGTGCCTGATCGGAAGACTTTAGCTCTGTAACGAGTTCGAAATCGCCCACAGTCCAGCCTTTTGCTGCCATAAGAACGTCCATCGTCCCGCGAGAGCCTGAGCCGGGATTCCCAATGTTGACCCGCTTTCCCTTAAGGTCATCAAAGGTTTTTATGCCAGCATCAGCGCGCGCGACCACCGTAAATGGTTCAGGGTGGACCGAAAACACTGCTCGCAAATTCTGATCCGCACCATCCTCTTCGAACTTCGAAGAGCCGTTGAAGCTGTGGAATTGCCAGTCAGATTGCGCAATTCCGAAATCAAGCGTACCTGCACGTACGGCTTTCAAATTGTAAACTGATCCGCCCGTCGACTCCACGGTACATTGAATTCCGTGTTCGGCAGTGCCACGGTTGACCAGGCGACAGATGGCTCCGCCGGTTGGGTAGTAGACACCTGTTTTCCCACCTGTGCCAATTCGGATTACGGTCTCTTGTGCGCTTACGGCAAACGCCCCTAGGGCTACAGAAGCCGATAAGCAGGCTACTTTTATCAATCTTGATGTCATTTTTATCCCCTTTGCAGCAGCGAGGCTGCCTTCTTGGCTAAGTTCTGACGCTAGCCATCATGTGGAATCATCAACTACATGCGTCGACGAAAAAGCAAGTAAATATTGGGTATAAGCTGGGTATGGCGGGCGCTTTCCGAGTTGGTTTCCACAAAATGATTGCCAAAGCACGGCGTCGTGAGCTGGAATCATTTTGTCGCGGCCCTCTAAACAGAAAATCTTATCTGTCGAACTGTTGTTGCTGCCATCACATCTTCCCCTGCGGAAAGCCCAGCAGTGTGTTCGTGGTAAACACGGATTATGCTCAGAGCATATTGAATTCTCAAGCGCGAAAGGCCTCCAAGTGGGCTATCGCAATGGTATAACTCAACGACTGCTGGCAACTATTTTGCTGAAAACGGTTTGTCCACGCGGCTGAAGGGCTTGCTCAACTTGGTCGATCAAACGGGTTGAACGCCGCAAAGTGATGGTTAGTTTATGTTTTGGCCGCAGACCTGCCGTGACGCGGCTAGGCTAGGCTAGGCTAGGCTAGGCTGACATAAAAAAAGCCCTGCCAGATCGGCGTCAACCGATGGCAGGGTAAAGAAAGAATAGAAAAGGTATGAGCACCTCAATAGTCCATCTGGACGGTCACAGGCAAGATGCAATCATAAAGGCCCTGCAAGACTAGGCTTACGTTTTGCATGTTTATTGTCGTTCTCGGAAAGATCGAAGACATCGTGGTCGTTTCAGTCAAAGAGCAAATAGGCAAAAACTGTGATTACAAGGTTCGAGCACGTTATTGGCCTACTGATGAGAGTTCCTTTGGCTCGGCGGCTCGGGTGATTTCAGGAACCGAGTGGCTGATGCATGATTTCTGTTTTGTTCAGGGCCGAAACAGTCTCATCCTCGATAACACAAACTAAACCTTCTAGATTTAGCCGATCCGCTCCAACGCAATTGTATTTCAAGCATTGCTCCCAATGTTTGCCCGCCTGAGTTCGAACTAAATAAGCTTAGCGGTGAGTATTGTTCGATACTGGCCAAATGGCTGCGATGCTCGGGTCGCCTGCCTCGTCGGAACCTAAGAGACCGCATCGTCCAGCACAGCCGACCTTGGTTCGCCATGCAGCGAACGTCCGCTTCCCGCCCTTAGTGACTAATGCGAGCTATGACTGAATCTGGTGTTTGGGGGATTTGAAGGTTGGCGGCGTATCTGGTTGATTTGTTGTTGCGAGACAGCAGCCCAACCGAAGGAGATACACCACCATGGAAACGACTAACATTGTTGATTTTTCGCGTCGAGACGGGATCACGGACGCGCTGACGGATTTATTGAGAACAGGAGCGCAGCAATTGATCGCAACAGCCGTTGAAGCTGAGCTTGAAAGCTATCTGTCTCAGTTTACCACCGCGCGCACTGAGGCCGGTCATGCGACTGTTGTGCGCAATGGGCATCATCCCGAGCGCCCGTTCCAAACGGGCATCGGCCCCGTGAACGTGCGCATTCCCAAGGTTCGCTCAAAAAACGGCCAGCCCGTGACATTCCATTCGGCCCTGGTGCCACCGTACGTGCGCAGAACCAAAACGTTGGAAGCGGCCTTGCCATGGCTGTATCTGAAGGGCATCTCCAGCGGTGAAATGGGCTCGGCTCTCAAGGTTCTTCTGGGCCCTGATGCGGCGGGATTGTCGGCAAATACGGTCTCACGGCTCAAGCGCGATTGGGCCAACGAATACGGCGAGTGGAGAAAGGCAGCGTTGGACGATGAGCCCTTGGTCTACATCTGGGCTGACGGTGTCCACAGCGGCCTTCGGGGCGAGGATGACAAGCTCTGCGCCCTTGTGATTGTGGGGGTAACAGCCCGTGGCAAGAAGCGGTTCTTGGCTATTGAGGACGGGGTGCGCGAGTCCACGCAGAGCTGGCGCGAGGCTCTCCTCAGCCTCAAAAGCCGGGGAATGAACGCCCCGAAACTTGCTATTGGAGATGGTGCCATGGGGTTCTGGGCCGCCATAGATGAAGTCTATCCTGAGACCCGTCATCAACGCTGTTGGCAACACAAAACTATGAATGTGCTCAACTGTTTGCCCAAGCTGTCTCAGCCAAAGGCCAAAGCTGCGATCCACAACATCTGGCAGGCTGAGACCAAAGATGATGCGGGCAAGGCCTTAGATTTGTTCATCAAAACCTACGAACCCAAATACCCCAAGGCGACGCTGTGCCTGCAAAAGGACCGCGAGGAACTCATGGCATTCTTCGACTTTCCAGCACAACACTGGCAAAGCATCCGCACCAGTAATCCAATTGAATCCGCCTTTGCCACGATCCGTCATCGCACCAAACGATCAAAGGGCTGCCTCTCACGCGACGGCATGCTGCACATGATGTTCAAGCTGGGGCAATGCGCCGAGCAAAACTGGAGGAAACTACGCGGCTTTGACTACCTCGCCAAAGTCATCACCGGCGTCGCATTCAAAGACGGAATTGAAGCCACTGAAAACAGCCAGATCGCCGCATGACCAGAAACCCTTAAACACCAGATTTGACAATAACTCGACTAATGCTGCGGTATCATAAAGGTCTCGAGCCTAGCTCTCGCATAGATGTCGCGAACGGCCCGTAGCCGACCTTTGCTGGGCGCGCCAATGCTGTGGTGCAGCTTCACCAAACTGGCCATTCATGCAGAGCGCAGCATTTTGTCAACAAAAACGTCGGTCAGCGAACCAATGCTTCGAATGTCTCGTTTGCCGGTACGTCAATCGCGAGTTGCTTAATGAAAGGAGCAACCAGTTCACCCTCCAGAACTAAGCGGTGCTGGTTTGGTATTTACAGCGCAGCTTTCATGGAGCGATTTAGGCAGTTCTTCAAACGACCCGTATCGGCCAGATTGCAACAACCCCTTAAGTAATTGGTGAGATCAGGATCGCCCTGAAATCGTTGACATTCGTCAACGTAGGCCCTGTCACAATCTGCCCATCGACAGATGCAAAGAAGCTATGGGCGTCGTTTTGGGCCAGCGAAGTTGCGGGGTCGTGTCCAGCTTCGTGAGCGACCAACAACGTATCTGGCCCCGCATAGGCACCGGCAACTTCGGCGGCCCCGTCGACCCCATCGGTGTCGCAGGCAAGAACGTGAATGCCTTGCTGGCCGTTCAGGGTGATGGTGGCAGATAATGCGTACTCTGCATTTGGGCCACCGATGCCGCAGCCTCGCCACGTCACGGTGCATTCGCCACCAGACAATAGCAGGATCGGCCTGTCGTTGGGTCCAAGTTCGGATTGAAGCGAAAGTGCCAATTGTGCCTGCTGCTCGCCAAGATGGCGAGCCTCGCCCTCAAGTGCATCGCCGAGATTTCGAACGTCTAACCCCGCGACCTCTGCCAGCTTTGCGGCGGCGGCGATGGAATGGGAAGGGGCGGCGATAATGCGTGTTTCGGCATTTTTCAGACGCGGATCATCTGGCGACACAACGGATGATCCTTCGGCGATTGCGCGACGGATATGGGACGGCAAGGCAATGCCCCGCGTCCCAATAATGTTGAGTGCAGCCTGCGCGGTGCTGTCCTCGCCGACCATGGGGCCGGACGCGATATGACAGGGGTCGTCTCCGGGCACATCCGATATCAACAGTGTCAGCAACTGGGCCGGATGACAGGCAGCTGCCAATTGCCCACCCTTCACCCGACTGAGGTGTTTGCGCACGACGTTCATTTCATCGATCGGCGCATCAGAGGCCAGCAGCGCACGGTTCACGGCCATTTTGTCGTCGAGTGTCAGACCCTCGCTCGGGGCACACAGCAGGGCAGACCCGCCGCCCGAGATAAGCGCGACGACCAAATCATCTGGCGAGACCCCTGTTACAAGGTCGATCAACCGACTTGTCGCGGCAACACCTGCCGCATCGGGAACCGGATGGGGCGCTTGGACGATTTCGATACCTTGGGTGGGGCGCGCGTAGCCGTTTCGCGTAATCACTAGCCCGTCGCACGGGCCATAATGGGCCTCAACCGCTTCGGCCATTCGCGCGCTCGCCTTACCCGTGCCAATGATCACCAATCGTCCTGCTAGTTACGAAGGTAAATGGGCCGCGACAATGCGCATTGGGTCGGCAACGGTGACAGCCTCGTCAAATAAGCTCTCAAGAAAACTCCGGGGACAGACAGTGAATCTCGTCATGGGCTCTCTCCGAGTTGCGAGGACATAAGATTGCGGCGTAAGAACCAACGCGTGTGGCTTTCCGGCATAGCACCCGCGTCATTTGCCAGTTCGGCAAAAGCTTCAAATCCAAGATCCTCATAAAAGGCGCGCGCCTGCGGGTTGGACGTTTCCAACCATGCCGCGTGGCAACCCCGTTCGAGGCTCAGCTCTATCGCGTCATGCATCAATTGCGACCCCACCCCCGAGCGCCGATGATCCGCCGAAACCCACAGCATAGTCACACGCAACCAACCGTACGACGTGGTCCCGGACAGCCCTGCGCGTAGTGACCCGTCAGCATCCTGCAACGCGAGGCTGATGCGGCTGTTGACCCCTTGGATCGATGTGGTCCTTAAATCATCCAGTAGCGCCTCTTCCAGTTTGGCGCAGAACGCGGCGTTGTTTGAAGCATCAGCAATCATCTCTCAGGCCAGCCATGTCCGATAATCACTTACCAGCAAGTGCTTGGGTGCTACGTCTTCGTTGATATTGGCGAAACGTCCAATGGGTTCGCGAAAGATGTTGTCGGTTTCATCGTCATTCACAGTTGAGACTTCGCCAATCAGCACGTCACCACCGTCGCCCCAAAAGGCATGCCAATCACCGGGCATCAGGGTGACGCTTTCACCGGGGGCGAGGCGCAGTTTTTCACCGGCCGCAAAGGGGTGCTCGAGGCCATCACAAAACACCGTGCCGCCTGCGGTCTCGTCGAAGTTGCCATCCCTGTCGGAGCCGTAAAGTTCCACCACAAGCGTCGCGCCGCCACGGTTGATGATGTCCTCAGCCTTAATGACATGGGTGTGCATCGGGCTGAGTTGATCCTGCTTTGAGATCAGCAGTTTTTCCGCATAGCACATCCCGCCGCCACGTTGGAGATCGGCCAAACGGCCGTTGCGCAGGGTGAACAGAAACAGCCCCATTTTGTCAAAATTTCCATCGCCGTAATCTGTAATGTCCCAGCCGCAGCGTGCGTCGATGACATTTTTCGCGGCGTCTTTGTAGGATTTGAAGTTTTCCGGCGTCCAGTAGGCGAAGGGTGGCAAAACGAAGCCGTGCTTACGCATCATGTCGTCTGATTGTGCAATAATTTCGTTGATGCGTGAGCGTTTCATGTGTCTTGATCCTGTGTCTTTGCGTGTGGTTCTTAAGGCGATACGTGCAGGTTTTTGATTCCCTATAAACATTATGCAATCAAAATTCGCCCACCGAAACCGGTTTCGCTTGATTCACGAAACCGGTTTCGGTAATTCTTGACTTAACCTGGGAGGGAATCGATGTCTGAGAAGCCGGTCAGCTTAAAAGTACTTGCGGCACAACTCGGCCTTACGGTCGGGACGGTGAGCCGTGCATTAAACGGCTATGCCGATATCAGTCCTGTTACCCGTGAACGCGTTAAGCGCGCGGCGGACGAATTGGGTTACCGGGCCAACCAGACAGCCCGCAGCCTGTCCATCGGCACACCTGAGACGATCGGCTATGTTTTGCCGCGCTACAGTAATTCGATCGCGCAGACTTTTGTCGCCGAGCTCCTGCAAGGATTGGGTGAGGCAATGAGCAAGCGAAATTGGGACATGCTGGTGGTCCATGCGGACTCGCCTAAAGATGAGCTGGCGCAGATTGACCGTTTGGTGCGGTCCGGTCGTGTCGGCGGTCTCGTGATGTCGCGCCCGCTCAAGAACGACCCGCGCATCCGGCTGTTGCAGGGATTGAAATGTCCTTTCGTGGTGCACGGACGTACCGGAAAATGCGACGACTACGCGTGGTTCGATGTGGACGGCGAAGACGCCTTTATCACGGCCGTGGACCATCTCGTCGGGCTGGGTCACAGCCGCGTCGCATTTGTCGGCGCGCCGTTGCAATACCAATTCACACAAGACCGGTTGAACGGCTACAGCAAGGCGGTCGAATCGAACGGCTTGCCCGTTGATCCCGAGCTGATTCAGATCGCGGACCTCAGCGATGACGGCGGTGAAATTGCCACGGCGATGCTTCTTGATCTGCCGGAACCGCCGACGGCAATCGTCTGCGTCACGGACTCTATGGCCATCGGCGCTTTGGCGGCCATTCGGGCGCGCGGGATGCGACCCGGCAAAGATATCTCGGTGATCGGGTATGACGGCCTTAAGTTTGGCGTTCACACCAATCCACCGCTGACGACCATGGCTCAACCGCTGGCACATGCCGGGCGCAGATTGGGCGATATGTTACTGGCGATCATCGACGGTGACGACCCAACCAAACACCAAGAATTGCAGCGCGCACAACTATTGCGCCGCGAGACCGACGGACCACTGCACAAAGCAGCGGTTCCAAAAAACGTTTCTAACAGGGAGAAAATTCAATGAAACGCACGACACACATCATGGCAGGTCTACTTGCCACTACATTTCTGGCAGGTGCCGCTAACGCGGACACGATCCGGTTCTGGACAATGGAAGTCCAGCCAGAACGAATCGCCGTTCAGGAAGAAATGATCGCCGGCTTTGAAGCCGCATCTGGCCACACGGTTGAAATTATTCCAGTGGAAGAATCCGACATTCAGACGCGCGCAACGGCCGCGTTTGCGGCTGGCGATTTGCCTGACGTCATCAACCTGACTGTCAGCCATATCCTGCCATACTCCGAAGCTGGTCTTCTGGATGCAGCAGCGGCAAGCGAAGTGATGGATAACCTTGGGGTTGATACATTCGCCGAAGGTCCCGTTGCCATGGCTATGTCCGATGGTGAAATCGTTGCTGTCCCAACAGACGGCTGGACACAGCTTGTGGTCTACCGTGCTGATCTATTTGAGGCCGCCGGTCTCGAAACGCCAAGCACGTTTGATGCGATCAATGCTGCAATGACAGCCCTGCACAACCCACCGGAAATGTACGGTTTTGTGGCTGCGACAAAGATCGACGAAGGCTACATGATGCAGCTGATCGAGCATCTATCGCTCGCCACTGGTTATTCGCCTGTTAACGCCGACGGGTCCATCAACGAGGACACCACCCACCTTGTCGAGCTGCTTGAGCTTTACAAGAACCTCGTTGCGAATTCGCCTGAGGGTGATCTTTACTGGTCGCAGTCGCGTGAATTGTACCTCGACGGTAAAGCCGCGATGGTGATCTGGTCACCGTCCATTTTGGACGAGCTTGGCGGGTTGCGTGACAGTGCACCCGTGACCATTGATGATAATCCGATGACAACTGCGTTGGCCGAAATGACTGGTTTCTCGACTGTCGTTGCTGGCCCTGGCAATGCGGAAGGCGCTGCCTATGCTGACGTGCGTTACTTGGGCATTTCAGCAGATGCCAACACGTCTGTCGCGCAGGAATTCGTCGAGTACGTGATGTCCGAAGGCTACGGCCAGTGGTTGTCACAAGCACCCGAGGGCAAGTTCCCAGTTCGTCGCGGCACCCAAGCCGGCGACACATCCTTTGAGATGACATGGGCTGGCTTGGATGTTGGTGTAGACCGCAAAGCACCGCTGGGCGACATCTACCCGCAGTCTGTGATTGACGACATCGTTGCAGGTCTCTCGGTGGGTGACCGTTGGGGCGTTGCTGATGGCCAACTCGCCACAGCGTCCAACATCGTCAACTCCCAAGTCATGTCGCGCGTGATCCGCGAGATGACAGACGGTGATCTGACGGTTCAGGAAGCCGCAGACAAGATCGTCGCCGAGCATATGGCACTTGATCTGTAACCACTAAAATCAGGCGGCGCGAATTTTCTCGCGCCGCCCACTTACCTCACCATTTGCATGGATAAGATGATGCCAGACGACAACGCACCACAGCCGCCCAAGGGATTGGGACCACTCGCCAAACGCGAAATGCGGTTGGCCTATATGATGCTGTTACCGACGTTTGCAATTGTATTGTCCGTTGTCCTATTTCCGCTTTTTGCCAACGTCTGGATCAGCTTTAAACCTGTTACCCTGGGTGATCTGCGCGCGCCTTCGATCCTCGTGAACGAGCGCCTCATGGGAGATATCGAAGCCGCTGGTGATGAAGCTGACATCCGCTACCGCATTCGGAACTCGTCCCGTCAGGGCGACATCGCAGACGTCTTTATGACCGACACGTTGCCCGCCACGCTCGACATTCTGGGTGTCGACGACCGCTGCACGTTGGACGGGACCGCACTCGCCTGTGATCTTGGCGATTACGAGGCGGGCAAACGCGAAGACGTCAACGTGCGCGTCGCCGCGACACAGGCTTTTCTGGATGCGCCGATCAACGTCAAAGACACCAAGGCTGTCTTTACGTTTGACCCCGAAAACGTGCTGACGAATGGCGATTTCACGCTGGATAACTTTCGCAAAGTTTTCAACGCATCGGACTTTTGGCCCGTTCTGTGGGCTTCCCTCTATTATACGATCGCGGGCACTGTTGGGGCGTTGGTCATGGGATTGTTCGCAGCCCAGTTGATGAACATCACGTTCCGCGGACGCAGTTTTTTACGCGGTCTGTATCTCTCCCCTTATGTTGCCCCAGTGATTGCGGTTGCCCTTGCGTGGGTGCTGCTTCTTGATCCGGGTCCGGGAGGGACGCTGAACGCGCTGTTGATCCAGCTTGGCGTGATCGACGGGCCGATCAACTTCTTAGGCCAACGTGTCGCTGAAATCAGCTTTTTAGGCCTGTCGTTTGACTTCCCCGTCGCCCTCACAGTCGTGATCATCTTTGAAATCTGGCGCTATTTTCCGCTGGCGATGCTGTTCATCCTCGCGCGGATGCAATCAGTGTCCACCGACATCTACGAGGCCGCAGAAATCGACGGAGCGACGCCGCTCCAGCAATTCCGGTTCATTTCGCTGCCGCAACTAGCCGGCATCATGGCGGTGCTGTTCTTGCTGCGCTTCATCTGGACGTTCAACAAATTCGACGACATCTTCCTGCTGACAGGCGGGGCCGCGGGCACACGCACCTTGACAGTGAACGTCTATGAACAAGCCTTCGCGGTGTCCAATCTTGGCGCGGGTGCAGCAGTGGCTGTTGTCGTATTCCTGATCTTGCTTTGTTTCTCAGTGATCTTCTTCAAATTCTCAACGGAGGACGACGCATGAGCCGTTTCGGGAACATCTTTTATCTTTGCCTGCTGTTTGGTGCGCTGTGGGGGGCGATTGCCACGACTTTGATTACCCTTCTGGCGTTGTTCATCTCTGGCGAATTGTTTCAGCCGCAGGTTACGGCGGGGGCCTTTGCAGGGCTGGTAACCGCTGGTGTTCTAACCTGCATGACCCCTGAAAAGCGCACGTTCGGGATGCGGGCACTCAGCGCGTTTGCCTTTGTGCTGGTCCTTACAGTTGCCTCGGGCGCACAGCCTCTCGGTCTGCCGATGTCGACCTACTCGTTGGGTCAATTGATCGCTGTTGTCGTGATAGCCTGCTTGGTTGCAGGCGCCCTCCACACAAATGCCAAAGGCTTTGGCCCTGGCCGCGAGCGCCGCTACAATATCGAGGTCATTTGCCTGCGCTTTATCAAGGGTTTTGGCCTTGTCGCCTTCACCATTGCCGTCGCACTGCCATTCTTTGTCATGGTGATGATGAGCCTGAAGAACCAGCAGATGTTGTTGTCAAATCCTTTGGATTTTTCGATCAATTTCGAACAGGGCTTCACCGCGCTTTTCCGCAGCTACATCGAGCTGTTCACCCAGTATCACTTTGGCAGTTACCTGATGAACTCGGCGCTGGTGTCCGTTGTGACCGTGCTGATCACGCTGTTCTTTGCGGTCCCTGGTGCCTACGCGGTGGCGCGGTTGAAATTTCCGGGGCAGAACTTTCTCAGCCGTTCGATCTTGCTGATTTACATGGTGCCGATGATTGTACTGGTGATCCCGCTTTATGCGATTTTCAGCCAACTTGGGATGCGCAACACGCTTTGGGGTTTGATGCTGGTCTATCCGGCGACAACCATCCCCGTCGCGCTGTATATGCTCCAAGGTTACTTTCGTGGCATCCCCGCCGAGCTTGAAGAAGCCGGACTGATGGACGGGCTCAGCCGCTTGAACGTGATCCGCAAAATCACGCTGCCACTCGCTTTACCCGCCATGGCATCGGTTGCGCTCTATGTCTTCATGATCGCGTGGAACGAATTCCTATTTGCATTCATGTTTCTCGACAATGTCGACCTTTACACCCTGTCGCGCGGGATCGCAGAGCTGAACTCGTCCGAGGTTCCACGCCAACATCTTATGGCTGGCGCAGTCATCGCGACCGTTCCTGTGCTTGCGCTGTTCTTATGGTTTGAACGCTACCTTGTAGCAGGTCTGACGGCCGGTAGTGTGAAAGGATAATGATGTCACTAAAACAACTCGCAATCGACACACTGGCCAATAATGACCGCGGCGGCTTCACGATCCCGACGGCGGGGCTTTATCCTTACCAGTGGAACTGGGATTCTGCCTTTGTTGCCCTTGGCATCGCGACCTACGACATGGACCGCGCTTGGACCGAGATCACATCGCTGATCGAAGGCCAATGGCCTGACGGTATGATCCCCAGCATCATCTTTCGCAGTGACGATCCCGACTATTTCCCCGGACCCTCCCGATGGGGTAAGACGCACGGCACAATCCCGTCAACAGGCGTGTCACAGCCGCCTGTTCTGGCGACGGTCGTGCGTCAGATCACCCAAGGCCCAACCGGGGCCGCTCGCCGCGCAGAGGTGTTTGATGCGATTTTCGCATGGCACAAATGGTTTCATGACAACCGCACAGCCAACGGTATTGTCGCCACCGTCCACCCGTGGGAAACAGGTCGCGACAATTGCCCTGAATGGAACATCGGCCTTGATCTGATGGATGTCGCGCCCGATCTGCCGCCCTACACGCGCATGGACAACAAGCACGTTAATCCTGCGTTCCGCCCGACGCAGGAACAATATGACAAGTTCCTGACCATCGTGCATTTCGGTGATAGCGTTGGCTGGGACCAACGCCGCCTGACCGACGAGGGCCCGTTCCTGATGGCTGATCCGAACACTCATTTCGTTTTGCTGCGCGCAGACAAAGACCTGCTTGCGATGGCCGTTGAGATGGGCAAATCCGCCGAAATCTGCGACCAGATTGGCGCATGGATCGCCAAAGGCGAAGCCGCAACAGATTATCTGTGGAGCGAAGAGCTTGGTGCCTTCACGGCCCGCGATATCCGCACTGGCGCATTTTCAACGGGCTTTAGCAATTGCAGCGCGCTGTGTTTTTATGCGGACACAGGCACGCCCGACCAACGGGCACGCACAATCGAAAACCTGAAACGGATCGCCAAAAAGGTCGATTACATGCTGCCAAGCTGGGATCCGGATTCCCCCGACTTTGAAGCTCAGCGTTATTGGTGTGGTCCCCTCTGGCCGCAAATGAATTACATGACAGCCAACGGCCTGACAGAACAAGGCGAAGTCGAACTGGGCCAGAAAGTCCGCAATGACCTGTGCCGCGCGATTGAAAAATCAGGCTTTTGGGAATGCTTTAACCCCCTGACCGGCGACGGCTGTGTGGGTCCGAACTTTTCGTGGACAGCCGCGCTCTGGTTGTCTTGGGAACATGAATCAACGCTTGAAGGCGTGGCTTAAGCCAAACAAAGGATAATACGTTATGGGTTCTATAAGCCTCAAATCCGTCGAAAAATGGTTCGGCAATGTGCAGGTCATCAAGGGGATCGACCTTGATATTCTCGACGGTGAGTTGATCATCTTCGTGGGCCCGTCTGGGTGCGGTAAATCAACACTGCTGCGCATGATCGCGGGACTTGAAGAAACCAGTCGCGGGCAAATCATGCTGGATGACAATGACATGACCCACAAGGTCCCGTCCGAGCGGGAACTGTCGATGGTGTTCCAGTCCTACGCCCTTTATCCGCACATGAGCGTTGAGGAAAACGTGGGCTTTGCCCTTAAAACCGCAGGTGCCCCAAAGACCGAGATCGACGAGAAAGTCGGCCATGCCGCCGAAATTCTCAAACTTGACGCCTATATGGATCGCCGTCCAAAAGACTTGTCCGGTGGTCAGCGCCAGCGTGTCGCCATCGGCCGCGCGATTGTGCGCAAACCGAAGGGCTTCTTGTTTGACGAACCGCTTTCAAACCTTGATGCCTCTTTGCGCGTCGACATGCGGTTTGAAATTGCGCGCCTGCACAAGGCGTTAGAGACCACGATGGTCTATGTGACCCACGATCAGGTTGAGGCAATGACGCTGGCAGACCGGATTGTTGTCTTGAAGGACGGGTTGATCATGCAGGTCGGCAGCCCGCGCGAGTTGTACGAAAAACCAGACAACGTCTTTGTGGCGCAGTTCATCGGTAGCCCGAAAATGAACCTGATAGGGTGTGAGACGGAAAACGGTTTCACAGCACAGCCTGACCTAAAATCAGGCGCAGTGCAGCTTGGAATCCGACCTGA
This sequence comes from Sulfitobacter sp. SK012, assembly GCF_003352085.1. Lineage (NCBI taxonomy): Bacteria > Pseudomonadati > Pseudomonadota > Alphaproteobacteria > Rhodobacterales > Roseobacteraceae > Sulfitobacter > Sulfitobacter sp. SK012. Next base: position 3,522,389 of record NZ_CP025804.1, read on the forward strand.
ACATATCGGTGTTGTCGATAAAGGCGCAGGGAATTGTGATGGCGTGGTTCAAGTCAGCGAATACCTCGGCGCAGATTACTTTCATTATATTGATTGCGGCCCACTTGGCCTTTTGACCGTCCGGACGTCCGGTGCATTCCCTGACATCGAAGGGCAGACAGTTGGTCTCAAATTCGAGTCTGACAATCTGCATTTCTTCGGAGCAGACGAACAGGCGCTCTGAACAAAAGCGCGGGTTTGGCTGTTTGGGCCGCCCGCTGTTGTTTGTGTTGCCATATGTTGTCCAAACGATAAGCTTTAAGTGCAATATGGGCCCCGAAGTGCACGAGAGCCCCCGCGTCATTCGATTGAGTCTGCTATCGTGCACCAACTCCTGCAAAGCGGCTACCGCTTGGGCTCACTGTCACTGCTAGCTGCGACAGAACATCGGAAAAACTGGAACGGAGTCCCGAGCGTCCGCTTTCTTCAATTTCCCAATTTAGTTTGCGGGCGCAGCGAAGGTCCGGTTTCCGCCCTTAGTGTCGAGATGTGCATGGCGCAGCAATCGGGCCGCCTCCCTCTTCGTTCATGGTCGTGAACGGCCCATTTAGGACGCGACACGATCGTCTTTTTAGCATTAGCATCATGCATTAAATTTACCGACGGATCAGGGCAAAACTTGACCGTTTCATCCAATATCTTGTGGTGAAATTCTGCTTTCCGCACATTCACTCATGGCTAAATTTCTTTTCGACAAGAACCCGTCCAATTAGCCAGAGGCGTCAGCCTCAAGTTGTTGGCGACATGGAATTCAACCGGTGAACGATCTGTTCAAAATACAATTAGAGGCATGACACAATCAAAGGTCAGTTTACTATGAGGTTCTCGCATCCACACGATGAACTTGCGGAGGGTGCTGGCAAACGCGCAGGCCGATTGCGCCAACGCCCGTGCCAAAGCTCGGGCGTTGCAATGCGAGATCTTAGTGTCCCGAGCCGGCCAGACCTATGCCGGACGCCAAGCCAAGCCACGACTTGATGCGGATCCCCACCGCTTTGATGATGCCCATAGCTTCGACCGCATGGGCAACAGCCGTGCCTTCCATTGGGCCCTTAAGGTCGGTGGTGTAGGACTGGACAATACACGCGCTGCCGGGAACGAGCTGGTCGCGATGTTCCGGGTGAACGAGATCGAGGTGGACCACGACCTGGCCGCGCTTTGCCCGCTCAGCCGGCTCCATCAATCGGCCGCTTGGCGACATCTGGCCCGCGGAGATAGGGCCTTGGATGCGGGTAATCCGGGCCGGAAGGACCGTGTTGCGCATTCCGATGTTGAAGTTGCTTTCGCACGCAACTTCGGCCGCCATGCCTTCGTAGAGTTCTGTGTGCGAGACCTGCGAGAACCCGGCGACAATCCGGCCGCGTTCGGCCTCCTTCCGATCTGGGATGATGAGCATGGCGGGGCTCATGGCGGCTTGCGCTGCCCGAGAACCGACATTCAGCGTCAGTTGCTCAACTGTTCCATCGACATAGCTGCGGGTGATCGTTTTCGCGAGGTCGACCTTGGCCTTGTCCAACGAGGATTGCGCACTCGCAAGCTGCGCTGGCATGACAGACGTCGCTTGAACTTGGGCCGCTGCAAGCTGTGCTTCAGCCCCGCGGACTTCTGCGGACCGGGTCTCAAGGGTCGACATTGCCCGCTCCAGTTGATTTGTGTGGAAGGCAACAGACCCGCGCGCCTGCAGCTCTTTGTGATCGGCGAGTGACAATTCAGCCTGCCCCTTGGCAGCCCTCGCCGCATCCAAAGCCGCGCGCGCACCCTCTATCTCAAGCACAGCCATCAAAGCCGCGCTTTCGACTTCTGCGACCTTGCGTTCGCTGATCTCGACCGCTGCGCGTTCGACGGCATTTTCCACGGCGAAAAGCGGATCACCGACGGAAACCTTGTCGCCACCGCGAACGAAGATGTCGGTCACTGTGCCGCCATTCTCGGCGACCACTGGAACCGTCCGGAAGGGAACTAAGCCGGTGTAGGATTTGGGGTAATAGTAGAAAACGGCAAAAAATACGACCAGGGCTAACGTGAACCAGAGAACCAGCGCGCGGTGCACATTGTAGAGTGTGACCGGCATCCCACGCCAGCGCAGGTAGATGACGCGCAGGACGAAGGGGAAGGATGTAACAACAATCTCGATCATTTCTGGAACTCCCCGTTCTCAGGGTGCCACCACAGCATGAAGTCGCGGGCGACGGCTGTCAGAATCAATGCGGCAGGAAGAAGCATGCTGAAATGGCTAAGCGCTGGCATCAGTTCATATGCGAGCGCGACGGTCAGCATCATGGGAATTGTGGTGCGCAATGGGGATCCGGAATTGCGATGTTCTACGTGCCGGTCGAAGCGGGCGTAAAGATGTGCCACCAAAAGGAGCACCAGGAAGAAGATAACGAGACCGACCCAAGCATAGGTGTCGGTCTGATCGGGGGAGACCCACCAGCGAGGGTTACCCCCAGCGGCGGCAGGCGTGGCCAAGATGCTGAGCATCGAAGTCACCAGTTTAACGGGCTGTTTCACGTATCGCGTCCTTGGAATTTTGATGCGGGCGGCATCTTGTGGTGTGTGGATCGGTTCGGGTGTTCGGGCAAATCGCCCGTCTGCGGGAATGGTTTAACGAGCCGCAGCGTAGGGTGGGTCCCAGCGGCGATGTTGTAGGGCGTTCTCTTTGCTGGGGTGTTCTTTTTTCAGGGGTTCCTCGAGATCTCGCGAGATTTTCACACTCACTGAGGGGCGGAGGTTGATGTGGATTGACAGAACAGGCGCATCTCCCATCACTTCCGTCCTCCATCGCGGCGAAGGGCGGCGCAGTATCTGGTTTCAGGCGATTGGATTGCGGCCCAAAGGCGGTAGTATCGTGCGTAGTAGATCATCTGTGTTTCCCTATTTGGATGAGATAGATCTAACGCCGGACGCCAGAGCATTCGTTTGGGTTCTGGACAGTTGTTTGTGGGTTCTGGACAATTGGCTGGCTGGCAGGTTTATTTTAGCGAACTGGCTAGCAATTCTACGGGAGGACGACAGGCGATGACACGCGTAAGCGCCTATAGGCTCAAGCATATCGCGCGCGTTTACGCCGCTGAGCCTGCTGCGCGCGTTCCATTCAAGGAAATCCTGGAAATGGCCGGGGCGCATCCAGACGCGCTCGACGACCCAGACGCTTCGGTGGAAATCCTGCACGAAGCCGGCGCGGTCGAAACCGCGTGCCGAGAACTAGGAGATAAAAGCTTCGCGGGCCGGGCCGGCCTGGCTGCCGGAGTGCCCGGCACGCTTGTCGCCTACCTGGTGCGCGCAAGTGATACGTTGGAGGAGGCCCTCAAGTTATCGCAACGCTTCTACGCAATGCAGGATCCAGATTTGAGGCTTGGCCTGTTAGAGACGGTTAATGGACCTAAGATCACATTGACCAGCGGTGTAATCCCGGCCCACCAGTATCCGCGCCATCGTGAAATGCTGCTTTGCGGGCTGTACCGCCGAGCGCAACAGATCACCTCGGGCGGGTTGAACCCATTGGTGCTCGAAATGGAGACTGACGATCTCGAGCATTGTCGGCGATTGTCGGAACTCTCGGAGTGCGAGGTGCGGGGAAACTGTACCGGCTATGCCATAGGACTACCATCCGGCGGAATGCGGTTCGTCATCCCAACGGCAGATCCAGCGCTGCTCGAACATCTTCGTATGCACGGGGAAGAACAATTGCGGGCACGCCCGGTGGCAGCAATGAGTTTGTCGGAACGTATCACGCACATGCTGGAAGAACGACTTCCGGGACGGGTGCCAACCGGAGACGCGGTCACTGACGAGCTCGGAATGACGCGTCGCACCATGACCCGGCGATTGGCGGCAGAGGGCACAAGCTTCAAAGCACTTCTTGAAGGTGTTCTATGTGATCTTTCCAAGCGCTTTCTGCGAGACGGCGAGAGCATAGCCCAGATAGCCTTCATGCTCGACTTTTCCGACCAGGCAGCATTCTCCGTCGCGTTCAAACGCTGGACGGGTGAAACGCCGGCACGCTACCGGCGCGCGAAAAAGTAAGACGGTTTAGATTGTGGCCCGGCAAATGATGACAGCTGGGTTGGAGCCTGATGCCTCCCTATTTGACGGGCCACCCCCTAGCACTCGTAAAGCGCGTACCATTCAGTTGAGGAGGCTCAAACCGACCTCCTCGCGAAGTATTTGAAGCGCGCTCCCCATCCAGCACATGCTCATTGAGAATGAGGCTGAGGCCTTAGCCAGATTACTTTGGCATGTGTTGGAACGTGTTTACCGTTCCAGCCCTGGGCGTCGCGTAAACGCTTCGAGGCGCTTTCGTGAGTGGGTTTAGGCTGTTGAAGAGTTAGTGCTTCTTACCGTGGTGGTCTTCGTTCTTGTCCTTACTGTAGCTCTTATGACCATCGTGACGATCTTCGAAATCATCCTTTTTGATCGTGCCATCTATGGCACCGATAGCTGCCCCAACTGCAGCCCCTTGAGCGGCGTCCCCACCAGTTACTCCCGCGATAGCGGCACCCGCGACAGCGCCTTTTAGAGCTTGTTCGCCAACGATTCCGGCGCTTGCGCTTATTGGCAATGCGACGATTATTGAAGCCGCGATGATGGAAAGGCAATTTGTTGAGCGTGTGTGTGTCATGGTTCTATCCGTTTCTGACGTGGGCTTCCGTTGTGGCCGCCTCATGCACCAAGATTTAGGGGGTATGGCCGCTGTAATCTTGTGGCTTTAGGACTGTGTTTTGTGCGTACTGGCCAATCGGTCAACAGCGCTGATTTGTTGGCTACGAGTATGCTACCCAGCGCGCAAATGTCAGCAATCCGGCAATCAGGAAGAAGCAACATAGCTTCTGGTGAAGGTCCAGTTTTAGCGTCCGGGTACAATTTTCTCGCACTTGCAGCGAAAGTCCGGTTTCCGCCCTTATTGTCGAAATGTGCATACCTCAGCATCGGTCAGTAATGGGATGTACCGGCTGCTTCACCCAGCAGGTTAAACGGATCCTGTGGCCTGGGTTGAGAAAGCTCAGGCCACAGTGTGTTATGGAGCCGGGGCAGATGGATCCTTCAAATCGATATGAGAGGCTCCCGGCTCCGAAAGGTGCCTGACTTCGCCCAAGCTGGAGGGAAATTGTAGCTCAGCTCACCACGGGCCTGCATCTCAGCTCCCAGATAGACCAATGGAAACGTCAATATCCTTTGTAGAATTGAACAGACTCTTGAGTTCCCGATCGATATCCTGCCACTCGGCACCCAAATCCACAGTAGCGATTTGCACCGGCACTCCTAAAAGTTCGTAGTCGAGGCGGACCCGTTCACCAACAACTGGATAAATCAACATTCCCGAAAGCACCTTTGCTGGCTCTCGCCTGCGGACGTGCGCAAGATACGTCGAAAGCTGGTAGAGATGATCCGACCGAACACGTTGCTGATATCGCCCACCGGAAAGCGCGTCCTTGTAATACTTGGCATCAGCAATAATCGTTTGGGTCGATGAGCGCAGCGTTATGTCAGTTTGCATGATTGGCAAATACATCAGGTCTTCTTCGTTGGCCGCGGCCGCCGCCCATTTCATTCTCTCCGAGCCAACTTTGAACGCCGGGAGTTCGGATCGGTAGAAGTTCCGTAAAAACTCCTCAAAAAGAGCAGGCATGCGTGTTTCGTCTTCAAGAATGCTCTGGAACCTGGATCCTGGATCCTGCGCCCTGCTCATCCGGGAGCAAAGCGTGGAACACCAATTCGCACACTCGCATCAACAACCCATATTGCGACGTGTTGCGAGACAGTTGAACACGTTGGAAAACGCTTGCCGTCAACCTAATGGGCGAAACCCCAGAAATTCGGCGCACAGTGGTCTGAAGCTCGTGTCTTAGCTTACGGTCCACATCTGAGCAATTCGCCAGGCCTAAAAGGCTCGCCCGCAGGATCTGATTGTGCAAAACGTCTGGCGTCAATTCATCGACATCGCAGACTGCAAATCCTCGCAGCATGGATTGCTGCTTTGTCATCACATCCAGACGCAGCTTTCCGCACGGAGAGCGGGTTTCTTCGGTCACTTCGAGATAGCCGCGGTCTAGACCTCGTCGCAGAAGACGGTGTGTCCCGTCGTTCAGGACCTTTCCAAGGAGGTTTGGTAGGTCCGGGCTGTCATCGAGTCCGACGTCACGTACCCCTGTACGAAATCTTCATAACTGTAGGATTGGTGAAACTGAACCGCTTGGACCTTTCGCTCATCCTTTGCGCCAATCAATGCGTAAGCCAAACGTCGGGCTAAGAAAGACTTCCCAACCCCTGGAGCACCTTGCAGAATCAGGTTTTTCTTTGACCGCCAGATATTGAGATAGCGCTCGATGTCAGTACGTTCGAGAAATAGGTCTTTGAGAGCGTTATCCACCCCAAACGGAGGCAACTCGGGCAAATCCACCGGCATTTCATCCTCTGGCTCCGTCCCTTCCACAAGTTTACCTTGTATCAGTCGTTCATATCCTGTGAGCAGATTCTCAAGGTATTTGTGCACAGTCTCATCGTCAGGCAGTGCTGAGCTTAGGAACGCGACATTGGCGATTGTGCCAACTTCATAACTCTTCGCAGCACTTGTGTCAGACCGAAGATCGATGTTGTTGTCGAGTTGGAACCCGGCGTCCGCGAGATCCCCGATGAGCGTGCGGGCCTTTTCCAACACACGAACCATTTCTTCTTCTGCGCCCTTACCCCCGTGGAGCTTACGCAGTTCGGTCATGCCTTGATTGAGTGTTAAATATGTGACCGAGAGGTCCTCAGCAATTAGGAATACAATATAGGTTCCTCCTTGGGTCGACGTAGTCTCACGACTGTCCAATAGGGCGATCCAGGGCGTTTTGGTCCAATTCCCCATCCCAACACTTAGTTTGACTTTGATTGTTGGCATGGCCAAGACCGCAGGCACCTGCTCCAGCCAAGCTTGAAGGTTTCGCATTGCTGGGCCAAGTTCATCATCAACCCCAAATGAGCCAGTGCGCTTCTCGCCATAGATCTTTAGGAAATGGGAAAGCAGTCGTTCAAATTCCGTACTGATTACGGGGCCCGTCGCGGCAAACTTAAAGCCGAGTGCCTCAAGGGGTTGTTTGACCGCATTTTCACCACCAGAGAAATCATCGCTGGTAAACGCTTCATCTTCCGGAAACTGTATGCGATGGGCCGCTCCATAGATTGCCTTGGAATCGTATTGGCGGCCGTCCCTCATTATATAGTATCGGAGGGCTTGACCGAAACCGTGTTTCGCCAAAAAGGCATCTCGGCCAATTTGGTCAAACTCATCCATCGCCGCTTCTACAGCACTTCGTTCAGTGACACGCCTTACCATTCTTATTGGATACCTTGTTTGTTATGCTCTTGGGCAAAGCATGCTGATGTCTCAGCATATAAATGCCATCTCGAAGCAAGAGACCGGCTGCACTTCCTAAGGTCAAGCATCATGATCGAATGACGTATTCGCACAGATGTGACTGATTGCTAATTTTGCGCCGGATGGCGGATGCCGTCTAAGACACAAGAAAAACGTTACTAATTCAAAGACCTGTGTCGTGGTACGGTGTCACGAAACTGAAGTAGGCCGGAACAACTGGACTCTTTTCGACAAGTCTAAGAAAACTTAAATAACGAGGTCAGTATCAAAGAGGTTTACACCAAGATCGAAAGTTAGCGGCTACGGCAAGTCATCGCCGCATTCAGTGCACGGCCTCAACATCTCAGTACAAAGACAACCATGCTCTGACACTGCCCATTTTTTGGCCCTACAATCTATAGTGGCAACTATGAACCACTATAGATGTGTTCGAGCGCTGCCCTACTTCCCTTTCTCCACACAAAAAGTAAGGATCTCAAAGAACTATCAAAAGATTGCAAACACTTTGAGCGCCGATTTAGACCCATCTACTACAACCCCCGAGATATTGGGGCGGTGCGTTTCGATCGACCTAGAAGTCGATCCGGCGCAAGCGAAGATATTTGCGCTTGCGGCGGTGACGCATGATCCCGCTTTGGCAGACCTCACTGTCAAGTCCGGTCTCAAAGCAGGTTTGGATAAACTGGATGAATTCTGCCGAGGGTTTGATCATGTAATTGGTCACAACATCCTTGCGCATGACCTTCCGCATCTCGCCGCTGCATCACCGCGGTTTGTGGCCTTAGCAGATGCCCCGATCGATACTCTTTGGCTAAACCCACTGGCGTTCCCGCGCAACCCCTACCACCACCTTGTTAAACACTACCAAGACGGCCGGCTTCAATCAGGACGGGTCAATGACCCCACCTACGATGCGCGCCTCGTATTTGAAGTTTTGGAAAACCAAATTACTGCATTTTCAGAGCTCAACGTTCGATCACCAGATGCGTTGGTGGCCAATCACTACCTTTGCTGTCGTTCCCCCCAAAATGGCGGCTTCGACAGGCTCTTCGAAGAGATCCGTGGCAGTTCAAAACCCGACCGAGACGGGGCGCACGCTGCAATCCGCAGATTACTCAAGGACGCAGCTTGTTCGTCGATGTTGGGCCAAACCCTCAAGCAACTCGATGATACTAGTCTGTCCTGGCCCATGGCATATGCGTTGTCCTGGATTTCAGTCGCGGGCGGTGACTCGGTCATGCCACCGTGGGTACGCGCCCAGTTCAAAGACACCGCAAAGATTGTCCGGAACCTAAGGGACACCAATTGCAAGAGCCCCTGGTGCACCTATTGCAGAACGCACAATGATCCGAAGCGCGCCTTGTCCCGCTGGTTTGGATTTGAGAGCTTTCGCCCAGAGCCAGCAGACGAACTAGGCAGACCACTACAAGAACGGATCGTGAAAAGCGCCATGGAGCGCGAAAGCGTGCTTGGTATCCTGCCGACAGGGACTGGAAAATCCATCTGCTATCAGATCCCTGCCCTTTCGCGGTTCGACAAGACTGGCACCCTCACAGTCGTTATTTCCCCGCTCGTTGCGTTGATGGCGGACCAGGTGCAGGGGCTGGCTCGCGCCGGCATATCCTCGGCCGTGACTATCAATGGATTATTGTCCCTCCCTGAACGCCACGACGCGCTGGACAAAGTCCGTCTCGGAGATGCTGCGATTTTATTGATTTCCCCAGAACAGCTACGCAGCACATCGGTCCGAACGGTGCTTGCCCAGCGCGAAGTTGGTCTGTGGGTGCTGGATGAAGCGCACTGCGTCTCAAAATGGGGCCACGACTTCCGACCAGACTATCGCTATGTGAGTCGGTTCATCAAAGAAAGCTCTGGCGATGAAGTCGCGCCAGTCCTTTGCCTGACTGCAACGGCAAAGCCGGACGTTGTCCAGGATATCCGCGGACATTTTCTTGAACGGCTTGGACTCGATCTGACACTGCTTGATGGTGGTGCTTCACGTGCCAACCTTAGCTTCAAGGTTCTGCCTACACAGCGAACCACAAAACTGGCCGACATTCTGGATGCGCTTGAGACAGGCCTTCCAACTAGTGGTGTATCGGGGGCCGTTGTCTATTGCGCGACACGTAGCGCCACTGAGCGTGTTGCTGAGTTTCTCATGCAACAGGGTCTTGCCGCTGAACGCTATCACGCAGGCCTTACAGCCGAGGAGAAACGCGATATCCAAGAAGCGTTCCGCGTCGGTGAACTCCGTGTCATTGCAGCGACCAACGCGTTCGGCATGGGGATCGATAAGCCCGACATTCGGCTTGTAGTCCACGGTGATGTACCAGGCTCGCTTGAGAATTACTTGCAAGAGGCAGGACGCGCTGGGCGTGATAGAGATCCGGCCCAATGTGTCTTGCTGTTCAATACCGACGATGTGGACCGGCAATTTAGCTTAAGCGCGCGCTCCAGGCTGGCACGTCACGAGATTGGTGCGATCCTAAAGTCCATCCGGCGATTGGATAGCAGAACGCGCAAGAACGGTGAAGTCATTGCGACTGCTGGGGAGATCGTCAAAGAAGAGAAGGATCATGACTTCCAACGTGATAGCGCGACCGACGACACGCGCGTCAAGACAGCCGTGGCCTGGCTCGAGGAAGCAAAGCTCCTCAGACGGGAAGAAAACCGTGTCCAAGTCTTCCCCGCTTCATTGCTTGTACGTGATGTTGAACAAGTCAAAGCAATCTTGGAGCGCGTGGAAATCTCCGCGACCCGCAAGCGTCAGCTATTGAGTATCGTCCAGCACATAATCAACGCCCCTCCAGAGGAAGGTGTATCGACGGATGCTTTGAGTGGAGCCAGTGGCCTGACTGCACCTGCACTCCGAAAAGCACTCACAGACCTCGAAACTCTGGGTATCGCCAACGATGATACCAACATCACGATCTTCCTCCACATAGGTGTCGAGAACGCATCGCGGACGCGGTTCGAAGCTGCTGCTCAGCTTGAAGCCGACCTAATCGCCCTGTTGCGTGAAGAAGCTCCTGACGCAGACAGCGGGGAGCCCACACCATTCAATCTTTCCGCCACAAGCCAAAAGCTTAGGGAAACAGGCCATAGTTCAGTTCGCCCTGATATCATTGAAGGCCTCTTACGCGGCATGGCCCAGGATGGCCGTGATATGGAAGGTGGGCGCGGCAACCTTCATTTACGTAAGGCGTCTCGCGGAAGCCTTTTTTTACGTCTGCAGCGCTCTTGGTCGATAGTTGAGCAGACAGCCGAACTGCGCAGGCTTGGGGCGGAGCGACTACTCAGCCACCTTGTTGAGCGCGTGCCAAAGGGTACGCGAGGTAAGGATATTCCAGTTGAAACAACTTTGGGCGGCATGCTCGGCGCGATCAATGGTGACGCTGTCCTTAGACGTTCCGTCAATGATCCCAACAAACTCATGGACCGTGCACTGCTTTGGCTCCATGAGCAGCAAGTTATTACACTTGGCAAAGGCTTGTCAGTGTTTCGGCCCGCAATCACACTTCATCTCGATCCCAAGGGCGGGAATTTTACCGTTCAAAACTTTGCGCCGCTTGAGGAGCACTACACCGAACAGACAATCCAGACCCATGTCATGGCTGCATATGCCGAAAAGGGACTGAATAGTATCAACGAGGCCGAGAGACTTTCAGCCGACTATTTTGTTCTAGACCGCGACGCGTTCATGCGTCGGTGGATGCCGGGTCGCGGAACCGAGTTTCGTAGGCAAGCCACGGGTCAGGCTTGGGAAGACATCGTCGACTCTCTTGGCAACCCGATTCAGGAACAAATCGTCCGCGATGACCGCGAGCAGACGAATGTTCTGGTCTTAGCAGGGCCAGGCTCAGGTAAAACACGCGTTCTGGTGCATCGCATCGCCTATCTGGTGAAGATCAAGCGCGAAGATCCAAACGGGATTCTCGTACTAGCTTACAACCGCCATGCAGCCGCCGAAATTAGGGAACGCTTGCGCCGTTTGATAGGAGATGAAGCGCGCTTTGTGACTGTATCAACGATCCATGCCCTCGCGATGCGTTTGGTAGGTGCAAACTTTACCGGGGGCGCTACGGCAGAGCGCCAAGACTTTAGCAGTTTACTTATGGATGCAGTTCGACTTCTTCGCGGCCATGGGATGGACAAGACTGCAGCAGAAGCACTGCGTGAAACCCTTGTCCAGGGTTACCGTTGGATGTTGGTGGACGAGTACCAAGACGTCGGCCCCGAAGAATACGCGCTAATTGCTGCTGTGGCAGGTCGCAGTCTAGATGATCCAGACCTCCGTATCAGCCTCTTTGCAGTCGGCGATGACGATCAAAACATCTATTCCTTTGCCGGAGCCTCAGTTCGGCACATCCGTCAATTCGAAGAGGACTATGCAGCTAAACCCGTATTCTTGACTGAGAATTACCGATCAGCTGGACACATCGTAGCGACTGCAAACGCTGTGATCGAAGAATCTGCAGACCGGATGAAGATTGGGAATGACATCTCCGTTGATCGCGCTAGAGCCAAAGAACCTCTTGGTAGAGAGATGGCAGCGCTCGATCCCGTCGCACAAGGTAGGGTCCAAATTCTTAGCTGTCCGTCCGGAAATGAATCCCAGGCAATGGCAGCACTTCAAGAGATGTTACGCCTTTCTCGCCTGATACCTGACTGGAGTTGGTCCCGGACTGCGATCATATCGCGAGATTGGCAGAAGTTAATTTCAGTCAGGGACTTCGCCGAAACACAAGGCATCCCAGTGGATGTTGCGAATGAACGCCTCCCTGGCCTCTGGCGGATGCGCGAAATGCAGATGTTCGTCGAAGCTTTGAAGAAAGATCAAAGTCGGGTCGTCTCCGTGGCAGACATGACAGCCACGTTGAATGCTATTCCATCCTCTCGTTGGACTGATCAGATTGGCGTAGGGCTGGGTATTCTGGCAAGGGAAATCGATGCTAGAAACCTTCCAGTGACTGATGTCATAGAGTGGTTTGCTGAATGGGCTCGCGAGACTTGGGGCGAGCAAACAGGCTTAAAGCTCCTCACAGCGCACCGTGCCAAGGGTCTAGAGTTCGACGACGTAATTATTCTCGACGGAGGCTGGGAACGTCCCTCACGCAACGAGGATCAAGACGCTCCCCGACGTCTGTTCTATGTGGCCATGACGCGTGCGCGACGCAACCTCATCGTGATGAGTAACGACAACCACGAGTATCTACCCAAAAACTCGTCTTCTGTTATCACCCGTGTTATGATTCCGGATCTGCAGGCGTTCCCAGGGCCGCGAAGGTATTTCCAGTCGGCTGAAGCGCGAATGGTTGATCTGTCGTTCGCTGGTCGCCAAGGAAACAACCACCCTTCCCTAAACGCCATCCCTGATGCCCGAATTGGCGATCCTATTGCTTTGAAGTTGGAACAGGATCGGTGGTGCCTAAAGGACTCCGAAGGACGCAGTCTTGGACGAATGTCAAAGAGCTTTGCACCTCCTCCGAACACGCGAATTGTATCTGCAGAAGTGGCGGCAATTCTGCGGTGGCGCAAAGAAGATGGTGACGAGGCGTTCCATCATACCTTCAGGCGCGATGCTTGGGAGGTTGTTATTCCTGAGTTGGTCTTCGAGGCCAATGGCCCCAACGAGAAACCTTCTCACGAATTTGGCTTGACCATCGGGACCGGTGCTCAGGAGGTAAGAATGGATCCTAGAAACCAGAAACTGCCAAGACCGGCGTCAGTCCAAAACAACGACATCCGTGAAGCGAACCTAGATCAGCTTCGCGCAAACTTCTCTGAAGCGGTCGATTCATCAAGATCATGGGATGAGCTACAAACACTGCTCAGAATGAAAAACAAGGAGTTAGCCCCCCGTGGAGGTGGCCTCATTTTGAGATCGGTATCAACCAAGGAGACCATCTGCAAAGCCACTGAGCTGGGATTTGGCTATGCTTCTCTCATCAAGATATTCAACGATGGATTGCCCGGTCATTCCCATACCTGGATCGCAGAGCGCGTTTTGGGAAAAGCCAAGCCCGACTAAAAATCCATTTGCTCACCCAACTGGCTCAGACCCAAGTGCCAAGTCGAAACGTCGCTGTGTATCGAGCACCTCGCGACTGGTTTCCAGAAGCCGATCTTGGGCTTGCCAATCAAAGAATGCCAAATCAGTATCTAGCCTTTCGCTGCAATCTCTACCAATGACTGCTGTGCGGGCAAGATGTGAGTTCTCCCTGATCGCGCTTAGCGGGTCGTCCGGGCGGGGTGACCAACTCACTGCAAAATCCCGCTGCATAGTTTAGAGGCTGCTCTGCTGACCGCACCAAGGTCGACTTTGGGCCGTTCAAGAGGATCGACAAATTTAGCCGCAGTATGGCTTCAGCTCATTTTTTGCCTCAACCAAGTTGTTAACCATGCATCCACAACCATTCGGCCGAGTCTAATACCGCATGCTATGAGACGCGGCGTCCGTGTTATTTTTCTCGCATACCTCGAACCCTTTGGTTTTGCATTTCATTCTAGGAGAGATCTCCTAATTACGAAGCGATTTTTCTACCACCTGGTCCCGTATCTGTGGCGTGGGCCCTAGCTTGGCGTTATGTTGAATCTTAAGCGTCTTCACTGAAACAGACACCCGGACCTAATTTGTTATGCCCAAACTACCAGAAGACCTCCGCTCTGCACGCTGGTTCGCACCAGACGATCTGCGTTCAATGGGCCATCGTAGCCGGGCAATGCAAATGGGCTGGTCGAGCGAAGACTGGGAGGGCAAGCCCGTTATCGCGATTATTAACACTTGGTCAGACCTGTCGCCTTGTCACCATCACCTGCGCGACAGGGCGGAGTGGGTGAAGCGCGGGATTTTGCAGGCAGGCGGCACACCGGCTGAACTGCCAGTTCAAGACTTTGCCGAACAATTCCTTAAACCCACCTCAATGCTGTATCGCAATTTGGGCGCTATGGAAGTGGAAGAGACATTGCGCAGCCATCCAGTGGACGGCGTTGTGCTGATGGGTGGGTGTGACAAGTCTACGCCTGCATTGGTGATGGGCGCGATCTCCATGGGGTTGCCGTTCATATTTTTGCCCGCAGGTGCGATGCTTCGGGGAAACTACGCGGGGCAAAAGCTCGGGTCCGGCACGGATGTTTGGAAATATTGGGACGAGCGACGCGCTGGTAATATTGGCAAAGCAGAGTGGGACGGCATACAAGGCGGGATCGCTCGGTCGTACGGGACATGTATGACAATGGGCACGGCATCGACAATGATGTCGATCGCTGAAGGGTTTGGTCTAACGTTGCCCGGTGCCTCCTCAATCCCAGCGCCTGATGCCAGCCACAAACGTATGGCCGCTGCCTGCGGACTTCGGATTGTCGATATGGTGTGGGAGGATCTTACTCCCAACAAAATCATTACCCCAGCTGCAACCCGCAATGCCGTGACGGTCGCAATGGCGACGGGTTGCTCCACCAACGCCATTATCCACCTGATCGCAATGGCTCGCCGCGCGGGCGTCCCTTTAACCCTCGACGACATAGACGCCGTCGGACGCACGACACCCGTGATCACGAATGTCCGCCCCTCCGGCAGCGAATACCTAATGGAAGACTTTTTTTACGCAGGCGGTTTACCTGCAATGATGAAGGAGCTCGGCGGCAAGCTGGATCTGACGGCTATAACAGTGACGGGCAAAACGCTTGGTCACGACATCGAAGGGGCAAGAAACTACAATGACGATGTCATCCGCCCATTGTCAAACCCAGTTTATGAAGAGGGCTCTTTGGCGGTGCTGCGCGGAAATCTCGCCCCCGACGGTGCTGTCATCAAGCCCGCAGCGATGGACCCAAAATTTCAGAAACACAAAGGCTCTGCCATTGTGGCGGACAGCTATGCTCAGCTGAAAGATATAATCAATGACGAGGACTACCCAATGACGGCCGACAGCGTTCTGGTTCTACGCAATGCTGGGCCAAAAGGTGGGCCGGGAATGCCAGAATGGGGTATGATCCCGATGCCAAGGGCTCTCTTGAAACAGGGAATCCGGGATATGGTGCGCCTTTCTGATGCGCGGATGTCGGGCACGTCTTACGGTGCCTGCATCTTGCACGTAGCACCCGAAGCCTTTGTCGGAGGACCGCTCGCGCTGATCCGTACTGGTGATGTTATTGAGCTGGATGTGCCAAACCGTTCCTTGAATGTTAAGTTGTCTGACGGCGAATTGGCAGAACGCAGCGCTGCTTGGGTCGCACCAGAGCCGCGATATGAGCGTGGTTATGGCTGGATGTTCGCGCAGCATATCGAACAGGCCGACAAGGGCTGCGACTTCGATTTTCTTGGGACCGAGTTTGGTGCGCCAGTTTCTGAACCAGAGATCAATTAGGGTCCTGGCCAAGACAGAAACCAGGCACCAAATGTAGGTTGAGAGGAAACTGCGCCGCATCGCCTGACGGATAGATGAAGGTCGAGTTTAGGCCGCATACCGGCTTTGTTGCACAACTCAGCCTGAGGTCAGACTTCCCCTTACCCCTGATGGACTTATCCTACGGTCTCTGCCTGGAGGATACCAAGAGCGGTAACGCCGTTGAGGATCGCAGCGCGGATTTGGATTTCTGGGATCTGCCGATCGAAGTCTCTCGCCGAGACCCAAGGGCAGTTTGGGTGGCCGGAGCCGAATGAATAACAACAACCCAAATCTCAACCCAAGCTATCCTTCAAACAAACTGACATCACGCGGTGCGAATTACCCGCATGCTAGAGAAGTCTGGGAAGGACCCAAGAAGTGCAATCACCTTTGCTAGTTGGCCGCTTGGCCAGAGATCGCAAACCTAATCTCCGTCTGAGTCTGCCTGACTGCGCTGTATCTTGGGACTCTGGGACCTTGGGACCTTGGGACCTTGGGACAGGGGCGGGACAGCTTGATGTCCCGGACAACTCTCTGATTAAAATCAGTAAAAATGCATAGGGACAATAATATACCAATAAAGGAATATAGGTTAGAGAGCCTCGAGTTACAGGATAGTGTGTCTTAATGAGTTGATCCCTGTCCCATTTGTCCCGACCCCCAAATTTCTACTTTTTATCAGCAGGTTGCCCGGGACAATGCCCGGGACAACGCTGTGTTTGGCGCTAGCCTACCTCATCGCCAGAAAGGCACAGGCAGGAGGTATCCGGCCTGTTTATGTGACTGCATTGCCGTCACTGGCCCTGATGAGTTCCGCGAGCGAGGTTCCATTCGGCTTATCGACCTCAGAGGGCCGCGGACCTTCCCGGAGTGTCCTTGCTCTTGGTTGACTTAATTCCGCATCATCACTTCAACGTCTTGCATCTCTTGGCAGTCCGCGCGGTTAGAACGCTGGCTGCCGGTATTCTTGTTTCTTTGTGAGCATGGCCCAAATGGCACGAGCCGCCTTGTTTGCCATTGCCGTTGTTGCCAATCGGAATGGTTTTTCGGCAATGATTTTGGCTGTCCAAAGATCAACCTTTTCCGGTGAACGCTTGGCCATGACAGCGCGCGACGTCATGCCGACTACCAACAATTTGCGAATGTACCGATCCCCTTTCTTGGTGATTTCCCCAAGTCGTTCCCTTCCTCCGCTGGATTTATTGAGCGGAGTTAGTCCGAGCCAAGCCGCCAGGTCACGACCTGTTCGGAACTGATGGGCATCGCCAATGGTCGCGACAATCGCAGACGCCGTGACCCGCAGGCTTCCACGCCAATTACGCAAGGGGGCAAAGTCTCGAAGAACGCAAGCAGCTTCGCGCGTTTGATTGCCTTATTGAAGATCACGCGGCCGTTCTCGGAAATACCGTGAACTTGAAAAACATCCTTGGCCAAATCGAGGCCGACTGTCTTTACTGACATTGGGTGGCTCCCTTCTTAGCAGTTGATGACAACTGCATTGTGGCACATTTGATGCCGGGGGAGCAGGAGCCATCCACCTCATCCGCTAAGGGCCGGAAGCGGTAGTTGCTCCTATTGCAGCTAACGGCAACTTTGTCCCACAACCCGGTCATAGCCGTGTTTTCTGCCAGTGTCTGCTCTGGATCAAAGCAGCCCTTGACGCTGGGCCTATTGATAGGCCCAGAGCCTAGCTATAGGCAAACGATACAATGAAACCGGCAACCATCAAAAACACTCTCCCTGCAGACCTCAGGTGCTAACCTTTCCTCTTATTTCTCTTTTGCAGCGAGGGTCTGATCGGTATTTGCAGCGTATGTCTCAAGGAGTTCAGAGTTGTCTTCCACACCACGGCAAAGGCCCAGCTTCCTAATTCGAGCTTTGCTAGAAAGTCTATTAGGCTGAAGTGCTTGAGTTGATACGACCCGTGATTTCGCTGCATGCAGCTTCCATTGAGGGACGAAGTGCAACCAGTGACGGCCGAGTGTATCTTTGCCCCGTGATCGACAACGGAGTATGATTGAGCAACCGACCTACGATCTCTTCCAGAACGCCCGCTTCCATTGCAACCGTTGCAAACGTTCTGCGATGCATATGTGGGTTATATTTGAGCCTTTCCGGTTTTGTGATGTGCCCAACCACTGATTTTGGAGAAGGAAACACCCACTGTCGGCTGAGAGGCCGCAACGGCGCTAGGATCTCATGATGCAACTGTAAGATGGGCAGGTCGAAACTCCGGCCGTTTTTGGTCATGGGCAGGTGGATATGATCTTCGTGGATACTGCTCCACTGAAGAGTCAGCGCCTCGGTTTTTCTTAGGCCGGTAAACAGAAGAAACTCATAGAACACGCGGTGTATCGGGTTGTTCAGATCGTCGATCGTTTGCCGCCACGCCTTCAAGTCATCAATAATACGGCCGTCCGGTTTTTCCGCATACCATTCGATTGCCATGGTAGGGCATTCGGGCAGGTCGTAAGTCCGACGCGCATGGTTATAGATTGACCGAAAGGCGCGAAGCACATGGTTGGCCCCAGACGGCATCTTCGCCAATTCCTGGTGGCGGCGAACAACCATCGCTTTGCTAATCTCATCCAGGGGCAATCGCATCCAATCTTTTAAATGGAGTTCCAGTTGCCTTCGTGTGCCACTCTTGTGGACCTCAGAGCGCAACTTTGGGCGCGCCAAGTAGACTTCCGTCGCAGCTTCAAGCGTAGGCGCGCCTATCTGCGCCGCCTTCCCTGCCCCTCTGCCCATCTCCAGAGCAAACCCAAGTGCAGTTTGCCGTGCAGCCTGCGCTGAGATCGTTGGGAACCGGCCAATCAGAATGCGTTTGGTCTGACCGCCCACGTCTTTCTGGAAATACCAGGTCTTGGATCGCTTCCCCACGAAGAGCACCAAGCCCTTGATTTCGGAGTCCCAATACTTGTCGGTTCCCGCTCTCGCATGCGGCAATTTCCGCGCAAACGTCTCTGATAGCTTTGGCATTCTTTGTCGGCCTTTTGTGGGTAACGGTGTGCAAGCAGGTGCTACCCCATGCAACCCTACGCAAGATTAAAGTCAACAAAAATAAGTAGTAAGCAACTCAGTGATACGGTGTGTTACTCAGGAGCTTTGCTTGGAAAACTGAGGTCTTAACCAATATACAACGCCCGCATACCAATTTTTAGCAATTTCATAGAACTTTGGGGGTCAAGCGATATGTGATCGTTCAGATGAGAGGCGGATCAATCTTCAATGTGTCGACAAAACCCGCTGAAGGGTTAACTCGGTTTCGTTTGATCCCTGCACCCTCCAACCCAAGCTGTATTCGAACCTGCGTTCAGCTTAAAAGTGGTCTTTCCAGCCAGTATCAGTCCGGCTTCCATCCAATCCCGAGGCGGAACTTCAGCATAGCAACGATGATTGACTGTTAATCAATTGGCCGTAGGCTCGCCCCTTACCGCCTGATCCATAAAAATAATTTTAATTCAATATCTTAGCGTTTTTTTGTTTTAAGGAAAAACCTAAGGGTCTCGCCTTGTCACCGAATTTGTCACCAGATCCTCTCAAGATTGAACCAATAGATTGCAAATTTGTGTACCGGAGTTCGATTCTCCTAATCGCCTCCAT
Organism: Sulfitobacter sp. SK012; assembly: GCF_003352085.1. Taxonomy (NCBI): domain Bacteria; kingdom Pseudomonadati; phylum Pseudomonadota; class Alphaproteobacteria; order Rhodobacterales; family Roseobacteraceae; genus Sulfitobacter; species Sulfitobacter sp. SK012. The sequence goes on from NZ_CP025804.1 coordinate 3,541,784, forward strand.
CCAATACAAATAAGATATTGATCTTAAATGATTTTCGACAAAAATACCCATCTAGTCACATCTACCAACCCAAACAAATTTCATCACATCGTAACGGGCATAGCAATTTACTTTGAATTTTTCGGGACTGGAGATTGGGCGTGTAATTTTACGCGCTGCAAATGCAAAGCAAAGGGCCTAGCTGAACGGTCGCTTTCGAAGCTGCGTTGCAGAGAGGTGCTCGGACTGATCAGTGCAGCTTTTTTCTGCACGAGCGAAAGATTCGATTTCGATCCGACCGGTTTAGTTCGAAACTAACCTTCGCTGCGCGGCACATTAATGACTGCTATGCGGACAACCCAGACCTTCGCCCCGCTCGCTCGAACGGCCCCTTTCGTGCGCGGTATAAATTCTGGCTCACTTAATGTATTGTGCATATCGACAGCAATCACGATGCTGCAAAGATGGTCACCGAAATAGAGTTCTCTTTTGCAGCACTGAATGAGTCAGCGCGACGGCACATTCGCGTGTTTCAGATACACCAGTTCCTTGACCGTTTTGCGATGGGACTGACAGTGGCCGTTGTTGCTCTGGCATTGAATGACCGTGGCATGGACCTCTTTCAAATCTCGCTTCTCTTCGGGGTCTACTCGCTTACGACGATGGCGATGGAACTGCCGTTTGGTGGCCTCGCCGACAGTATTGGCCGCAAACCGGTCTTTTTGGCGGCGGTCGTCGCCAGCTTGATTTCGCTCGTGCTCTTTCTCTCGACGAGTGATTTCCATGTTCTGGCGCTTTCATTTGCATTCATCGGTTTTGGACGCGCGCTTCGATCGGGCACGCTTGATGCGTGGTTTGTCGAAACTTTCAAGGCCACCGCGCCTAATGTGGATGTCCAGCCCGCACTGGCCCAAGCGCAATGGGCCAATGCCGTCGGATTGGCCATTGGCGCCGTCTTGGGAGGCCTTCTGCCCGATATTTTGGGCGAGGTCGCGAAAAGCCTTGGATTCAGCATCTATGATGTGTCCTACGTGGCAAGCTTCGGTGTGATGTTGGGCGTGTTTGTTTTCACAATGTTGGCCATTGTCGAAAAACCGCGCCCGATGAACGTTACTGCTCTCATGCACGGCTTCGCTAATGTCCCAACGGTGGTAAAGGACGCGAGCGTTTTGGCTCTGAAGCACCCCGCTCTGTCGATACTTCTGGCAGCGTTGGCGTTCTTTCTGATGGCAACCAACCCTGTCGAGGTGATCTGGCCGACCCATGCAAAACCCATGTTGGATGAGGGTTTTGCAAACACCGTCATCGGTATCGTGACTGCGACTTATTTCTTCTCCATCGCTTTCGGCGCATCTCTGTCTCCGCACGTTAGCCGGATCTTCAAGCGGCGGCACGCCATGACGCTGGCGGCAACCTTTGCTTGCTTGGCAGGCGTTCAGATCACATTGGCTTTGCAAGGCAGTATCATCGGCTTTGTGACGGTATTCGTCCTGTATTCTGTGATCCTTGGTGTCAGCGAAACGCCGGCCAGCAGCATTCTGCATCGCTGTGTAGAAGACCGTCAACGGTCGACCATGCTATCTCTGAGATCGCTGATACAACAGTTGGGGGCCGCATTGGGTCTGGTGTTGGGCGGAATTGTCGCTGAAATTTACTCTACACCTATCGCATGGATTGTCGGTGCGGTGTTTCTGTTCATTGCAGTGATACTGATCTTGGTGTTGGCCAGACGACTGGCCGTAGAAGCCGAGTAGCTGACATTCGTGCGCCATGCAGCATTGATCATTTTGAGCTCGAAGCCGACCTTCGCTGCGCGGCGTGTCAGTGACTGCTACGCGGGACCTAGCCGACCTTTGTCGAAGTCCGCCTCTGTCGCGTTTTCGATGTGTTCAAACAAAATAGGCAGCACAATTGCGCTGCCCAGAGAGTGGCCCTTTGGGTTGGGCTGACCACAGGGTCCGGAATGACTGCACTGAGTCCAAACTGTAAAATCGGATCTCCCGCCGCGTGCGCACGCAGTATGGCATATGCCGCGAGTGCATGATCGCGCATGTTGCGGCGCCGCAAAGAAACCAGACATTTGCGCGTGGCGCTACGAGGGCTAAATCGCCAACTCAACGCTTGCGAAAAAATAAATTCTGAGGCTGGCTCAAAAAAGCATTCTTCGGAAGGTACAGCACCGCCTTACCGCGTGTATCTAAAACCCCTGAGAATGCTGGTCGCGAGAAAAGTAATCGCCGCGACACAGACAATAGATGGCCCTGCGGGCGTATCAAGCACATAGGCCGCGCGCAGACCAATAATGGCAGACAGCATCCCGATCAGACCGGCGGCGACGGCCATGCCTTCGGGCGTCCGTGACAAAGGGCGTGCGGCGGCTGCCGGTATGATCAACATGGCGGCAATAAGTAGGACTCCGACGACTTTGATCGCGACAGCAACCGTAATGGCCAGCGCAATCGTCAGCACCAATTGTTCGCGTTTAGGGTTGATCCCGCTAGCGTAGGCCAGATCCTCGTTTAGTGTTGAGGTCAGCAGGGCCGACCAGCGCCAGCCAATCAGCGCGACAACAAGTGCAGCACCACCCCAGATGACCGAAAGGTCCAACCGCGAGACGGCCAGAATATCACCAAAGAGATAGGCCATCAGGTCGATCCGCACCCCCGATATGAAGGACACCGCGACCAGCCCGAAGGCAAGTGCGGAATGCGCAAGGACTCCTAGCAATGTGTCCATAGCATAGCCCCGTCCAGACAACACGTTGACGACCAGCGCCATGAGCAAGGCCACTGTCATGGTGCCTACGAAAATTGACATCGAAAAAGCCAACGATAGGGCGACACCGAGGATCGCGGCGTGTGCCGTGGCATCCCCGAAATAGGCCATACGTCGCCAGACCACAAAACATCCCAAAGGTGCGGCGGCAAAAGCAACGCCAATTCCAGCGAGAGCGGCACGCACCATAAAATCGTCAAGCATTATTCAGCCGCCTCAGTGTGGTCGTGATTATGATCACCATGGTCATGGCCGTGATCGTGTTCATGCCGATAAAGGGCCAGTGCGCCGCCTGTTCCTGTCCCGAACAATGCCCTGTATTCCGGCGCAGATGCCACCACCGCCGGTGTCCCTTCACAGCAGACATGGCCGTTGAGGCAAATCACGCGGTCAGATGCGCTCATCACGACGTGCAATTCATGACTGATCATAAGAACGGCGCAGCCCGTGTCCTGCCGCACAGTTTCGATCTGTTGATAAAAGGATGCTGAACCGCGTTGGTCAAGCCCTTGGGTGGCTTCGTCCAAAAGGAGCAGATCGGGTTTTCCAATCAATGCTCGGGCAAGGAGGACCCGCTGGAATTGACCACCCGAAAGCTGTGAAAGTTGCGCTTTGGCCAAGTTGGGTACACCTGCTTGCGTTAACGCATGACCGATGTCGGCAACTGCGATGCTGCTTGGCAATTTCAAGAATCTGGACACTGTAATTGGCAATGTTTCGTCAATATGCAGATTTTGCGGCACATATCCGATTTTCACACCGCTCCCATGTATGACGCGACCCTTAACCGGTTTCACCGCGCCGATAATTGCCCGCAGCAGGCTGGTTTTACCTGACCCGTTTGGGCCAACAATTGTGACAATTTCACTTGGTTCGACCTGCAACGACACGCCCGACAGGACCGTACTTACGCCATAGCGTACTGTAAGGTCTTCAACCTGAACAAGGCTCATGGGTCAGCCTTGTCTATACAGGCAGGGCAAACGCCTTCGGCCTCAACAACAGTTCGTTCTATCCGGAAGCCTGTGGCGCGTGCGGCGTCGCCCAACGCACCTCGTGCGGGGGAGGATTGAGCCTCGGCCACCGCATCGCACAAGCGGCAAATCATGAAGGCTGGTGTGTGGGAATGGCTGGAGTGAACGCAGGCAATGAAGGCATTCAGCCGTTCAATTTTATGAGCCAAACCATTTGCGACAAGAAAATCCAACGCGCGATATGCAACGGGAGGCTGCGATCCGAAGCCGTCTTCGCGTAGCCGATCCAAAATCGTGTAAGCGCCAAGAGCGCGATGGTTTTGCAGCAATAACTCAAGCACCTTGCGCCGCACAGGCGTAAAGCGAAGACCCTCGGCCGCACAACGGGCTTCGGCTGCGGCAAGCCCATCGCTTACACATGTGCTATGATCATGTTGCGCAAAACCCAATGGGCCTGTTGCGGCGTTTATCTTGCTCGACTCACTTGTCATGTTATTACATTTCGTCTAATTGATCTGTAATGTTATACAATCACATGGAGACCTCAATGTCCAGAAAGCTTCTTACCCTATCCTTGACTGCCACTTTGATGGGAGGAACCGCCTTTGCCGAAGTACCACGGGTTGCCGTTGATATAGCACCAGTTCATTCCTTGGTCGCACGGGTTATGGATAGCGTCGGCACACCCGATCTGATTGTTAAGGTGGGTGCAAGCCCGCATGAATACAGCCTGCGCCCATCAGAGGCCAAAGCGTTGCAGGAGGCTGATCTTGTGTTTTGGATTGGGCCAGATTTGACGCCATGGCTGACAGATACGATTGAAACATTGGCACCTGATGCCGCTGTGACCGAATTGCTTGAAACGGATGGCACGATCGAATTGGAATTCCGTGAAGGTGCTTTGTTCGAGGCGCATGATGACCATGAAGAAGGTGAACATGGCGATGATGACGATCACAAAGAGGATGGTGATCACGCCGACGAAGCCCACGATGACCATGAAGAAGAGGGCCACGAAGATGATGATCATGATGACGAAGATGAGGCCGGGCACGAAGGACATGACCATGGCGCACATGATCCACACGCATGGTTATCCCCGCAAAATGCAATGAGCTGGCTTAACGTGATTGCGGGTCAGCTTTCCGCTGCCGATCCGGACAACGCCGGTGCTTATTTTGCCAATGCTGCGGCAGGTCGGGCCGAAATCAAAGTCTTGATTGGTGAGGTAACGGCAACGCTTGATCCGGTCCGTGATGGTCGTTTCATCGTATTCCATGACGCGTATCAGTATTTCGAAATGGACTTTAATTTCCCAGCATCCGGAGCCATTTCCATTGGCGATGCGTCTGATCCTAGTCCGGCACGGATTGCGCAAATCCAAGGTCGGATCGCCGAACAAGGCATCGATTGCGTTCTGGCTGAACCGCAGTTTAATCCGAGCCTTGTCGCAACTGTTCTCGACGGAACCGACGCGAAGACGGGCATTCTTGATCCGCTTGGTTCTGATCTGAAGCCGGGTGCAGCACTTTACCCTCAGCTGATCCGAAACCTGTCAACCGCTCTTGCGGGCTGCATGTAGTAACTCTGCCTAGTTAAGCCTCACCAGTTAAACCTCATGCCAAAAATTGGAGCACAAGTATCCCGTGTCACGTAAATTTTGGGGTTTAATATGCGTTGCGATGTGCCTTGGTGGACCCGCCAAGGCACATCTGTCAATCCCGGAGTAAAATCGGTCAGCGTCCCGGAGAGAAATTGGCCAATTTGTCAGCTCCTTGGCTTCAGTTGGGTTTGTTCAGGCTGTGCGGTTTCGGCTTTGGTTCAGCCGATAGCTTTCACCATTCATCTCCAGGATATGGACGTGGTGTGTCAGGCGGTCGAGGATGGCACCCGTGAGGCGTTCTGATCCGAAGACCTCTGTCCATTCATCGAACGGCAGGTTGGATGTGATGATGATGGAGCCGCGTTCATATCGTTGACTGATCACTTCGAACAGCAACTCGGCCCCGGTCTTGGAGAGTGGCACGAACCCAAGTTCGTCAATGATCAGCAAATCTTGGGCTGCTAGTTGTTTTTGGTGTCGTTGCAGTCGGCGTTCGTCAACTGCCTCGATCATTTCATGAACCAGTGCAGCGGCTGTGGTGAAACGTACCTTCAAGCCCTTTTGGCAAGCTGCCAGTCCAAGGCCGAGAGCAACATGTGTTTTACCGGTCCCACTTGGTCCTAGCGCGATAACGTTTTGACGCTTTGCGGTGTACTCGCAGCGGGCCAATTCCATCACCAGCACCTTGTTCAGTGACGGGATCGTTTTGAAGTCAAAGCTATCCAGGCTCTTGGTTGCCGGAAACTTCGCGGCTTTGATACGCCGCTCTACCATCCGTCGCTCACGTTCGATCAGCTCCAGCTCACACAAGCGCAGGAGATATTGGACATGATCCTTGTTCTCTGCGGCGCATTGTTGGGCCTGTTTGGTGTATTCGCTTTGGAAGGTTGGCAGCCGAAGTTTGGTCAGGTGATGCCTGAGCAGAACCTGCGGTGTATCAGTAACAGTATCGTTCATGCGGCCACCTCGGACAACAGCACGGCATAGCTGGAAGGCTTTGTCGTCTCAACCACCGCTTTCGGCAGATAAGGATAGATATCGAGATCAAGCCTAGGCGGACGACGCTCAATCCGGCAAAGGATCAGATGCTTGATCGCATCGTAGCCAAGTGCGCCCAGGTCCAAGGCTTGTTTGATTGCAGCATGAACGTGCTCCATCTCGAAGGTTTCCAATAGTCGCAAGATCTGAACATATTCGCGCTTCCCCGCCTTACCCATGCGGGCTTCCAACAATCGATGAAGGGTCGTGAACGCATCGGGCAGATCCCAACCCTGCAAGGGTGCCGCCTGGTCGAGAGCACCAACCTTCTGCTCCAACAATGGCAAGTAATGCATCGGGTCGAAAATCATATCTGCCTTCTCGTAAGATCGTCGATGTCGGGCGACAATCTCGGTCCCACAGCCGATCACGACCTCATGGACATAGCCGCGTACCTGAACCTCATGATGGGCAAAGGCGACAGGGACGGAGTAATCGTTATTGCGATAACGGATCATCGATATTGAAGTTGCCCGAGTACTGACCTTATCACACGCATCGTAAGGTGTTGGGGGCAATGCCATCAACGCGTCCAGGTCTCGTAGCAACCGTTCACCAATACTCTCACTATGCCCGCGAACAACATCGTCCTGACGCTTCAAACATTGTTCCTCCAACCAGGCGTTCAAAGCATCAAAACTATCGAACCGGGGAGCAGGGATTAGGAAGTTCCTCCGTCCGTAGCCAATGACACCTTCGACATTACCTTTGTCGTTACCTTTACCAGGGCGGCCAAACCGGTCCTCAAACAGATAATGCGATTGTAGTTCCGAGAAAGTTCTGGTCCGGATCCGCTTGCCTCCTCCCAAGATCTTTGCAACCGCTATCACGGTGTTATCGTACAGTGCCGACAAGGGCACACCACCGAAGAACGCAAACGCAGCGTTGTGACCATCACAGAAGGCTTCTGTCGTTTCTGCCGGATATGCCTTCATGAAGAACGCATCCGAATGCGGCAACGATATCGCAATGTAATGCAGCTTTCGTTCAACACCACCAATCACACCAAGGGTCTCGCCAAAATCGACCTGAGCATGGCCAGGGGTGTGAACCAGAGGAACAAACACCTCTTGGGTACGTCGCTGCTTCTCACGAACATAGTCCGTGACGATGGTGATCCCGCCAGTGAACCCATGTTCATCACGCAATCGCGCATGAATACGTTTGGCTGTGTGGCGTTGCTTTTTGATGACCCGTTTATCGTCTTTCAGGATCTGATCAATTATCCCAATGAACGGATCCAACTTCGGACGAACTGGCGCGGTCGTTCTTTGATAACCCGGCGGAACCGAATGCTTCAAAATCTTCGCCACTGTTTTGCGGTCAATCCCAAACAGACGGGCCGCCTCACTATTGTTCTTACCTTCGACATGGCACGCACGGCGCACCCGACTGTACAAATCCACAGAATACATCTTCCCCACCCGTTGCTCGACAGCACCAGATGTTAGATTGCGGAATTTTACTCCGCGACGGTCAGATTACCCAACCATTTCCATGGCCATTTTGTCTCCGGGATTCACACACATCCGCTTGTCTTTGTTGAAGCGCGCACTGGCTTTATTTTTAGAGCTGACGGACAATTGAAAGCGCTTCGCATTTCATGGGCTTACGACGAATTTACAACGCTTATCTTGTTTAAATCGCTGAATTTGGATCAGGAAGGAGATGGGTAAATAAATGATGCTGACCGCGCTGCAATCGTAGAGGGTGAAACCAATTGGGACAGCGCATATAAGGGCGATGTCTATCCTGAATTCGAGGGCCAGGCCTATCCGCTGGGACGCCCGGAAGCTGCTGCTGTCACGCTTAACAACAATCAAGTCGAAGTCTCATTTGATTTGCCATTGCCGCACCCTCTGAGGATTGACAATACGCCCGTATTTCTACGTCTTTATGATCCATTTTTCTACTACGCCTATGCCATTGTACCCGCGGTAGAAAATGTCGGACGCCTCTTCTCTGATGAGGTGCAGCTCACATTTGGTTGAGATTTGGTGTGATCGCTTTGTGTATCTTGGCTGTCGGTGCCGTTGCTTGGGCCATGGTGCATTGGTTTGAAATTCAACGATGGGCCGCTGGTGAACAACGTACATTCCAGAACGTGATGGCTGGTGCGCTTAGGGGTATTCAAGCGGGTGATCCACGTTCCGTCTGGACGTTGTGTCGTGCGACGGCCGCTTATCGTTTCTTCCACGCCCTTGGACCCGGGCATGGGAAAGTGCTGATCGGCGGAGCCGCCCTTGCCAGTGGTGCCACCCTAAAACGGTTGAGTACACTGACGGTTCTGTCCAGTTTGGCACAGGCAGCGACGGCCATCCTTTTGGTCGGTGGTCTCTATTTTCTCCTACAAATAGGGTCCGCTGATCTCGCTGACCTCACAGGGATTTGGCTTGCCCCAGCGAGCTATGTGGCTATTGCCGCGATCGGGGTTGTTTTAATATTTCGTAGCGTACGAAGTTGGCACAAAATCCACCAATCCAAGCAGATCACACACGGCTGCTGTGGCCACGCGCATGGTCCAAGTGCCGGCGACGTGGCAACGCTGAGACAACACGCGATGCGGTCGCTTTGATCGCCAGCATTGCGATAAGACCTTGCACTGGCGCATTGTTTGTTCTGGTGATCGCGGCTCGTTTTGATGCATTTGCGGTTGGATGCGTTGCCGTGATCACGATGGGCCTCGGAACCGCCGCGTTCAACTTGACTGTTGCGACCTCCGGCGTCGCCGCACGGCGGTTGGCTGGTCTTGGGGCACGGAAGCACTATGGGGTGCAAGCCATCTCGGTGATGCCGCATTTGACGGGAGGCGTCATGATTCTCGCCATCAGCATTAGGATGTTGTTGCCCTATTTGCATTAAAGCATCTTGATTATTCACGTAATGTTATGTCATAACATTACAAAACGAAAAGCTAAGGCAGGTTGACCGATAACATGGCCGCAAAAGATACTCGCTTACCAGTTACCTTGCTGACAGGGTTTCTTGGTGCGGGAAAAACAACACTCCTCAACGCGATCATAGCCCAGCCAACCGGACCAAGGATCGCTGTCATCGTGAATGAATTGGGCGAAGCGGGGCTAGACCACGATCTAATTGAGTCCGTGGACGAAGAAGTTGTCTTGATGAAATCTGGTTGCCTGTGCTGTTCCATTCTCGGTGATCTATCACGCACCCTGCAAGGTTTGGCTGCCCGCAAACAAGAAAACCGCCTGACCTTTGACCGTGTTGTGATTGAAACAACGGGTCTCGCCGATCCCGCCCCCATTCTACAGACGTTTCTGGTTGATACTTATCTGGCACGGAATTTTCGCATCGACGGGGTTGTCACGGTGGTGGATGCAGCAACTGGTCCGGGCACGCGCGACCGTCAATTCGAAGCCGTTTCGCAAGTTGCGATGGCGGATTTGCTTGTCCTTAGTAAGACCGATTTGGTGTCCGAGAGCACGTCATGGGCATTTGAAACACGGCTACGATCACTCAATCCAACAGCAGATATTTTGCGGGCGGATCATGCTGTGGTGTCAACCGCAGCCCTTTGGGATTTAAGTGGCATGCGCCCTGAGGGAACATCAGATCAGGCATTGGCATGGCTGATACCACCTGTACCCGAACCTGCTTTTGTTTCCAGCGATCCACATGATAACCTTTCAAGTTTTGCCGCACCCGCGACACCCACGGCCCCGCTGCCAAGACATGACGCGCGGATCGGATCGGCGTCCCTTGTCCTGGACAATCCTATTCCCCCTGATGCGTTTGATCTTTGGCTCGACACTCTCATCAGACTGCGCGGACCCGACATCCTGCGCGTGAAAGGCATCGTACATCTGGTCGGGATTGAGATGCCGTTTGTGTTTCACGGCGTGCAGCATCTTTTTGACCCACCGCTGCCCTTGCACGACTGGCAGGGCAAAACCCGTCAATCGCGCATCGTTGTCGTTGCCCGCGACATCACCCGCTCGGAGCTTGTCTACAGCTTTGAATTGCTGCGCGCCCATCAAACCGCCGAAACCGCATAAGGATAATTCCAAATGACCCAAAAACTTCCTGTCACTGTTCTGTCCGGCTTTCTTGGGGCCGGAAAAACCACACTCCTTAATCGTGTCCTGAACAATCGCGACGGTCTGCGTGTTGCGGTCATTGTAAATGACATGTCCGAGGTGAACATAGATGCCGACCTTGTGCGCGCCGATACAGAGCTAAGCCGCACAGAAGAAACGCTGGTCGAAATGTCGAACGGATGCATTTGCTGCACGTTGCGCGATGACCTGCTGGCAGAGGTGCGCGGGTTGGCGAATGAGGATCGTTTTGATTACCTACTGATCGAATCCAGGGGCATTTCCGTACCGCTTCCCGTCGCCGCTACTTTTGATTTTCGCGATGAAAATGGTGAAAGCCTGTCGGATGTCGCGCGTCTTGATACGATGGTCACCGTCGTGGACGCTGTGAACTTGCTGCGTGATTATTCCAGTCACGATTTTCTGAAGGACCGAGGCGAGACACTTGGTGAAGACGATGAGCGCACCTTGGTCCACCTGTTGGTCGAACAGATAGAATTCGCGGATGTCGTGGTGTTGAACAAGGTCGCAGACGCTACAGCACACCAAGTCGACACCGCCCGTCAGATCATCCGCAGCCTGAACGCAGATGCCAAGATTATCGAGACCTCCCATTCGGATGTACCCGCAGCTGCAATTCTGGACACAGGGTTGTTTGATCTTGAGAAGGCGCACGAACATCCCATGTGGGCCAAAGAGCTTTATGGCTTTGCAGATCACGTGCCAGAGACCGAAGAATACGGCGTCGCCTCATTTGTCTATCGTGCGCGCAGACCGTTTGAACCTGAAAAAGTCATGGCGGTTTTGAATGGCGACTTAGCGGGTGTGATCCGCGCAAAAGGGCATTTCTGGATCGCTACACGTCCCGATTGGGTGGCTGAATTTTCGCTGGCTGGCGCGTTGTCGTCGATCAAACCTATGGGCACATGGTGGGCGTCCGTGCCAAAGGATCGTTGGCCCGAACATGACAGTATTCCCAGCTATATAACGGCGCACTGGCAGGAACCGTGGGGCGACCGTCGGCAAGAGATCGTCTTTATTGGCGCAGGAATTGACTGGGCCGAAATCAGGGGACAACTGGATGCAGCGCTCGTCTCGGAAGACATCGCTAAATCGCCTGACACCCTGCCAAACTTTCCAGATCCGTTCCCCCTATGGCGTCGGGCGGAACAAGCGGCATGACCTTGATGCAAGACTTACTGCAAAATTCTGTAACCGGCATTGGTGTGACGCAAGTGCCCGAGAACCTCAATATTCTGGCAACGCAGGACTGTGCTGCGGCGATCTGGCAGCGGCGACCCTTGCCAGATTTTCAAACGTGGATTGACGGGTTAGACCCCGCTATTTTGCCATCAGTTCGGCTGATCTTAAAACCGCAGGACGTGGTCACTGTTCTGTCCGAAGTTTGCGATACGTCGTTGGTGACGGACAGGTCACATTGGCGGCACCTCATCAAGGATATAGCGAAACTGTCACGTCTCTTTTGCGACTTGATGACTGCCCCCTATGTACGCCTGCGACTTGAACCGATCACCTCGAATGCCTGCCGCAAGTTCCATATCGACGCTATAACTGCACGGCTTGTTTGCACATATCGCGGCACGGGGACCCAATATGGCATCTCCCACGATGGCGCTGAACCCGAACGCATCTTTACGGTCCCAACGGGCACGCCGATACTTCTGCGCGGCACACTTTGGCCAGAACAGCCCCGATCAGGTCTACTGCACCGATCACCACCCATTGAAGGGTCAGGTGAAACGCGGCTGGTTCTGGTTTTGGACCCCATCTGCGATCTGGAAGACGAGACATGACTGGTAATCTTGGATCCACAGCACTTAAGAGACGCCGCCGCGCAGCAGGCCCGATGATGACGTATGACAGGCTGCCTCAACCCCTTCGAAGTTGGCTTGCTGAAGCGGCACTTCCTTGGTCTCCAAAATCATGCGAACGCATTTGGGAGAAGGCGCGAAGCAACGGCCTCAGCGTCGATGACGCAATCGTTGTGCTGACCGAAGCGGAGCGGAAAACCCTTTCCCGGGAAAAGCAATGCGTTTTGGTAAATTGAGGCACGACGATCTGATTTTGAAGCGAAGCAAATAAGAGATCACTGGCCATCGGTGTAAGATTTTAGGAACGGAAACTACCTCGTCGAAAATATTGTAGTTGGTTTGCAGCAATACGTTCTATTGCATGGCTTTTACACGATGAGGAGGAGCTTTTGTAATCAGCCAGGATCGACTTGCTAGAATGACCGGTTCGGGGAAATATACTGCGTTGGCAAACGAGCGATGCTGCACATGCGAGCAATTTCTGCATGAGCATTGGCCGCGGCTGCACAAGTCCGCTTTGTCCGCACAGCAGTCATTGGAGGCTGTCGCCACGAATGGCTGCTTTGAGCCCAACTTGCGCATGGGATGCCCCCCCCCTCACGTCAAAAAGTTACGAGTTGAAAGCCCTATTAGGCAGATGGTGGGGAGCACTGCCACCTCGACCAATCAACAAATTTCTTGACCGAATGGTTAAATAAGGCGTTACTCTGACGAAACGAGGAAGGGATGATACGATGTTAAAAACTACAAATATTAACCGCCGGTACTTCTTGGCGACGACCGCAGCAACATCACTGATACTTGGGGCTGGGCGGGCCATGGCTGCAGAACCGATCAAAACGGCAGGTATCTATACAGTACCAGTCGAGCAGCAGTGGGTCAGCCGCATCCATAAAGCAGCACTTGGCGCGCAGCATCGTGGCGACATCGCTTATTCATTCTCTGAGAATGTTAGCAATACCGATTATGCACGTGTGATGCGCGAATATGCCGAGGCCGGAAACACGCTGATCATCGGCGAAGTCTTTGGCGCTGAACAAGAGGCGCGCGAAGTCGCCGCTGAATATCCAAATGTAGCGTTCTTGATGGGATCAAGCTTTAAGGAAGATGCAGCCCTGCCTAATTTCTCGGTCTTTGACAACTATATCCAAGACGCGTCTTACCTATCTGGCATCATTGCTGGTGCTATGACGGAGACTGGTAACATTGGCATGGTTGGTGGCTTCCCGATCCCCGAAGTGAACCGCCTGATGCACGCATTCATGGCTGGCGCGCTTGAAATGAACCCCGATATTAAGTTCCAAGTCAGCTTTATCGGAAGCTGGTTCGATCCACCAAAGGCCAAAGAAACTGCATTCGCGATGATCGAAAACGGTGTGGATGTTCTTTATGCTGAACGGTTCGGTGTTTCTGATGCCGCGCAGGAAAAAGGTATCCTTGCCATCGGTAACGTCATTGATACGCAGGCGGACTATCCTGAAACGGTTGTTGCCTCTGCTATTTGGCATTTTGAACCGACGCTGGATAAAGCCATCGCCGAAGTGCAGGCCGGAAGCTTTGCGGCGGCGGATTATGGTGTCTATTCCTTCATGAACCAAGGTGGGACAAGTCTTGCGCCTTTGGGCACGTTTGATGGCAAAGTTCCTGCAGCGGCACTTGAGTTGGTCGCGCAACGTGAGGCTGAGATTAAGTCAGGCGCTTACTCGGTCACGATTAACGACAACGAACCATCGTCGTCTTAATCGAACATGTCCAACGACAAAGTTGAGGCGCTTTCCCTTAACGCCATTACCAAACGTTTTGGAGAGCTGACCGCAAACGATGCGGTCAGCCTTTCCGTGGACGTTGGTGAAGTTGTTGCCCTTCTGGGTGAGAACGGCGCGGGGAAAACCACACTCATGAATATTTTGTTCGGCCAATACACGGCCGATAGCGGAACGGTCCGCGTATTCGGTGACACATTGCCACCCGGTAATTCCCGGGCCGCATTGGATGCTGGTGTCGGTATGGTGCACCAGCACTTTACGCTGGCCGATAATCTGACCGTTCAAGAAAACATCACGTTAGGTGTTCATTCGCTACTGAAACCGAGTTTGGGTCGCGCAGCGGCCAAGGCACGGATTGCGGCGCTGTCACAGAAGTTTCATCTTGCTGTCGCGCCAAATGCGCGTGTCGGAACCCTGTCCGTCGGAGAGCGTCAGAGAGTTGAAATACTCAAAGCACTCTACCGCGATGTACGCATTCTGATCCTTGATGAACCGACCGCAGTATTAACACCGCAGGAAACAGACGACCTGTTCGCAACACTTAAGCTTGCCATCGCCGAAGGCCTGTCGATCATCTTCATCTCGCATAAATTGCACGAAGTTATGGCGATTGCAGATCGTGTTGTTGTGCTCCGGCATGGAAAGATGGCAGGCGGCGTAAATACAAAAGACACCGATAAGAACGCGCTGGCCGCGATGATGATGGGGATTGAGGCAACACCACCGCAGGTCTCACCCGCAAAACCGGGCGCGCCCCTGCTTGCGCTACGCAATGTCACGACGCCCGATGTAGGTAGTGTACCTGGTTTGAAGTCTGTTTCATTGGCCTTGAAAGCGGGTCAGATCGTCGGTCTTGCGGGCGTGTCTGGCAACGGACAAGCCGCGATGGCTGACGTCGTTGGTGGATTGTTGAACCCAACCGAGGGTCAAGTCATTTTGGGCAGCGAAACTGTTCAAAAATGGACGCCCCGTATCGCTGTGCAAAGCGGCATCGCACGAATTCCCGAAGACCGGCACAGGACCGGCACCATTGCTGATTTTGACCTCGTTGAGAACGCTATATTAGAGCGGTACAAGTCCGCCCCCTTTAGCAAGGGCGGTTGGTTGAACTGGCGCAAATCAAGGGCCTTTGCAGACGGTATTATCGATAAGTACGATGTGCGGTGCCCTGGTTCAGACACGCCGATCCGGCTGCTGTCTGGCGGAAATATGCAAAAGCTGATCCTTGGGCGTGTGCTTGAGGCTGATCCACAGATCATTCTGGCAAATCAACCAGTTCGCGGTCTTGATATCGGCGCGGTTAACTATGTGCATAGTCAACTTCTTGCCGCGCGGGAACAGGGGGCAGCGGTGCTGTTAATTTCTGAGGACTTGGATGAGGTCATGGCGCTTTCGGATGTGATTCATGTCATTGCCGAGGGGCGACTTTCTCCGGAATTTAAGCGAGGCGAAATGACTCCAACGCAACTGGGGCTTTGGATGGCCGGTCAAGGATTTGAAACGGACATCGCCCATGCGTCTTGAGCCGATCAAGAACCCGACACCGGCCCGGAAGTTGGTCCCACCTGCAATCGCGCTCATCTCGACCGTCGTGATCGCGTCGCTTTTGGCGATGGTCGCAGGTGCAAACCCGTTTTCGGTTATTGGATTGATCCTTAAGGGTGCGTTTGGCTCGAAATTCGCAATTCTTGAAACGCTAAATCGTGCAACTCCTTTAATTTTCACTGGCCTCGCGGTCGCGGTCGCATTCCGTGCGAAGTTCTGGAACATCGGAGCGGAGGCGCAGCTGTATGCGGGTGCGCTTATGACTGTCTTACTCGGGACCGGCGTTTTGCCTTGGCCGAGCTTCATGATCTTACCGGTGATCATTGTTGCATCCATCTTAGCTGGGGCCATTGTCCTTTTGGTTCCCGCGCTCCTTAAAACGCGGTTTGGCGTTGATGAGGTCGTCACGACATTGCTGTTTAACTTCATTTTCCTACTGTTTATCTCAATGCTCCTTGAAGGCGTGCTCAAGGACCCGATGGGCATGGGATGGCCTAAATCGGCCCGCATCATACCCGAAGCGAAATTGCCACGAATTGTGGATGGGTTGCGCCTGCATTGGGGTTTTGGACTGGCGATCTTCTCGGCCATTTGCATTTGGATCATCCAAACCCGCAGCACGTTGGGGTATGAAATGCGCGCCGTCGGGCTAAACAAGGATGCCGCTGCATTCGCGGGTATTCCGGTTAACGTTGTGATCGTGAAGACGGCACTCCTGTCTGGCGGCCTTGCTGCATTGGCAGGGTTTTCTGAGGTGGCTGGATTAAAGGGAAGCCTAACGCTCGATCTGTCGCCGGGTTTTGGTTACACTGGCATCATCGTTGCGATGTTGGCCTTGCTGAACCCGCTTGCCGTGGTCGTCGCCGCGCTGTTTGTCGCTGGTATTTTTGTGGGCGCAGATAGCATGAGCCGCGCTGCAGACGTACCCACATATCTCGCCGACATAATGCTTGCGACAGCACTCCTTCTTATGGTGCTGGCAATCATGTTGACGCGATTTCGTGTGGTGAGGGACTAACCATGGAAATTATCGAAATCCTCTTCACAGCCAGCTTTTGGGCCGCAGCAATTCGCATCGCTAGCCCATTGATCTTTGCCACATTGGGAGAGTTGATATGCGAGCGTGCTGGCGTCTTGAACCTTGGTATTGAGGGCATCATGGTCGCGGGCGCATTTGCAGGTTGGATGGCGGTCTATTCCGGTACTGGACTTTGGGCCGGCGTAGGCGTTGCGATGTTGGTGGGGATGTTATTTGGCCTGCTGCATAGCACACTCACCGTGCCCTTCGGCTTGTCTCAGCATGTTGTTGGCCTTGGTGTCACTTTGCTTGCAACGTCTTCCACTTATTATGCATATCGGCTGGCGTTGCCAGAGGTCACAAGCCCGCCAAAAATCGAAGCGTTCCAACCGTTTGAAATCCCGATCTTGTCAGACATCCCATTGCTTGGTCCTGCGTTGTTTTCGCAAACACCGTTGACGTATCTCGCCTTCATTCTTGTTGGGGTCGTCGGCGTGGTCCTCTATCGCACCCCCCTTGGCCTCGCCGTACGGGCGGCCGGTGAGAACCCTGCTGCCGTCGCGGCTCAAGGCCTATCTGTCACGGCCATACGTATGGGAGCTGTTATGGTGGGAAGCGGTCTGATGGCAGTTGGCGGCGCGTTCCTAACCATGTCGGCATTCGACAGCTTCTTCTTTGAGATGGTCAACGGCCGTGGTTGGATCTGTATTGCATTGGTTGTCTTTGGATCCTGGAAACCCGGTAAGGCTCTGCTAGGCGCGGTTCTTTTCGCTGCTTTTGATGCGCTGCAAATTCGCGTGCAACAGACAAGTTTGGGCACACAAATCCCCTACCAGATTTTTCTGATGATGCCTTATATCCTATCGATATTCGCGCTTATCCTGATGTCACGGCGTGCCGAAGTGCCTGCCGCGCTTATGGTGCCATTCAATAAAGGAGAACGCTGATGTTTGATCTGATCGTCAAAGGCGGCACATTGCCAGATGGGCAAGTCTCGGACATTGGAATAGTAGGCGATAAAATCACGGCCATTGGGTCACTTGATTCCTCGGAAGCTGGCAAGGTGATTGATGCATCTGGCGATTTGGTCAGCCCACCTTTTGTCGACCCGCATTTTCACATGGATGCGACACTGTCCTACGGCCTGCCTCGGATCAACGCATCCGGCACGTTGCTTGAAGGGATTGGACTATGGGGCGAACTTAAACAGGTCATGACCCAAGACGATATCATTGCGCGGGCGCTCACCTATTGCGATTGGGCGGCGAGCATGGGGCTCTTGGCTATTCGCAGCCATGTTGACACATGTGACGATCGGCTTTTGGGGGTCGAAGCGCTGCTTGAAGTTCGAGAGCAAGTCAAAAACTACATCGATCTACAACTTGTCGCCTTTCCACAGGACGGTTTTTACCGCGATCCCACCGCGCGTGAAAACACCATCCGCGCCTTAGACATGGGTGTCGATGTTGTTGGGGGTATCCCACATTTTGAACGCACCATGGCAGACGGCGCGACGTCGGTGAAAGAACTCTGCGAAATCGCAGAGGCGCGTGGTTTGCAAGTGGACATGCATTGCGACGAATCCGACGATCCACATTCACGGCACATCGAAACTCTCGCATACGAAACGAAGCGGTTGGGCCTCAATGGCAGGGTTGCGGGATCGCACCTGACGTCGATGCATTCGATGGACAACTACTATGTCTCAAAATTGCTTCCGCTTATTGCCGAAGCAGAAATCAACGTGATCCCAAACCCGCTCATCAATATTGTCCTGCAAGGGCGGCATGACACCTTCCCCAAGCGCCGTGGTTTGACGCGCGTAAAGGAAATGTTGGCTATGGGTATCAATGTAGGGTGGGGTCAGGATTGCGTGCTCGATCCGTGGTATTCGCTTGGCACTGCCGACATGCTTGACGTGGCCTTCATGGGATTGCATGTCGCGCAAATGACCAGCCCGTATGATATGCGGACATGCTTTGATATGATCACCGTAAACAACGCCAAAACGATGGGCCTGACAGACTACGGGCTACACGTTGGCGCTAAGGCGTCCTTGGTTGTCCTTGATGCCAGCAACCCGATCGAAGCCCTGCGTCTACGTCCTGCCCGACTTTATGTCGTCGCCAACGGCCAAATCATTAGCCAGTCGCCCCGGGCCGACGCAACACTATCGCTGCCAGAACGCCCAAAATCGTCGCGAAGAAGGCACGGCTCTAACACCGCGTAATTTAAGACGCACCAACACTGGTTTTGATAGGCTAAATCGTTTCAGCACAGAAATGTTGGTACTAGATATAGGATACCAAAAGCGGCCATTGAAAATGAGCCGTGAACAGTCGTTTTGTCAGGATAACAGTCGCTGGTGCAGGGCGCAGCGAATGGGGGCCCAAGGCCAATTTTGTTGAAAAGTCCCGTTTTTAAACTAAGTTTGAGGAGCAGCAGGTCGCTCACCGACGAGGCAAATTTCATTGAAGGGGTCGGCCAAACTGGAGACTTCGCTCCGACTGGGCGAAACAACGACCTTCGCGAAAGCTCTAATCTGGCACCAGGCAAAAACCCGTTTCTGCCAGAAAAAATTGACTTCAAAACCTTCGAGGTTTCAACAGAATGACTCCTTAATGTAGGTTTTATGCAGTGCCGAGAATACTAATTTCGGTTAAGTGCGATGCGTGGCACGGAGTGTTTCCGAAGGCCCATCGCTTACCCTAACGTTTCTCTTCGACAGCCCTTTGTGTCGCCTCGAAAGGTTTCGCATTCCAAGCACGGCAATTCCAAAAACGAAGATTTTTGCGCTATGCTAAGGTTAGTTATTCGACGTAGGGCGAGAATTGAGCGGCATTGGTTTTTCGAGGGCTGCCCATTTACATGTGTACACAAGTATCTCTTGAAGTTTGGTCAAGGTTGAGTATGAATGAATTCAATTGAATGCATACGCAAGGAATTACATGTTTAACCCCCTCACCGATTGCTTAAACCTCGCGAGCAGACGCTTAGCTCGGGTTTCGGCCAGAACCTATGATCGAGCAATGGCCGATACTGGCTTAAAGGTAACACAGTTCTCTGTCCTCACAGCGGTAGGCCATGCCCAGTCACATGACCTACCTCTGAGGGATATCGCGGACGCTATAGATATGGACCAATCGTCTTTGACGCGCGCTGTAGGTGTTTTTGTCAGGGACGGCTTTGTCGAATTGAATACTGGCAAGGACAGGCGGCAAAAAACTGCGCGTTTGACAGAAAGAGGTGAGGCACTGTTAGAGCAGGCAACGACAGCTTGGAGGAAAGCCCAGACCGAACTTTATGAGATTATTGGGCAAGAAAAGCTCGAAGATGGGCGGCAAAATATGCACGCCTTACGGAAAAAATTATCGGCCTCGAATAACCATCAAGTAAGGAATTGAGATGACGTATCTTGAAGCTTCAGAAGCGCAAATCGCACGACCAGAATTTGCAAAACCTATGCTCGTGCTGGTTGTTGTTTGGTTATTCGCAATCGTCTTGCTAGGGCGCGCGGGCGTTTTTCACACCGCCCCGAGTGACCCACCGGCACTAACGCTTTTGGCGATGTTACTTCCCCCGCTGCTCTTTCTTTTTGCGATGCGCTTGAGCTGGTTTCGCACTCACGTCCTCAGCATCAACCCCATCTGGCTTAATGGCATGCAAGGGTTGCGCATTTTGGGTGCGGGGTTCCTGTTCGTTGCGGCCTATGGCCACCTTCCGGTGATATTTGCGTTCTTTGCAGGTTGGGGCGATGTACTTGTCGCGTTTCTCGCGCCGCTTGTGGTGGTTAAGCTGGCCGCAAACCGTGCATTTCTGGCATCACCACGATATTTGGCATTTCACATCATCGGGCTGCTCGACTTTGTTGGGGCGGTTCTTTCGGGTCTAGTCTCCCGAGGAACAATCCCTTTCGTTGCTGAACCGCAATCAACCGCGGCGCTCGCCAGCCTTCCACTATTGCTCATTCCTTGTTTCGCGGTTCCCCTTTGGATTTGCCTACACATCGCAGCGTTGGCGCAACGGCGTGAGTTCATGAAATCCCAACGTGGCGGATGATTAGGGCGAGGCAATTCATCCTTTTGGGTTCAATCCATATTTCTCTGGATACCTGCAACCCTCCCAAAACGACCGCTCTAAGGTGTTCGTATTGGGAGGGGTATGCGGATGCGATAAACGTTCGAAAAAATCCAAGTTTCGCCTAGTTCAACAAGGCAGAAAGCTCGGACAGGGCTTTTTTGATCCCCGCCTCATCACGTTTGTAAAATGTCCACTGAGCGATACGGGTTGGCGTCACAAGACCGGCTTCCTGCAAGATTTTCATTTGCGACGTCGCCGAGGGCTGCGCGATGCCAAGCTTGTCGGCAATGAACCCCACACAGACACCGTCCTTGACCAGATTGCCCGTGTGTTGTGGCGGGAAATTCGCAATAGGGTCAACGAGCCATTTCAGGACTTGTTGACGGCGTTCGCTTGAAAGGGCTTTTGCAGCCGCGCTCATAGCTTGACTCCTATATAGGACACTTCCTATATTAATGTGAAACACAGATTAAATCAAGGACAGCTATGTTAGAGCTTCCAAATACATTCGATCATTACGGAACGTCGGTCGCATGGGGCCATATGGGTGACAGCCCGCCTCTTGTCTTGCTGCACGGCACGCCCTTTTCGTCGCAAGTTTGGCGGCGGATTGCCCCGTTGCTCGCGTCCCGATTTACCGTGTATTTCTTTGATCTCATCGGATACGGGCAGTCGGAGAAACGTGACGGACAGGACGTTTCCCTGAACGTCCAGAATGATCTGCTTGCCGCACTCTTCGCTCATTGGGACCTCGATAAACCTGAAGTTCTGGCGCATGACTTTGGTGGGGCAACTGCGATGCGGGCGTGGCATCTGAACGATCTGCGCTATTCTCGCCTGACGATTTTTGATGCTGTAGTGGTGCGCCCGTGGGGGTCCCCTTTCGTTGCGCACGTGCGTCAACACGAGGCGGCCTTTTCTGGAATGCCGCCCTATATGCACGCGGCCTTGCTACGGGCCTACCTTCAAACCGCGGCCTGTCTGCCCCTCTCGGAAGAAGCTTTTGATGTCTACATGAGGCCTTGGCTGGGCAATGTTGGCCAACCTGCGTTCTACCGACAGATTGCACAGATGGATCAAGCGCAGACCGATGAGATTCAGGATCACTATGGCCCAATGGATTGCGAGGTCCGAGTGCTTTGGGGGGACAAAGACCATTGGGTTCCATTCAAGCAGGGACAAGAGTTCGCAAATTTGATCGCTGGTGGACAGATCACGCGCATTGAAAACGCGGGCCATCTTGTTCAGGAAGACGCACCTGAAGCTGTCGTTGAGGCCATGCTCGACCGTTGTGACTAGGATCGCTTGGTATGGATCCGCTTAAGGAAAATACCCCATGCCTGACGTGATGGGATTTGGGCGACTACGGGCTGAGATCAGCAATTCCGTTGATTTGCCCCAATGACTATAGCCCCGATTAAGTGTTGATACCCGAAAGCGTCGCTTTTCCAATCATCTGTCCTGCCTCAATACGAGCATGCCCCTTTCTGATATTTGCAGCGGAAATTTTGCCCATACCTTCGGTTCTGGTGTGCAGTATCGTTCCGGAATCAATCATCTTGGCAACCTGCCGCAGGACATCGCCTTGGGCAGGCATTTTGTCTGTTGCGTACAGTGATCGGGTAAACATCAGCTCATAATTGATGCGCACGCTTTTCCCCATGAACAGGTCAAGATCCAGTTTAGCTTTTGTACTGGCGACCAAGCAAATCGCACCTTCGGGAGCGATAATTTCAGCCATGGTCTCCCAATACGGGATGTTGCTGCTGAGGTTCAAAATCAAAGGAACGGTATCATGGTCCAAGTTAACCAGTTGCTCCTTTAGATTTTTTGAGTGGTCAATAACGTGATGGGCACCCATTTTGAGGCACCAGTCCTTGCTCTCTTTGCGTGACGCTGTCGCGATGATCTTGCACTTTGAAAGCTGGCGCGCAAATTGAATGGCCATTGACCCAAGCCCCCCTGCACCACCAATGATCAAAAGCGCGGTATTCTCGTCTGTTAGTCGGTCAATCTCCAGACGGTCAAACAGCGCCTCCCATGCCGCAAGTGCGGTCAGGGGAACGCAGGCGGCCTCCTCTGGCGTCAGCCTTGTAGGTTTTGGGCCGACAATCCGTTCGTCAACAAGCTGCAGCTCCGCGTGGCAACCTGGACGGTTGATCTCACCCGCATACATGACCATGTCGCCGGCTTTGTATTCTGTGACTTCATCGCCGACGGCCATTACCTCGCCGCAGGCATCCCAGCCTAAGATGGCTGGTTCTGCCAGCTTGCCGACAATATCGTGCCGTTCTTTGAAATCCACGGGGTTCATAGATATCCCGTGAATACGAACAAGCAGATTTTTGCCCCTGGCAACTGGGTCTGGCAGTTCAAAATCTACAAAGCTCGCCACATTACTTGTCGGGAGGTTTTCGAGGACACCAACAGCTTTCATTTCACGTTTTCCAATTTAGGGCCGCAATCAACGCGACGTTCCGGTGTGTGTAGCGCAAGCCCGCCAATCTCGGTTCCCATGAAAAACTACCTACGGCGTTAGAAATTCTAATGGTATAGGGTGTACAAAGTGAACGGGACTGTGAACGTTGCCCAGCCAAGGCGCTTTTGGGTCCGGGAGAACCTCAAATGAGAATACTACCACCACTGAATTCATTGCGCGTTTTTGACGCTGTTGCACGCAATCGAAGTTTATCAAGGGCCGCTTCAGAGCTACGTGTCAGCCCATCCGCCGTGAGCCAGCAAATAACCAACCTAGAAGACTGGATGGGTGTGAGGTTGCTGGACCGGTCTTCTAACAAAACCAGCCTAAACACGAATGGCCATCAGTTTGCCAAGTTGATAAATCAAACATTTGATAAGCTTGAAAAAGATGTATCGAAGATACGTGAGATTAAGAATGATGACGACATCAGGCTGAGTATTTTACCGTCTTTGGCGGCTAGATGGTTGATACATCGGCTACCGCAGTTCCGAGCCTTGCATCCGAACTTCCGCGTGATGATCGAAGCAACCTTTGATCAGACGGACTTCAATCAGAGCAATCTGACACTTGCAATAAGGTCAGGCATAGGCGTGTACCCCGGATGCCATGCAACAAAGCTTTTGGACGAATATGTGTCCCCAGCTTGCAGCCCCGATTATTGGAATAAACACGCCGTTGCACTGGAAGACATCGGGACCCAAGAACTTCTTGCAGATCATACTTTCGGCATAGAGAATACCAATCTCGATTGGCGCACTTGGTTGGAACGGGAAAACGTCCAGCCAATCGGTAACCTTAAGCCAAGCCAGTTGTTCACGGACAGCAACCTAACAATTCAGGCGGCGGTCAATGGTGAAGGGTTCATGCTTGGTCGGAGTGTTCTTATCAGCGAAGAGATCGCACGAGGTACGCTGATCGAACCCTTCCCAAACAAGCAGATTTCCGACTGGCCGTACTTTGTGGTTTACCCTGAAGGGTATCATCCACCGCGGGCCGTCCTTAAATTATTCGTCAATTGGCTTCGGGAGCAAGCCGACGAAACCCCAGGAAATATCAGAAGCGATGTCACGGCGACCTAAAATTTACTAATTGGCACAACGACGAAATTAGTGAGCTTTGCTACGCTTTCTGGGAAAGTTGCTCCCAGATTGACTGGGCAACAATGCCGACGTCTTTGTCGCGCTTGCGCATTTGAAACAGGTGCGATTGGCGTGTTTCATAACCTTCAACATTGAGAGCCACCAAGGCTCCCTGAGCCAATTCATCTTCGATCATATGTGTCGGAATGCCGCCCCAGCCTAGCTTCGCCAGCAAGATTTCCTTTTTTGCTGCAAAGTCCGAAACGGTCCAGCGAAGCCCGCCTGGAAGCAGATCCCTGCTTTGCGCAAACTCACCACTACTGCTGTCAGCAACGACGACTTGTGTATAGCTTTGCATTTCGCTGACCGTTTTCATGTGCGAACTTCGCGCGGGTTCAAAATCTGGATGGGCCACTGGCATAATTGTGACCTGCGCAAAGGACAACGCTTCGACCTGATCAACGGGAACGCCATCCATCGTCGCGATGATGATGTCGGCGTCATTGCGCAGAAGCCGCTCAATCGGTCCTCCCATGCTTTCGCGGGACAATCTTACATGCGTGGCGGGAAATCGATCCCTGATGGTGCCGATGATTTCGAGAACCGGTTTAAATGGAAACGTAGCAGTCACTGCCAAAAATACCTCTGGCTCCTGCTTGGCATTCAGGTTCTTCGCAACGATGTTCAGCTCTTTCATTTGCTGCATGACGCGTGTTGCTTGCCGGTAAAACACCTCTCCCGCTGGGGTTAAGGTTGGTCTGTATTCTTCACGCGACAGCAGAATGATATCGATCTGATTTTCTAGTTTTTTGAGCATGTGGCTAATGGCAGATTGGGATTTGTTCAACCGCTCGGCCGCGCCGCGAAAGGTCCCTTCTGTTACGATCGCATGCAGCACAACCAATTGCTCATATGTTATCACGCGGCGCACCCTTTCGATTAAGATGATTAGAATAATAGATCATCATGCTGAGATTTCAATATTATCAGTGAGGCGTTATTATCGGTACCGTTCCCCAAGTCACATTGCAAAACCTCAGAAAGGGAACCTCTGATGAAACTTCACTACAAACCTGGCGCGTGCTCAATGGCATCGCACATCATCTTAAACGAGCTCGGCGCGTCCTTCGAACTCGACAAGACAGACACCGAAACGGGTAAGACCGAAGCAGGTGAGGACTTCCGCACAATCAGCCCGAACGGCTATGTCCCTGCTCTGATCACCGATAGCGGTGAGGTCATAACGGAGAATCCTGCCGTCCTGCAGTACTTGGCCGATCAATCACCCGATGCTGGGCTTGCACCGCCAAACGGAACGCTCGCCCGCAGTCGGCTTCAGGAAGCCCTCAATTTCGTGTCGTCCGAGTTGCATAAATCCTTCAGCCCGTTTTTCTCGGGTAGGGAACTTGCTGGCGACGCAAGACAGAAGGCCGAGGCTGGCGTCGGACGCCGTGCAGCCCATATCGAGCGAAGCCTCGCAGACGGCCGCGCCTTTCTTCTGGGTGACACTTTTACTGTCGCTGACGCCTATGCTTTTGTGGTGCTCAATTGGGCAGGTTTTGTCGGGGTGAGCCTTGACGCGCATCCCAAAACCCAAAGCTATGTTGCGCGCATTGCGGCACGTCCTGCTACGATCAAGGCGATGGTCGCCGAAGGTCTCATGGAGCAGGCAGCATGACTGAATTTGCTGCAGTGACCAGCGTGTTGGAGATCTACTTCGATGGTCTCTACCACGCCGACGTCAAAATGCTACGAAGCGTGTTCCATCCAAAAGCGATCTATGCAACCGCGGACGAAACACCGCTTCTCCATCGCACGATGGAAGAGTATTTTCCGGTGGTAGCCAAACGCGTATCCCCATCATCACGCGATGAACCACGCCGTGACGTGATCGAAGGGATCCAATTCGCGGGCGATAACACTGCCCTAGCCCGTCTGCGGTGTTCTATCGGTACAAAGGATTTTATCGACTTCCTTACGATTGTACGCACCAATGGCGAATGGAAGATCATGTCTAAGGTTTTCCACATGAAAGAACGCGAAATCTGAGAGGAACTGATATGCCCTATGTAAACATCAAGGTAACCCGTGAGGCCGTCACGACCGATCAGAAGGCCGAATTGATCAGCGGCGTTACCGACCTGCTGGTCCGGGTTCTCGGCAAGTCGCCGGCGACGACTTTCGTCGTCATTGACGAAGTCGCGCTTGAGGATTGGGGCGTTGGTGGCGTTCCGGTTGAACAGTACAGACGCAAAATGGCGAGTTGACCGAAATGTCTATTCGCACGCCTCTCTGCGATCTGTTCGACATCGAACATCCCGTTCTATTGGCACCCATGGCTGGTGTTAGCGGCGGCGCACTTGCCGCCGCGGTGAGCAATGCAGGCGGTTTGGGTCTGATCGGTGGTGGTTACGGTGACGCCGATTGGCTCACCCGCGAACTCGATGCTGCAGGCGATGCGCGGATTGGGGTTGGCTTTGTCACGTGGTCGCTAGCGCGTCAGCCGCACTTGCTCGATCTGGCCCTTGATCGTGCGCCCGCAGCGCTGATGCTGTCATTTGGTAATTTTCAGCCGTTTATCGCCAATATTGGGGCCGGTGAAACAAAACTTATCGTTCAGGTGCAGACACTTGAGCAAGCGCGCGAAGCTGTGGACGCTGGCGTTGATGCCATCGTCGCACAGGGCACCGAGGCGGGCGGACACGGCGGGGCCAGAGCCACGCTGCCTTTCGTTCCTGCGGTCGTCGATATTGCCCAGGATATTCCGGTCATCGCGGCTGGCGGCGTTGCAGACGGGCGTGGTTTAGCCGCGGCTCTGGCCCTTGGGGCCGCAGGCGTGTTGTGCGGAACCGGCTTTTTTGCCAGCAACGAATCCCTCGCGAGCTTCAATGCGAAACGGGACGCGCTTCGTGCCAGCGGTGATAATACTGAACGCAGTTCCGTCTTCGACATGGCGCGCGGTCTCGATTGGCCAGACGGTTGGAACCTCCGCACGATGCGAAATTCCTTCACGCGGCAATGGAGTTCGGACATCGAGGGCCTCAGGCAAAACCTTCCCGAGGAACAAGCGCGTTTTGAAGCCGCGCGGAATCTGGACGACACAGATATTGCCCCAGTGATTGTCGGTGAAGCCGCCGATTTCGTTAGGGTTATCGAGCCCGCCCAAGATACCCTGCACCGAATGGTGACGCAGGCTAAAGATCAGTTGCAACGCATTAGCAGACTTGTTGCGCCACATAGTGAAGGATAGCGAAGATGCAAAAAATCAAAGGCGGCTGCCTATGCGGTGCAGTTTCGTACGAGGTCGACAACAACTTCGAGAAACTGTTTTTGTGTAGCTGTGAGCAGTGCCGCCAAATCTCCGGGTCGGCGTTTGCCTCTAATTTGTTCGGGGCCATCGAAGGCTTCGATTGGCTAAGCGGCAATGGCGAGATCGAAAATTACCAGATGCCGGGGCGGGATATCTCCAAGTCGTTCTGCCGGGTCTGCGGGTCAGGTGTGCCTTGGGCCAGTGGCGACGGAACAAAGATGATCGTTCCCGCCGGGTCCTTGAGTGGTCCCGCGATCGTTGCCGAACGTCTAAGAATATTCACCTCTGAGCAACCCTTTTGGGCGTCGGACTTAGAGCAAATCCCCGCACATGCGAAATTTCCGGAGCCCTCATGATTACGTGTCACGTGACCTATAAGATCGACCCCGCCAAAATCGACAGTTTTGAGGTCTATGCAAAAGCATGGATCCCGCTGGTAGAACGGTTTGGCGGTACACATCATGGATATTTTCTGCCGCACGAGGGGCCGAATGACCTGGCCTTTGCGGCATTTTCATTCCCATCTCTGGCGACTTATGAAACTTACCGAACGGACAGCGCAGCCGATCCAGATTGCATTGCAGCGTATGATTTCGCCGTCAGAACCAAATGCATCTTGAGATACGATAGACATTTCCTCCGACCTGTTCTGGACGGAGATATATCAGGTGTCCTTGATCAGACTTAGCGCGACGTCTAATAACCCGCGCCATAGGAAATGCAGAGTGCCGCGCATATTCTTGGCCCAAGACCATAGGCAATCTCTAAGAATGCAAAGCAGCCCTTGACGCTGGGACCTGTTGATAGGTCCAAAGCCTAACTATAGGCGGACGATACAATGAAACCGGCAACCATCAAAAACTCTCCCCCTGCACATTTCACGTATTAGCCTTTCCTCATATTTCTCTTTTGCAGCGAGGGTCTGATCGGTATTTGCAGCGTATGTCTCAAGGAGTTCAGAGTTGTCTTCCACACCACGGCAAAGGCCCAGCTTCCTAATTCGAGCTTTGCTAGAAAGTCTATTAGGCTGAAGTGCTTGAGTTGATACGACCCGTGATTTCGCTGCATGCAGCTTCCATTGAGGGACGAAGTGCAACCAGTGACGGCCGAGTGTATCTTTGCCCCGTGATCGACAACCTAGTATGATTGAGCAACCGACCTACGATCTCTTCCAGAACGCCCGCTTCCATTGCAACCGTTGCAAATGTCCTGCGATGCATATGTGGGTTATATTTGAGCCTTTCCGGTTTTGTGATGTGCCCAACCACTGATTTTGGAGAAGGAAACACCCACTGTCGGCTGAGAGGCCGCAACGGCGCTAGGATCTCATGATGCAACTGTAAGATGGGCAGGTCGAAACTCCGGCCGTTTTTGGTCATGGGCAGGTGGATATGATCTTCGTGGATACTGCTCCACTGAAGAGTCAGCGCCTCGGTTTTTCTTAGGCCGGTAAACAGAAGAAACTCATAGAACACGCGGTGTATCGGGTTGTTCAGATCGTCGATCGTTTGCCGCCACGCCTTCAAGTCATCAATAATACGGCCGTCCGGTTTTTCCGCATACCATTCGATTGCCATGGTAGGGCATTCGGGCAGGTCGTAAGTCCGACGCGCATGGTTATAGATTGACCGAAAGGCGCGAAGCACATGGTTGGCCCCAGACGGCATCTTCGCCAATTCCTGGTGGCGGCGAACAACCATCGCTTTGCTAATCTCATCCAGGGGCAATCGCATCCAATCTTTTAAATGGAGTTCCAGTTGCCTTCGTGTGCCACTCTTGTGGACCTCAGAGCGCAACTTTGGGCGCGCCAAGTAGACTTCCGTCGCAGCTTCAAGCGTAGGCGCGCCTATCTGCGCCGCCTTCCCTGCCCCCCTGCCCATCTCCAGAGCAAACCCAAGTGCAGTTTGTCGTGCAGCCTGCGCTGAGATCGTTGGGAACCGGCCAATCAGAATGCGTTTGGTCTGACCGCCTACGTCTTTCTGGAAATACCAGGTCTTGGATCGCTTCCCCACGAAGAGCACCAAGCCCTTGATTTCGGAGTCCCAATACTTGTCGGTTCCCGCTCTCGCATGCGTCAATTTCCGCGCAAACGTCTCTGATAGCTTTGGCATTCTTTGTCGGCGTTTTGTGGGTAACGGTGTGCAAGCAGGTGCTACCTCATGCAGCTCAACGCGATATTAAAGCAAACAAAAACAATTGGTAAGCAGCTCAGTGATACTGCGCGATACTCAGGAATTTAGCTTGAAAAACTGAGGTCTTAACCAATATACAACGCCCGCTAGGCAAAAAATCCATACCTTTATGGGCGTCTAGTTAGCCAAAAAAGATAAGCTAAAAAGATCTACACTCCAACAACCGCCACAGGCCCAGAGCGACATGACAAGGTCCTAGCTGATGCCTCACTGTAGGCGCCCAGAACGGAGGTGATTGGTGGCGATTTTGGTCCTCTGCTAGCGGTTTCGATCTTGTATCATGGCGAAAGGACTACGACGCTGAACGGGCAGTACGCCGCAAGGGCGCGTCAGCCACTCGACGACGTATTGATTGGCTCACAACAGCGGTGCCGGGAGTGCTGAAAACCAACATCTTCGCGACACCATCGACCGAAATGGCGAACATGCCGACCAGCACCACAGACGCTTTCGATTTGCTGCTGGCGACGTTCAAGCCGCGTTTCGTCATTGCCCACGGCGGGCCAGCAGCAAAACATCATGGAGGGTGGATCGATGGCCAACTGATAGCTTGCCCGCACCTTTTTCGGGCGGGGTATGTCGTAGTCGGTGATGCAATCGAATTGGTTGTGGCCGGGAGAGTGCATTGAAGCCGCATATCGCAAGCTAGGTAGGGTCTGGACCTATAAACCTTTAATGTTGTGAATGTCGCCATGGCGAACATTGAGCCTTACCGCAGCGCGCCCAAAACAGATGTGAAAAAGCCTCGTTGCGTCCGCGAGGTGCGGAAATGTGCCGCGCCGCTGGAAGAAATGTAGTCAATCAGATTGCTCGTTTCAAAAGTGGTTCAATTTGCAACGAAACGGGCACTTTACTCACGATTTGTCGGCCGCAATCGATTGAACCAATTAGGTTAAATGGAACACTTCTTCCATTTCGGCCCACCATTCGCCTCCTGCACGGGTCTCGAATGGGTCCTGCATCGGCCCGCAGACCGCCCACCATTCTTGCGTGATGGGATCAGCGGCAATGGCCGCATTGTCGGCTTCAAAATCGCTTCCAGTATACTCGAAATAACCAAACATCAGGAATTCGGGTTGCTTGAGGTAGATAGAATAGTTGGCGAAATTGGAGGCTTCCAAGCGGCGTAGGACGCCGGGCCAGACATCGGCGTGGAGACGTTTGTATTCTTCCAGATGTTCAGGCATGAGGCGGATGACGCTGCCCATGCGGCGGAGTGTTGGGGCTGGAGATAGCGGCAAGACAGCACCTTGATGTGCTACGACACGCGCAGCCAATTGGTGGGCTTCGGACAAGGCGTCTGTTTGTACTCCGCCGGATGCGATGGCCGCGAGATAGGCACCATTGAAGCTGTCTCCGGCCCCTGTTGTGTCGACAACGGTGCGGGCTTTGGCGAAGCTTTGCACGTTGTCAGACAATGGAATTTGAACCGGTCCAGCATCGCCGCATTTTAACGCGCCGGATTGCGCGCCTGCTGCAACAATTCGGTTAACAATGGTGGTGGCGTTACTGTCGCCGAAGAGTTCCGCTTCATCCTCATGTGACGGCAGGGCGATATCTGTGATGTCCCAGAAGCGTGCAATCTCGCGCTTTGCGGTGTCTGAAGAGTCCCACAGTTTGCGGCGGTAATTTGAGTCGAACGCGACCCGAAGGCCCGAGGCGCGCCGCGCCGCCAAAGCGTGCCAAAGCCGGTCGCGAGCGTCTTGGGTTAGGATCGCGAGGCTAATGCCCGACAGATAGACCAGGTTTGCCATCTCGATCGCCGCAAGGTGCGGTGAAGCGTCCGTTGAAAACATGGCGCGCGCGGCGGATGTTTCACGCCAGTAATGGAAACACCGCTCGCCGTGGGCGTCATTTTGGATGGCATAGATGCCGATTTGCCGTTCCGGATCACGCGTCATGTACGTCGTGTGGATACCCTCGCGTGTCATCAGCTCCAGGGCTGCCTCAGAGAGGGCGTCAGTCCCAATCGCGGTCACGTAGTGGACTGCTATGTCATGGTTCTTGGCAGCACGCGCGCAATAGATCGCGGTGTTCAATGTGTCACCGCCAAAAGCGACGGAAAGGTTCGCTTTACCGCGCGAGATTTCCGCCAACGGTTCACCGATGCAGGCAATGTGATAGGTCATCAAGAGAGCTCCAAGCCATAAAAACGGGTGGCCGTCCCGCCATAAATTTCCGCGCGTTCCTGTTCTTGCAGGTCTGCGAACAACTGATCGGTCACGGCCCGCCATTGGTCGTAGTCCCCTGCGAGGTTCAGAACAGGCCAGTCGCTCCCCCACATGATCCGCTCTGAGCCAAAGTGTTTAACAACGTGGTCAATGACGGGGCGCAGAACGTCCGCGTTCCAATCAGGCCCAGCTTCATTGGCAAGGCCAGATATTTTGCACATCAAATTGGGCAATTCGGCCAAGCGAGCCATCTGATCACGCCAGTAGTCACCGGCGTCGGCACCTTTAGCGACGACAGGCTTTGCGCAATGATCGATGACAATAGGCAGCTGAGGCAGATCAGCGGCCACACGGGCAAGAACATCCAGATGGCGTGGGACCACAAGAGCATCAAGCCGCAAACCGCGCTCAGCAAGGGCAACCAAATTACCCACGACGGCAGGTCGAGCAATCCAGTTGGTGTCTTTGATGTCTTGGAGCATGGGGCGCACCCCCTTGAAGGCGGCGGAGGCCATCAAACGGTCCAACACATCGGGGCAACTGGGATCTTCAAGATCTACCCAGCCGACCACGCCTTTGATGAAAGGAGTTTCTTTGGCCAAGCCAAGAAGGAACTCGGTTTCGGTCACTGTCGCTGCCGCTTGGACGACAACCGTCCCTGCAAGCCCATGTTTTTCAAGCAATGGTAACAGGTCGGGCGGAAAAATATCGTGCCGAATAGCAGCGACATCGTCCGTCATCCAATCATAGTCACCACGTGAAATTTGCCAAAAATGCTGATGCGCATCGATCTTAGGAAGTGAAGACATCTGACGTTCCGATGAAGATATGGTTGACTTGAATTGTTTTGTATAATTAAAAACAACCAAACGTAAAGCGCTGACTTCAATCCGGCGTCGACGAAAGGACAGCCCTTGCAACCCACGCCCATTCTTCAGTTCGGCACGAGCCGCTTCTTGCAAGCACACGCTGACCTTTTCGTATCGCAAGCCATGGAGG
Organism: Sulfitobacter sp. SK012; assembly: GCF_003352085.1. Classification (NCBI taxonomy): domain Bacteria; kingdom Pseudomonadati; phylum Pseudomonadota; class Alphaproteobacteria; order Rhodobacterales; family Roseobacteraceae; genus Sulfitobacter; species Sulfitobacter sp. SK012. The sequence goes on from NZ_CP025804.1 coordinate 3,574,685, forward strand.
AAGGTCAGGACGTAGGTCCGATCACCGTTGTGCAAAGTTCTGGTGATCCCAGCCGAACTACGCGTTTGGCCGCTTTGGTAGGGTCCTATCCGGTGCGCATTGAGGGGTTGGTTCATGGTGAAAGAGTGCAAGAAACGCTGGATGTAAAGAGCGTCTCGCGGACACTTTCCACGGCCAGTCAATGGGACGAAGTGGTCCGCATCTTCGTACAGGACGCCCAGATTGTTCTGTCAAATACCGGCGATGCAGGATTTGCGCCGCGACTGAGCGACGGGTCATCTACCTTCAAGCAGGCGATGTCCTACCCTGCCAAATTAACACAACTTTTACGTCTTCGGTTTGCCGCAGGCGCAGCCCCAATCCAGATCATGCCGATGGAGCTGATCGTTGACAACGGGACTGTCCTGAAAGCTCGAGTAATGGAACTGGCGAAGGATGACGCGCCCGATTTTCTTGCCTATCTAGAACGCAATGTGACGTGGGTGAATTCGCTGGTGGACCGGATCGTGTCGCAACCTCTTGAGCCAGCTGGCGCAGTTGCAGAAGCCTATGCGCTTTGGGCGATCGAGGATCAGCCCGGATTGGTCATCCCCTGTCGGCACCCCGCCGTACAGGTCGTTGCATCGCTGGCTGATATCGAGGCGTTGAAGCTGTTTGTCTTGAACCTTGGTCATACATTTCTTGCGGACCGTTGGCGCGCACGCGGGGGTAAGGATGATGTTCTTGTCCGGCATCTGGTCAACGATGCCAATGAACTGGGTCAGCTTAGGCACGTATTGCATCATGAGGTGCGCACCGCATTCGTCGCGGCCGATCTGGCGGAGCAATTCGACGCCTACGTCATCACCACCCTAGAGCGTTTTGCGAACCCTTTTCTGGACCACCGGATCGCGGATATTGCGCAAAACCATCCCCAAAAAGTGGCGCGAAGGATTGCGGCGATGCTGGCCTGGGCGAAAGACCGCGGGGATCTTTCACCGAAACCCATTCTGGCTGCAATCGTCGCCACCCATAAGGAACACACCTGATGTCCATTGTCACAAGACCTGTTGGTCAGACCAAAGTTTCGGTTACCTCATTATCCTTTGGGTGTGCCAGCATTGGCAATTTGGGCGGTGTCGTAAGCGACGCAGATGTGACCGCCGTCCTTCAGCACGCGTGGTCTGCCGGTATTCGGTACTTCGACACTGCCCCCCACTACGGGCGTGGATTGTCAGAGCAACGGATTGGCGTATTTTTGCGAACTAAGGCGCGCGACGCCTATATATTGTCAACCAAGGTAGGACGTGTCTTGTCTCAGGGGGCGGCGATGAAAGAGGCTGATGGTTTTGTCCAGCCTTTGGCGAATGACGTTCGGTACGACTATTCAGCGGATGGTATTCGCCAAAGTCTTGAAAGCAGTTGTGAACGGCTGGGGACGGATCATGTCGAGATCGTTTATGTCCATGACATCGGCGATTACACGCATGGTGCCACAGAAGGTGCCCGACATATGGAGGACCTTTTGGGATCTGGCATGGGCGCACTGCGCGATCTTAAGCAAGCAGGCCGGATAGGTGCCATTGGCCTTGGAGTGAATGAAAGTCAGGTCTGCATCGACGTCATGCAACGTGAGGCGCTCGATGTAATCTTGCTGGCCGGACGTCTGACTTTGCTCGACCGAGAGGCTGAGAAGGAGTTGCTCTATCGATGTGCAAAACAAGGCACGAGTTTGGTGTTAGGCGGGATTTTCAACTCGGGCATTCTTGCGACGGGGCCAAAGCCCGGCGCGTGGTTCGATTACGCGCCAGCGTCGCAAGACATCCTCGATCAGGTCACCGCATTGCAAGCGCGCGCCAAAGCCGTAGATTTGACGCTGGCTGAAGCGGCGTTGCAATTTGCATTGAACCATGACGCTGCCTGCTCCGTGCTGCTTGGCACCGGCAAAGTTAGCTCATTGGAGCACAATCTAGCGGCAGCAAACAAGCCACTCACTGAACAGGCGCGCAGCTTTGTGACGACCTAAGGTACGTGGCTGTTGACCTTCAGCGAAGTCAGCAAGGTCTGTTTTGAAGTGGCAAGATGGCGTCTCGCAGCTGCCTGTGCACGGTCCAGTTCGCGACTGCGCAATGCGTCGATATAAACAAGATGCTCGCGGATCGCGTTTTCATTGCGCACACGTTCGTCCGATTTATTCCACTGAAAATGGTAGTGGAACACCAGCGAGATGATCTTTTGAAACTCTTTCACGAACCGGTTTGTGACCACGTTATTGATGGCGGTGTGAAAGGTTTCATCCAAGTGTGAGAAATCATGATAATCCTCATCAATCCGGTCGAGAAGATCATTGTGATCGCGCTCTAGCTGATCAAGACGCGGCCAAATCTCATGGGAGTCGGGCAGCGTTACAATTTGGCTGACGGAATTTAGCTCAAGCAATGTACGGAAATCCGAGAGCTCGACCGCGTAGTCTTTTGTGAAGCCGTGCAGCACCCAGCCCCCCTTTGGACGCCGGACGACGATCCCGAAACGGCTCAGCGATGAAAAGAACTCTTGCAAGGTGTGGGTCGCGACGGAAAAATCCTTAGACAGTTGTGCGACGTTCAACATGGTGCCCGGTGGAACGTCCATGCGCAGCACCCAATCCAAGAATCGCCCTTCCAACTCGTCAATGTTCAACAAGACGGGTGGCGCTTCGGCTCGGTCTTCTTGGATCGAGCGACGTTTGATGACTTTTTCACGCCCATGTAGCTCAATTATGGATTGTTCATCCAATTGGGCCAAAACCCTGCGCACCACCGTTCGACTGACCCCAAGGCGCGATGCCAGCGTGTTTTCAGATGGCAAAAGATCACCAATATCCATTGCATCACAGATGCTTAACATTTCAGTGTGCGCTTCGACAAAGCGTGTGTTCGTACGGGCCATTGCGGTTTTAAATCCTGGTTCAGATATCGCCATCATACCTGTTTTTTACGAAATGTTCAAAAAAATTAAAAACATTTGACGGCGTGATTTCAGCGCCGTACGGTTTATTATTATTAAAGACAGATAACTCACGATCGGGTTGGTTTGTCATGGAAGGAAGAACAAAATGGCGGCCAATGACGGCAAATCAAAACTCAGCTTTTTACCCACAGGGTCAAAGCTGCACAAGTTATCGGCATTGCTGACGCTGATCTTGTTGATTTTGGCCTTTTCGTTCACCAGCCCGGCATTCCTGAGCGTAAACAACGGCCTGACTGTTCTGCTGCAAACCTCGGTTATCGGCTTATTGGCAATTGGCATGACGATGGTCATCATCACTGGCGGCATCGACCTAAGTGTGGGGTCGGTTCTGGCCTTGGCGGGGGTTGTCGCGGGCTTGGTCATCAAAGCAGGCGTCCCTGTCGTTCCAGCCATGGCGCTTGGCATCTTGGCGGGGGCGGCCTGCGGCTTCGTCAACGGCATTGTTATAACCAAGATGCGGATCACGCCGTTTGTAGCGACGCTGGGCATGATGATGATCGCGCGCGGTATAGCGCTGCAACTGACAGGTGCTGCCCCGATCAGCCGCTTGGGCGAAGCCTTCGGTACGTTGGGAAATGGCTCGTTTTTTCGCGCCGTCGAGATGCAGAGCAACGGTTTTCCAAAGGTTATCTTCGCCGGCATTCCCTACCCGGCTGTCTTGTTATTCATCATGGCGGTTCTTGGCGCGTTCCTTTTACAGAAGCGTCAGATCGGGCGGCATATCTTTTCTGTTGGCTCCAATGAAGAGGCCGCGCGCCTTTCTGGTGTCAACGTCGACCGCACCAAGATTTGGGCCTACTCAGCATCGGGTGCGTTGGCCGGGCTTGCAGGCATGGTTTTGATGTCGCGCCTTGTGACGGTGCAACCAAACGAAGGCGTCATGTACGAACTGGATGCCATCGCAGCCTCCGTCATCGGCGGCGCGTCCTTGATGGGCGGCGTCGGCAGTATTTCCGGCAGTATGATCGGATCATTTATCATCGGCGTTCTGCGCAATGGCCTGAATATGGCAGGCACCTCTGCCTTCATACAACAGATCATTATCGGGATCGTGGTGATCGGAGCGGTTTATATCGACCAGTTCCGAAATCGAAAATAACAACACTGACTAAGTCTTCAAAGGGAGGAAACCATGAAGAAATTACTGACAACAGCCCTCGTCACGGGCGTTCTTGCTACCGCAGCTTCCGTTGCGTCCGCAGGCGAAATCGCGGTGATCGTCAAAACGACGAACTCCAGCTTCTGGCAGAACGTAAACAAAGGCGCGACAGCGGCAATCGAGGCCCACAGCGAACACACAATGACGTTCAACGGCCCAGCTTCTGAATCTGCAATCGCAGATCAGGTTGCCTTGGTCGAAAATGCCATCAACCGTGGCGTTGCAGGCATCGTGCTGGCCCCTTCCGATCCAGAAGCACTGGCACCTGTCGTGCGCCGTGCGTTTGAATCCGGCATTCCTGTCACGATCATCGACAGTGGCCTGGCTGAAGGCAGCGACCAGTACTACCAGTCATTCTTGTCCACGGATAATTGCGCCGCAGGCCAGCAAGCCGCACAGATGATGATCGACAACGCAGGCAGTGAAGGCAAAGTCGCCGTGATGTCTTACGTTGCTGGTGTTGGATCCGAGATTGGCCGCGTCGGCTGCTTTGTCGAATATCTTGGCGAAAACTCCGAGATTGAAGTTGTTGGCCCGTTCTATTCGCAGTCCCAAATGGCGACAGCGCTGAACCAGACAACAGATATCTTGGCCGCGAACGGCGATCTTATCGGCATCTTTGGTGCTAACGAGCCAACTGCTATCGGCATGGGTCGTGCGATTGAGCAGGCTGGCAAAGCCGGTCAGCTGACAGCAATCGGTTTTGACGGCAACGCTGACCTGCAGGACATGGTTAAGAGCGGCACATTGCTGGCGACTGCAGTTCAGGGCTCCTTCCAGATGGGTGAACTTGGCGTGAATGCAATTGCTGACATTCTGGCAGGCAATGAAATCACTGACTTCATCGATACAGGTGTCGTCATGGTCACCCAGGAGAACATCGATACTCCCGCAGCACAAAACGTACTTTACTAATTGTGCATGGGTCGGCGCGCTTGTGTGTGCCGACCCAACTTTACTCTCATAGGATTTCAAATGTTGGACACAGCCCTTCCAAACACGCCCCTGATTCAAATGTCAGATATCGACAAGCAATTTGGTGGTGTCCACGCCGTACAAGGTGTGTCCGTTGATCTATACCCGGGCGAAGTCGTAGGCGTACTTGGCCACAATGGTGCGGGAAAATCCTGCCTGATGCGCATGCTGTCTGGCGCGATGACGCTCAGTGGTGGTCAAATAAATGTAGACGGTGAGAAGGTTGATTTCAAATCACCGCAAGATGCCAAGAAATATGGAATCGAGACGATTTACCAGACATTGGCATTGGCCAACCATCTGGACGCAGCCGCAAATCTCTTTTTGGGTCGTGAATTGAAGACTCGCTTTGGCAACCTTGATGAAGCGCGCATGTATGCTGAGACCAAGGATGCGCTGCACCAGCTCAATCCGAATTTTAAAAACCTCAGAGATCCCGTATCAAAGTTGTCGGGTGGTCAACGACAGGTTATCGCGATTGCCCGCGCGATCTATTTTCAGGCGAAGGTTCTGATCATGGATGAGCCGACAGCGGCACTTGGCCCGTCGGAGACAGCGATGGTTGCCGATTTGACAATCCGCTTGAAGAACGAAGGCATTGGAATTTTCCTGATTAGTCACGACATGCATGACGTCTTTGATCTCTGCGACCGTGTGATTGTCATGAACAAAGGCCGCAACGTTGGCGCGTTCCGCATCGAAGACGTGAACAAAGACGATATCCTGAGCCTGATCATCAAGGGCACTTTGCCCGATGATTGGACGCCACGAGGGCAAGGCGCATGAGCACCGATACAATGCTGGCCGGAGTCGTCGTTGAACCAGGAACCTTTGTTGTGCAGGACCGTCCTGTCATCACCGATATTCCCGAAGGCTGGGTCTTGATCGACATCTGCGCTGTTGGTCTGTGTGGGACCGACTATCATATTTTAGAGGGTAAGCACCCATTTCTCGAGTACCCCCGTGTTATCGGCCACGAATTGAGCGGCCGGGTGACAAAAGACGAAGGCGGCTGGTCTGCAGGCGACCTCGTGGTCGTAAATCCGTATCTGTCTTGCGGGAAATGCCGCGCCTGCAAACGTGGTAAGCCCAATTGTTGCTCGAAAATCGAGGTGCTTGGTGTCCACCGGGATGGCGGACTTGTCCCGCAACTGGCCGTCCCTGCGCAAAACCTCTACCCGGCAGATGGGCTGACCCCCTTACAAGCTGCAATGGTCGAGTTTCTGGCCATTGGTGCACATGCTGTGCGTCGTTCCGGGGTCTCCACGGGCGACACGGTTCTCGTGACCGGTGTTGGTCCAATTGGCATCGGTGCCGCGCTTTTCGCGCGCCTAGAGGGTGCTCATGTCACTCTACTTGACCTCAGCACTGAACGTTTGACGATGGCAGCCGATAAGTTTGGCTTGGACAGTGGGCACACCAGTTTAGAGGCTGCCCTCTCCTCCGTGGGCGGCGAAGGCTTTGACGTGTTGTTTGATGCGACGGGTCATGGCGGCGCTATTGAGGCGGGCTTTCCTGCGGTTGGTCATGGCGGTTCTTATGTTTTGGTCAGTGTCGTCAAAGATGACATCACGTTCAACGACCCTGAGTTCCACAAACGTGAAATGCGCCTGATCGGCAGCCGCAACGCACTTAAGGCTGATTTTGATTGGGTCATGTCGGCCTTCCGGGACAATCTGATTGATGCGGATGCGCTATGCTCCAATGTCCTGTCTCTCGATGACTTGACGACTGCTTTCAGCAAGCTGGCCTCGGACCGTGCGGGTCTGATCAAAGCGATTGTGCAACTAAATGACTGAGGGCGCTGAGGCCAAGACGCTGCGTTTGAACGAGATCGACAATGTGGCCATTGCGTTGACCGCTTTGGAAGTGGGTGAGGACATAGCGACAACGCCAATCCCACGTTCACATAAAGTGGCGACAGTCGATATCGCAGCTGGCTCACATGTACTGCGCTATGGCCAAATCATTGGCAAAGCGGATTGCTTTGTTCCGGCTGGCTCGCATGTGCATGACCACAACATGAGCATGAGCGACCATACCAAAGACTATGCGTTTGCATCAGCGGCCAATCCACTGCCTGCACCAGATCGATCTCGGACGTTCCAAGGGTATCACAGGGAAGATGGTCGCGTTGGCACGCGCAATTACATCGGCGTTTTGACGTCCGTGAATTGCTCTGGCTCTGTCGCACGTTTCATCGCGGAAGCTGCGGACAAATCCGGCTTGTTGGACGCCTATCCCAATGTCGATGGCATTGTGCCGATCGTGCATGGCAGTGGTTGCGGCATGGCCAATCGCGGCGACGGATACGATATTTTGCTGCGCACGCTGGCGGGATACGCACGAAACCCAAATTTCGGAGCGATCCTTTTGGTTGGGCTCGGCTGCGAGGTGCTTCAGCTCGCGGACCTTGTTGGCGACCGTAAAATCACCGCTGATGGCTGCTTGCGCTATATGACGATCCAGCAGATGGGCGGCACACGGCGCACAATCGAAGCCGGTCTCACCCACATTGCATCACTTGCCGTTTTTGCAAACCAAGCAAGCCGCAGCCCTGCGTCCGTGTCTGAGCTTGTGTTGGGCATGCAATGTGGTGGGTCGGATGGATATTCCGGCTTTACTGCGAATCCGGCCTTGGGTGTCGCCTCTGACTTGTTGGTCCAGCATGGAGGGACATCAATCCTGTCCGAAACGTCCGAGATTTACGGTGCTGAGCACCTTTTGACTCGCCGTGCTGTCTCCGCTGATATTGGGCAGGCGATTTTGGATAAGATCACTTGGTGGGAAGAATACTGTGCGCTGCATGGTGCAAAAATGGATAACAACCCCAGCCCCGGCAACAGACGGGGCGGCTTGACCACGATCCTTGAAAAGTCACTGGGTGCTGTCGCAAAGGGCGGGCAAGCACCGCTGTCCGGTGTGTTTGATTACGCCGCGCCGATTACGTCCAAGGGTTTCGTCTTTATGGACAGTCCCGGCTACGACCCCTGCTCTGTCACTGGGCAAGTTGCATCTGGTGCCAATTTAATCGCGTTCACCACGGGTCGCGGTTCTGTTTCGGGGTACAAACCCGCACCTTGCATTAAGCTGTCATCAAACTCCGATCTTTATGCGCGCATGGGCGAGGATATCGATATCAACTGCGGTGATATCGTCGAAGGTGTTGCTCTTGCTGCAAAGGGCGCAGAGATATTTGAAACGCTCATCGATGTCGCAAGCGGGAGAGCGACAAAAAGCGAGGATCTCGGTTTTGGTGGCGTCGAATTTGTGCCTTGGCAAATTGGGGCCGTATTGTAGCAAAGACGGCCCGCTGCATGGCGAGAAAAGCGGAAGGAGGTGCAATCCGTAGCAAGCTCGAGAGGGACTATGACCGGGTTGCGGACGGAGCGGCCGTTCGCCACTTTGCAAGCAATGACTGCTCTCAGCCCAAAGCAAGATTTCGATATGCAGACTGACCACAATGCCCACAGTACAAATAGAAGCAGACCATTGCCCAATACTGCAAGTTGGCATTCTTTCAGCATCCGCAGATGACGACATGGAGCCTACTCCTAAATCAGATAGAGATTACATTCATTTCAGTTTGAAGCATCGAGATTGATGCTTGCCATGTTGATGAGACTGAGAACGCGCTCAACATCATCGAGTTCCTTCGGAAGCAGCAGGGCAAGCTTGGCGAGAAACAGCTTAGATTTTTCTGCACCAACCATATCAAGAGCTTCTGCAAGGGCATCATATACGCGCTCTACATCGGTCGGGCTCATAGTTCTGCTCCTGCAATTGCATGTTTCATTCCAAGCATATTGGTGGCGGGCGTAGCCTCGTACCTGCGAGCGGCTATGTGCAGATCAGGACGTATAAGATAGGCGCTCAACGGACCGCCGTGCAGCAGGTTCCCAGCGTCAGACCCGGCCTCAACAACAATGATTCAGACCAGGAATGTCCAAGTTTTGCGCAAGCCCCTCCCCGAACACAATTAACGAGAAACCTTTTCCCAGCAGGTCCGACAGATACCCATCGCCCACGCGCGCTTCTGGCAACGCTGCCCCCGATGGCGCACCACCGGTGAACGTCGTATCATCGGCGATAACAACCGGGCTGTCTGCATAGGTGTACGGCGTCATCTGCCGCGGATTGGCGAGCTGCCCGGCAAACGGATGGCTGAGCGCGAGGTTCAAGGCCGCATCACGCATTAACGCCCAACCGCGTGTGGGCGGTGTCATGAACCGAGCGGATTTTGTGGCGTTGGCAAACACATCCAACGTGGCACCGCGCCGTTCGGGAGTATAGCTATCAAGTAGCGCAGGACTTGCTTTACCTTGCGTGACCCAAGCCAGCTTCCACGCGATGTTATGTGCGTCAGCCAAGCCGTTATTCAGCCCACGCACGCCGAAAATCGGAACGATATGCGCACTATCTCCTACAAAGAAGACCTGTCCGTCGCGGTAGTCATCAAGCGCAAGGGTGTTGGCAGAATAGGTGCTCCACCACTCCAACTCCCAATCACCATCATAGCCGATCTCGTTCAAAACCGCGCTGACAGAGGCACGCACCGTGCTCTCCTTCATCGCATCTGCCTCATCATCTGTATCGGCCAATTGATAGTCGATCCGCCAGATATTGCTCGGCTGTTTATGGATAAGGATTGTCGCACCGCGTCTGCAATCAGGATCAAACAAAGCACGGCGGATCGTCGGGTAACCAAGCGGCATCTGCACATCCGCAATCACATAGCGCCGCTCGTAATTATCGCCCTTCAGACGCAGCCCACGCATCTTGCGCATTTGGCTTCTTGCACCGTCGGCGGCCAACACAAAATTTGCCGCAATCGTATAGCAGTCATGAGCGTCCTCCACCTCAAGCCGCACGGCATTTGGGGTATCCTCAACGCCCGTGACCTTGCTTTGCCAACGTGCCTCGATAAGGGGTTCCTTCTCAACGGCATCCCATAGAAACTGTTCAATATATTGCTGTTGCAGATTGTACATCGGTCGGTATTTTTCTTGATCACTATCGGGCATTTCGAATTCAAGAGTTTGCTGACCTCGGTAAAAGCTCCGCCCGGTTGTCCATCCCGACGACTTTTCCAAAAACGGGGCAACAGCGCCAATGCGTTCAAAAATATTCAGGCTTGAGCGAGCTACGCAAATTGCACGGCTGCCGTCATTAAATGTAAGCTTTGCGTCGAAGAGAACCGACGCCACCCCGTCGCGCGCGAGGCCAAGAGCCGCTGTCATGCCAATGGGACCAGCGCCCACAATGGCAACTGAAACGGGGTCTGATAGGTGATCGCGATTCGACGGCGCATCAAAATACGGGTAGGTAAAATAGAGAGAATCCGTCTCGTTGCGTCCCTTAGGCCTCATGGCATCCTCCAAATATTTACCGGCAGGGTATGGGGTTAAGTCAGAAGCGTCTGTCCCCTTTTGCGGGGGACATGGTATGATATCGGCATGATATCGGCATGATATCGGCATAATATCGACTGCACACCACATCGCCCATTGCCTGGCGCGTTTGGGAACTGACGCCTTCGCGGAGATGTTTTGCGACTTTGTTGAAACACTCGGCATCGATCAGATCATGGTGTTTTCCATCGGCGAAAGCCAAGCATCCTGCCTTATGTCGCGCCATTTCAGCCAAACTGCTTTGGCGGACAAACTGGCATCAATGTATCTGGATGGCTGGTACAAGCGCGACCCACTGTTGCCTGAGTTATTGGCAGCCCATTCGGGCACGGTAACGCTGCGCCGCCTCAGCGAAATAGCCACGGAATTGGACGCTGACTACCGCCATGCGCTTTTTGATGCGCCTGGCCTTTTGGCCAAAACGACCTTGCTGTGTGTCTCCGGTGACCTCAGGCTGTTTGTAAGTCTATATCAAATGAGCACCGCCACTTCGCAGCCCGATCCGACTCTTTCCAGTTTAGCGGGTCGGCTTGCGTTGCTGCATTTTGAACGCCAGACTCAATCCGGCACGCCCACGGTATTGGATGTTCTAAGCAAACGGGAACGCGCCACTTGCTTGGGCATCTTGGCAGGCCAAAAGGCAGAACTGATCGCTGCTGAAATTGGCGTCGCACCCTCGACCGTCGTAACCTACCGCAAACGCGCCTACAGCAAACTGGGTATAAGCTCGCGGGCCAGCTTGTTTGCAATTTGCCGCGCACAGCAAACTTAAATTGCGATAGACAAGAAGCCACCATCAAGGGTGCGCCAATTCGGCTGAGACAAATGCCGGGAACGAACCAGTCTCTTCCTTCAAAAAAGGTTTCCCGACCCAATATCCGCCATAACGATATTTAGCATTTGCGACTTTATCGGCCCCGATCCTAGTATCGGACCAGGCTAAACAAGTGGCGGGGTTGAGAAGATGGCGATTACAGCAGCTTGTGAATGCGGACTATGCAGGGTCGAACTTTCTCGACTGCCAACAAAGCGCCTGTTTTGCCATTGTACGATTTGTCAGGAAGTCTACGGACAGCCTTACGCCGATGTATCAATAACCGATGCTCGTACGATCCACCCGTCGAACACACGGCCCATTACTTTTAGAAAACACAAGAAATCGCTCGCTCTTGATAGCGGCACTTGCATGGAGTGCAAAAGGCCGGTGCTGGGGCTTTTTAAGCTTTTTCCTGGTGTTAAACTCGCATTTCTACCTAGGTATACGCTTGGGAAAATGGCTGATGAAATAATGCCATGTATGCACATCCACTATCAGTCAAGGATCAAGGATAGCATAGATACTATACCAAAGTTCGAAGGTGAGCTTCGAAGTACGATTGCCTGCCTTGGGCCTTTTGTTTCGGCTTTTCGACGCCGGTAGCCCGACGATTACTTTTTTGTGCAATGCGCAAACGGCTATTTTGTTTGCCGCGACTCGTTCATAGGATCATGAAATCCGCTGCGCGCGCAACTATTGGCCGCTTTTCTGGCTGCAGCGCATCGTGTCCTGTGGGCCTAACGATCATCTCTACGACAAAGCTATCACTTATCTATGGACGCTTCTGGAGCTGGAGCGTTCAAGATGCACACCAACCACTAGTGCACGAAACTAGACGCCTAACTCTGCGCTAGTATTCCCACACAAAATGCAGCGTTTCAAAGGGGCACAAACATCCCCAACAGTCCTCTACGGCATGGTTTCGCACGCAGAAAGCTCTGGCGCTCGGCACATCGAGGTATTCCTAATCCGAGATGGCAATAACTCCGCCATCGCCTTCTGCTTCTTGTCCTTAGACGCAAAAAACCGGATGCCTTCACGGCCTCTGCCTTTGAATTCGTTAGGTTCCTTACTATCCTTTATTCTCCGGCCGTCAGCGGCAAGTATTCTGGCAGGATTTCTTTGTAGGGATATCGTTCATCCATCGCCACTGAAGTACCATTCGACTGCATGATACGAACATGTTTACGCTCGAGAAGACGCGGGCGCCCAACCCCGCAGGAATGTGAAATCACCTCGACCTCGTGGATTACATTTTTGCAAAAGTTGGCAACTTTGACTGACTTTCTCTCTGGATTGAGACCCTTTTGTAGACGCTTGTTGTGGGTCGTTATGCCTGTTGGGCAGGTGTTCTTGTTGCATTTGAGGGCTTGAATGCAGCCCAAAGAAAACATGAACCCACGGGCTGAGTTAATGAAATCAGCACCTGCTGCCAGCGCCCAAGCGACCTCCGATGGTGTCACAAGTTTACCAGAAGCGATGACTTTAATCCGGTCGCGCAAGCCGTGTTCTGTCAGGATATCAACGACGAGCGGCAGGGATTCCTTGATCACCAATCCAACGTTGTCCATCAACGGCATGGGTGCAGCACCTGTGCCACCATCGCCACTGTCGATGGTGATAAAGTCTGGCGCAGATTCAATCCCACGGCGGTGAATTTCTTGCGCCAAGGTGGACAGCCAACCATAACTTCCGACCACGGCCTTAAAACCAACCGGTTTGCCAGTCACGTCGCGCACATGATTTATCATATCAAGCAATGAGGCGGCATCGTTCACTTCGGGGTGACGGTTGGGCGAGATAGAGTCTTGGCCCTCCGGAATGCCACGGATAGCAGCAATTTCTGGAGTAACCTTTGCACCGGGCAGAATGCCGCCTTTACCTGGCTTGGCACCCTGGCTCATTTTTAGTTCAAACATGCGCACTTGCTCATGCGCCGCAACTTCTTTGAGTTTGGTATCTGACAGGTCGCCAGCCTCGTCGCGCACGCCGTACTTTGCTGTACCGATTTGGAAAACGACGTCGGCGCCTCCCTCAAGGTGATGGGGCGACAGCCCCCCTTCCCCGGTGTTCATCCAGCATCCAGCTAGTTTAGCACCTTTGGACAGGGCTCGCACGGCTGGTGCCGACAATGCGCCATAGCTCATGGCGGAAATGTTAAAGAACGATGGTGCACTATAGGGAGTCCGGCAATAAGGGCCGACAAGAAGGGGCTGCACTTCCTGCGCGTCTTCATCCAATGTTGGAAAAGGGCAGTTCATTCGTTCTTGCAGTTAATTGCGTTCAAAACGCAATGAATGTCCAACGGCTTGAGCTTCCTTCAAATGAGGTGCTGATCAGCTCCACCTGAGTGGTTCATTTGAATGATAACGCATGATTGGCTTGGGCTCCATCGGGACTATGAATTCCGGCTCCAGTCGGCGGGCTATGAAGCAAACCTCTCGCACGTGGGTGGAAGTTACGTTTGCAGGCCCAGTACCTTCATAGGACTGCGCCTCCTTGCACACCGATGTTACCCAAGAGCACCCGATTCACACGAGACTTCCTGAGCTTCTACAAAAGCTCAAATGCGCTCTGCCTCGAGGTGCCAAAAGTAATTTTGCATCTCGCATCTGTAGGCTTCGAAGTCGCTCTTTATCAGCATCCACGAGCTGTTTACCAAGCACTTGGTTTGTCGCTAGGAGGCTTTTGGTTCGGATAATTTGCGCCTAGCTGGTCTTAATCAACGGAAAACGCGTGGTAGTATTTCCGGGATATCTTCAGCGACTAGACCGGGACCGAATGCATCTGCGCAGCGAAAATGCAGATCTGCTGCGATCGCCGCCGCTTCGAAGCCGTCAAACCCTCGTGCAAGAAGACCGGTCACAAAACCTGCCAACACGTCCCCTGACCCTGCGGTTGCAAGCCAACTTGTGTTACGAAACGGCTTTGAAGAGACAATCATGGGCATGCGATCTGGCGCTGCGATGACTGTTTCGGGTCCTTTAAATAAAACTGTACAACCCACCTTTCTGGCAGCCTCTTGCGCGAGAGATACACGGCAGGACGTTGCTGCAAACATTTCAGGGATGAAGCGGCGCAATTCGCCCTCGTGAGGTGTCAAAACGCTTTGTGGATTTGAGATGTTTGGCAAGCTTGCCGACTTGTCAGCGAGCAGTGTTATAGCATCTGCATCAAGGCATGTCGGAAGCCCTAGGGTCAGAACATCTGCGAGTAGTTTTTTGCTGGCGATGTTCAAACCTAAGTTAGGCCCGATACAGATTGCCTGCGGCTTGATCGCAGCTAAATGCTCCTGAAAGTTGGTGTTTGCGGAGTAGGGTTTGACCATTATGGCATTCAGTTGGCCTGCATGTTCGGCAACTGCGTCTTGGTCGCAGACAACGCTGACCACGCCAGCCCCGATGCGTATCGCACCCCTCGCTGCCAATCTTGCAGCGCCACCTTGTCCGACCGGACCCGACACGATTGCCGCATGCCCGTAGCGATGTTTGTGTGCATCTCCTGATTTATTCAACGCCTGCCAGCGGGCATCAGTCATTTCAAAGACGTCCGCTTGAGGTTTTTGAGTTGCCACTATCGGCTCCCGGTTTGTTTCATTCGGCAAGGTCACTGTTACCCACAACTTTCAGCCGGTGGATTGAGATCAATCAATTCTGCAGCACAACATAAACCGTTTTCAAGCAGAAGGTGACGTGAAGGTCGACGCCGGAGTTGGTGGGCTGGATCATGCAACGGACAGGTATGAATAGAAAATTGCGCGTATTCGGCATATTTACTGCACTGTGAGAGTGTCCGCTATGCGAACAAAGCTGCCAAACAAAGCAATATTAGGAACCTCCGCTTTCGACCCCACGCAGCCGATTGTATCGAATTTATTCGTTACTTTGCAGCATCCACATTGCGGAAGTTCGAGGATCGCACGGCCATATCTTTGAAACAAATTTCTGTTGCGCGGGCCAAACTCAAAGTGGGCAGCGTTTCAAGCGCTTGTGACATAAAACCCGGCTGACAATCCGTCGTTTTTTAGAGACCAACCCCGCGTAAACTAACAATCTTCAACATTGTTTGTCCCGCCACCATGACTTTTCCTTGAGCGTGAAGGTCAAAATGATGGATATTGAGGATCGGTGTCGACGCTCTAGGTCAGCCCCGAAGCTGATTATCTTTTCACCGCTGGTTTCAGCGTTCTTTATCGATTTGGCCTATGCCGGTATCATCCAGTATTTCGTCTGACTAAGAGTTCCTGGCCTGCTTCAGTGCTAGTTGAGGTTTCTACTCTTCATCCGAATTCTCGGGCTTAAAATATAGCCAAACCAGCAGCCCGATGAAGAGGAAGATTTCGATGTTCAATATCGTATCGATTAGATTGCTCATTTTTCATTCACACTCTCGGCTTTGAGGGCTTTCAACAGACAGACGACCAACAGAAGTACCACAAAAACAAAGGGAAGAGCACCTAGGGCGATGATGGATTTTATAGCATCAATACTGCCAGATAAGATCATGACCAAACCCAGTGCACCCAGTATGCCGCCCCAAATCAACTTAATGCGGACCGATGGATTGAGATCTCCATTGCTGGAAAACATCCCCAGGACAAAGGCGGCACTTACAACACTTGTGATAACGAAGAGAAAGGCAGCAGCGATCACTGCGAAGATTGTGATTGATGGCACAGGTAAGTTGTCGAGCACGTAAAAAGTGATGGCGCTGGCGTTGTTTTCAACCAGATCGAGGATCGGCAGGTCTGTGTTCAAGGCTGTGTGAAAGCCCATGCTCCCAAAAATACCAAACCACAAAACTGAAAATAAAGATGGCCCGAGGATAACACCCAAAATGAACTCTTTGATGGTACGACCTTTGGATATCCGCGCAATGAACACCCCAACGAATGGGGCCCAGGCCAGCCACCACACCATGTAAGTCAGCGTCCAGGCTTGAAACCAATTTTCTGCCTTTTCGTCCATAAAGGTGAAAGTTCGGAAGCCGTGCACGAATGCATTCCAGAGGTATTGCCCAGCAGCCTCGGTTACGCCGCCCATTATGTAATGTGTTGGACCCGCCAGAAGGATGAATACCATCAAGCCGCCTGCAATCGCCATTGCTGTATTGGACAGCATTGCCATTCCGCGCGACAAATCAACGGTCAGAGGCAAGATATAAGCAACAACCAAAAGAAAGAAAATGAACAGTGTAAGACTTAGTCCTGTGCCCTCGAGACCAAGCCACGCATCGACACCGTCCTTAATCTGGAAAACGCCCATAGCGATTGAGCCACCAAGACCAATGGCAACGGCAACAATGGCCAGAAGATCAGTGAGCCAGCCGACAGTTTTCGGTACTCTGCCCGTCCCAAAGACCTTGACGATTGGCGCGCTGATCAAACTCGGGCAATCAAGCCGGAACCCAAAGTAGGCGATGATCAGCCCCGTGAGGGCGTAAATTGCTTAAGCGTGCAAGCCCCAGTGGAAGTTGGTGACAAACAGCGCCTGATTGGCTGCCTCTCGCGGGCCTGCTCCACCTTCAACAAGGATCTTATAGTGCGTCAGGGGTTCGGCCGCCCCCCAATACAAAAGGCCCACCCCCATACCGGCAGAGAACAACATTGTGAGCCAGGACAGGGTCGAAAACTCCGGCTCATCGTCATCCTTGCCGAGCTTTATTGTTCCATAGCGTGAAAAGGCCAACCAGACGCTGACGACCAACATGAATGTTACAGTCAACATGATGAACCATGCGCGACTTGTGAACTGGATGTGGACCAGTCGTGCTGCAAATCCAGCCAGCCCGTCAGCATCCAGAATACCCCACGCTGCAACGGTGCCAGTGATCACAAGTGCAGAGATCAATATGGGGTTTTTCATGGACGAACTCCGTTTGATTTCTGCCGATCACCGACCCTTGATATGCGGAGACCAATTCGGGGACAAGGAACGACTAACATCATGAAGCCTCGTTCGGCAAAGTCCGCTCTGATCCCGCTGTGCCAGCAATTTAAGGAACGTCGGATCCCCCCATTAACATCGGATTGTGTATGCTGCGGCACTGATCACTCAGGGCGCACAGCAGACTTTAGCTGCGGCAGGTGCCAATGCCTGTTATACGCGAGTAGTTTTGTCGAAACACACTGGTTTTGACATATTTGACATCGAGCTCATGGCACATAAGCCTCCGGTGCGGGGTCTTGCAGGGTTTCGAGATAGTCGGCCATTGCAACCAATTTGGAGGGCACTAGGGTCTTCACTCCGTTTCCCGTATCGAACTCGACCATATCATTGTCCAGAAAGCCTTCGAAGATCGGCATATCCTCACGCGGGAGTGTATTTCGGGAATAGCCATCTAGGATTGACATGATCTCAAGCATTGGCCAAATACCGCCGCGGCGTTTGGAAATTTGTGTCAGGTCTGCTGGTGGTGTATCCAAATCTGCTGCAAGAGGGCCGTCCCCATGTCCTGCAACACCATGGCAAGAGACGCAGTTTTCGATGAATAGCGTTTCTCCTGCACCTAAGGTTTCCAGCGAAAGTCCTAAAGTAAAAAACAGAACTAAAAGTAAAAAGAGCTTCATGTGTGATCTGCCTCTTTCTGCATGTGATTAGCGTAACGCATTGGGTGAAAACCGCATTGATCCTGATCAAATGCAGCGTCGACACGCAAAATGGAAAGTTTCTTCTCAAACTGGGTGTAGCAGGTGAATGCACAAAACCACCCACTCTTGCTTGGGATTGATTACTGATCATGACTTTTGGTCAGGCCTTCAGTTCGGCCCGCTGCTTTAGAGCTTGGTTCATTGCTTCAAAGCCGTTTTTTGTGCCTTCACCGACCAGGGCAATTAGTGGGTAGGCAAGGACACCGCGAAAACTTTCACCGTGGTGCAGGATAGTCGTACCTTCATCGGTTTCTTCGAGCCTGAAGTAATGTTCTCCGTCAAAGACACCGCGAAAACCCAGTTTGCCAACCCAACGGAATTCGGCGTTTTCGTCAACGACGAGCACTTCCGGCGTGAAGTTCATGGCTGTTTTGCCTTCGAACTGAATGGTGACATTGATGTGTTTGCCAACCACCAGATCACCGGAAAGATGCTTCACGAATGGGTTCCATTCGGGGTAGCTAGTTCCGTCGGTAAGCTCTTTCCAAACGACAGCGGCAGGAGCTGATATTTCAATTTCGGTGCTGATTGATGGGCCGAAAAAAACGCCAGCGCCAAAGGCTGCAACAACCACTGTGGCAGTAATGGCGGCGGATTTCTTGATGATAGACATGTGTTTGGTTCCTTTGAATTCGGTCCGGTTGGGCCACTCATTTCGCTTGAAACCAAGATAAGATATGCAAATTTGTTGATAAATTGCCGACTTTTGCATAATTATTATAAATAAATGCATAAACAGGGTAGACCATGCACTATTCCCTAGATCACATCCGCACTTTCCATGCCGTCGCGAAGTACGGGTCGCTTCTGGCTGCGTCGCGTCACCTTGGATTAACCCAACCGACTGTAGGGCGTCACATAGATCTACTAGAAGAAACGCTTGGGCTTTCCTTGTTCATCCGAGGCCGCGAAGGCATGCGCCTGACTGAAAAAGGCGCCGATCTGGTGACCACCGCTGGCGAATTGATGGGTAACGCCACTGAATTCGAGCGACTGGCTACCGGACTGGAAGAGAAGATTGGTGGGGTGGTCAGGCTCTCGGCCAATCAAATATTTGGCACATTGCTTCTTCCCGGCATCATCGCAGGGTTTATGAGAGAGTATCCAGAAATCGAAATTGAGATTGACGTGAGTAACGAGGTCTCGAACCTGCTTCAGCGAGACGCCGACATTGCGATCCGGTTGTTTCGACCCGCCCAGAACGATTTGGTCGCACGCAAGGTGACCGAACTGCCGATGGGATTGTTCGCACACGAAGACTATTTAGCTCGGCATCCTGCGCCCAAATCTATTGATGATCTCCGGCACCATGTTTTGCTTGGCCAGGATCGCAACCCGTCATTGATCGGAGCCTACCGGGCAGCACGACTTGAACTCGCAACAACCGATTTTGCATTTCGTTGCGACAACGACGTAGCCGAGATCAATGCCGTGCGCGCAGGAATTGGAATTGGCCCTTTGCATGTTGGTATGGCTAAAAACTGGCCATCAGTTATTCAAGTTCTTCCGGAACTGCCGATACACACTTTCGAACTCTGGCTCGCTTGCCACGCGGATGTCCGTCACAACAAACGTATCAGACTCGTGATGGACTACTTGGCTGCAAAGCTGAGAACGCCTTATCAAAAATCATTGACTTGATCGGTTATTGAACCATACAGCGCACATTCGCCGGGAAAAGACCAACGGCAGCTTTGTCCCCAGAGCGATCATTGGGGGCGGCCGCAGCGAATGTCCGCTTCTCTAATTGGGTGTTTGGGTCAAGCTCATGTTCCTTCTTTTTTCGGGTCATTGTCACTCATCCGGGTCACGCTTCTCTTCGCAGTCTGGGTGATGCTGTGATGGCACCCCTGCACGCATATGTCGGATCGGCAGTGGAGAGCCTTGCTTTGAGACGCGCTTCAGGTGGCGCAGCAGCCATTTTCGGCTTCTTCCACAGACCTCGTCCGGTGAGGGACGACCCCGTTCGGATTGGGTGTTGGCGTTTTAGATCATGCCATGCTTCCCACCTGGTCCTGACGGAATTCGGTGCCGTCTGTCCACATGCGGTGGAGCAAGACGGCGAGTTTGCGGGCGACGGCGACCACCGCGCGACGACGACCCTTGGTGCGGATTAATCGCATGCCCCATGATTTGATATGTGAACCAGCCATCGTTCGCATGAGCAACGCATTTGCCGCAGCATACAATGTTGCGCGGACGTCTCGATCTCCCGCTTTCGATATACGACCGGGATTATCGTGTTCCCCAGACTGATAACGTCGTGGGGTCAGGCCAAAATGCGCACCAACCGTGCGCGACCGTTTGAAGCGCGTCGGATCATCGACAGCCGCTTTGAAGGTAAGTGACGCAATCGGGCCAACGCCTGGGACCGTCATCATCCGCATGCAAACCTCATCATGGCTTGCCGCGCGTTTGACGCGCCGGTCCAGATCCAGAAAGTGCTGGTAGAGAACCACACGGGCATCCAAGAGCGGCACCAAGGCATGCGCCAAAACGTCATCCATCTCGATGAGTGGCCGGACAAGGCCATCAAAGCTGCCGTGCTTCACGGTCATAGGGAGACGGATGCCAAAGATCTTCAACAGTCCACGGACTTCGTTGGCGAGATCCATCGTCTTCTTCAGCAACGCCTTACGTGTGCTCAGTAGGGCGCGAACGCCATGCGCTTCACGGCTCTTCATATGAACTGGGCTGAACCAGCCAGTGCGCAAGACCTGAGCAATGCCCCGTGCGTCATTCTTGTCTGTCTTGTTGCGCATTGCCGACAGCGCTGCATTGACCTGACGCGCTTCCATACACACCACATCAAAGCCCTCTGCATTCAGGCCATGGAACAGATGCTGGCTCATGGTGCCCGCTTCAAAGCCGACCCGTTCAATCGGATTTGGAAACGCGCCAAGGCATGCAGCGATTTCGCTCACCTCACACGGCAACTCGCGCTCAAGTAGAACGGTTCCATTGCCATCAACAATGCAAAGCGCGCACGACCGCAGCGATATGTCTAATCCAGCATAGTAATCCATTTTCTGTCTCCCTTGTTCACAGCTATCCTGTGATCCTATGGAAGCTCGACCTCAAAACAGAGGGCTGCCCAATCACGCATGCTTTGGGCCCAACGGCAAATGCTGCAGGACTTACAAACGACGGCTCGTGTCTCACCCGCATGTTGGCAGCTAGATAATGCAGTGTCCCGAGAACAGCCCCCTTATTGCGCAGCTTGGGTGCGTGGCCGAAGGTACCAATACCAAACGCGATAACCCTCTAGCAGCGCGAGCGGGCCGAAATGTACCAATGCGGGTCCGATGCCGCCCCAGTTGTGCAGTGCTGCCCAGTGCAGCAACGTCAATACCGCCGCAGCATAGGTCGTACGTTGCAGCGTTTTCCAAGAAGACCCCATACGCCGCACGAAGTAATCCATCGACGTCACAGCAAGCGGAATGAAGATCACAAATGCAATCCAACCGGTCCAAATGTAGAACTTGGGCAAGTCTCCAATGATCCGCGCAGCACTGCCTTCGTCGACCAGATAAAAAATGGTGTGCAGGGCCGCATAGCCAAAGGCAGCCACCCCAAAGTAGCGGCGATTTTTCTTAAGCCATAGCGGACCGCGCCAGCCGCGCAGCAACAGTACCAACGGGGAGGCCAACATCGCGATGATCATAAAACGCGCTGAGAATTCGCCTGTCGGGTGTAACAGCTCATGGAAAATGCGGGGGTCAGATGATCCAACCAAGGCACTTGTCATACCCAATGCAGGCACCGCCAAAAGCCTCCATAACCAATAGGGAGAAAAACGTGACATAGATGGACCCTTTTCCGTGCATCGAGAGGAACCAGATAGTTTATACGCGGGGGTCGGACAATTCCGTCGCGCCTAGCCTGTTGACGTTCCTCTCCTAAGGAACAATTTTCCAGCAACCCGATATGTAGACATCATCGCGCGGCGTATTCTCTTGGATTGTCAGGATGGCCCGCAGCGATCTGATCATACCGGGTTCACTCGCAATACAGGTTTGTTGGAACCCATCGGGCCAGTCCAATAACCGGATCTGCATCCCTTGCGCAGCTGAAATCACGTGCGGATCCGGCTGGATCAACCGATGAACGCCAATGCCCAAGGGGATATCGTTTTCCTGACGACCACCGGGTGAGCGTCAGGAACCACCGGATACCAGTCCGCTTCGAAATGACCGACCTTAAGGGTGCTTGGCCCCGCAAAGTCACTTCTGATCTCGATGCTCAAAGCATCACTCCCAATCGACATCAAAACGGTCGACCACCGCCTGCACATCGCTTTGGCTGAGTGCGCGAATATCTATTCCACGCGTCATGATGGCCAGCTTTGCCGTTTCCTCCAACTCCTCCATCGCATAGACCGCAGCCTCCAGATCACGGCCAGCAACAACTGGACCATGGTTTGCCAACAAAACAGCAGAGCGTTTGCCAGCCAAACCACGAACCGCCTCGCCCATTGCAACGTCACCAGGCAAAAAAAACGGCAACAATTGCACTTTGCCCAACCGCATGATGCCGTAAGGCGTAAGAGGCGGGAGTGCATTCTGCGGGTCAATCTCGGGAAGCATCGATAGCGCCACGGCATGCGAGGAATGCAGATGTACAACCGCTCCCGTGGTTTTGCGCGTATCATAAAACGCGCTGTGGAGCGGGATTTCCTTGGTAGGTTTATCCCCTGAAATATGGGTCATGTCCTCAGAGAGGTGACTGATCTGCGCAGGGTCAAGAAACCCCATCGAACTGCCCGTTGGCGTCACCAACAAACTGCCATCCGACAGGCGCGCGGAAATGTTTCCTGAACTTCCCGGGGTCAGGCCACGATCAAACAAGGATTTGGCAAAGCGGGTGATTTCTTCGCGCAAATGGGTTTCTTCGGTCACTGAGTGCTCAACCTCGTCAGGGCCTGTTCAAAGAAGTTTACGCCGCCAAAGTTACCGGATTTCAAGACCACCCCCATGACACGGCCCGTCGGGCGCAACATAGGTACTCCCGCGGCAATGCGGGGGCCCACCGAAAACGCCTGCGTATCCAGCCCCGCAACCACAGCGCCAGAGGTTTCACCTCCTGCAATCACTAGCCGCGAGGCTCCGCGCTGCATTAGGTTTCTTGTTAGATCCATGAAGAGATCTTCAATCTTCTGCGCCAACTCACCGCCGCCGTACCGAGATTGTGCAGCTAACACCGCCTTTGGATCAGCCGAGGAATAAACCAGTGGCGGCGTCCCCTGCCCCACGACCCAATCGGCCAGTTCCGCAGTGTCGATCTCTCCCGCCATAACGGCATCTGGCGTGATCTCATAAGAAGGTGCTATTTTTTGATAGGCAGCGACTTGCCCACGCGTGGCCTTGCTGCACGATCCCGACAGCACAGCCCCAAGACCAATAACCGGTTCCCAAACAGGCGTGGCAGGCGTTGCGCCAAAATTCGCGGGCAGGCCAATCGCGATACCTGAGCCACCAACCAGCAACTTGCGTGCGCGCGCGGCCTCGGCGATGGCGCGCAAATCTGCATCACGAATGGCATCAACGATCAGCATTGCTGGGCTGGTTGGCAGCGCGTTTTCGATCGCTTCCGCCCCTTCAAATACCGTGTCAGCAGCGATGTGGCCAACGGCCCAATCCGTCTGGGCCTGCAACACACGTCGTAAATCGGAGTCGCGCATCGGGGTCAGCGGGTGATCCTTCATACTGCTTTCCGCCAACGGTTCGTTCGCGACAAAAAGGTTCCCCTGATAGACGGAGCGGCCACTTTCGGGAAACGCGGGGCAAACCATGACCTGATCTTCACCCAGACGTTTTGCAAGTGCGGCCGCGACTGGGCCGATGTTTCCCTCTGCGGTAGAGTCGAAGGTCGAGCAGACTTTGAACACGATCTGGCTGCATCCTTGCGACAACAACCATTCACAGGCTTCGAGGGACTGTTGCACTGCCAGCTCCGCCATAATGGTGCGCGACTTAAGCGAGACAATACCCGCATCCACATCCTGCGATGCAGGGACGTCAGGAATACCCACATATTGCACACAACGCATCCCGCCTTCGGCCAGCATTAGAGCGATGTCAGACGCTCCTGTGAAATCATCTGCGATAACACCTAGCTTCATAATGTGACCTTTGAAATTGGGCCGAGATCAAGTCGCCAAATATGGTCCGCGATCCCTTGTGGATAAAACTGAGTAACCTTTGGATCGTGCCCAGGAATGATCAGATCGCGCGACGTGGCAAGACGCTCTAGCGTGTCGAATCCTGTGAGCATATTTTCTAGGTCCACAACAATTGGAAATGGTTTGCGAAGGATCAGGTTTTCATAAAAATGCGCCGCATCAGAAGCGAGCACCAACCACCCCGCAGAGGTGCGAACCCGCACAGCCTGAAGCCCGCGACTGTGTCCGCCTATGCAATGGACTGTCACACCCTCTGCAACTTGGGCATCGCCATCATGAAAGATGACTTTGCCCGAATACAATCGTTTTATCGCTTCGCAAATGTGATCCGCCGTAAAGGGCATCCGCAACGTATCATGACACATGCAAGGTCCTGTCGCATAAGCCATCTCAGCCGCCTGTATGTGCAACGTTGCATTGGGAAACAGGTGCAATCCGCCGGCATGATCATAATGCAGATGGGTCACAATCACCTGACTGATATCTTCAGGGCGTACACCCAAAGGTGCCAAACTGGCCACCGGATCAAGACGAATTGGTCGCCCGCGTGCAGCGGCCTCATTGCTATCATACCCCGTATCAACAAGGATCACTTCTGCACCCCGCCGCAATACCCACATGAAGTAATCCATCGGGTGCGGCGCATCGTGATTGTCGTCAAAGATAAAGCTATCTGCACGTGTGCGCGCATTGCGGTCCGCGTATTTGACGGCGTGAACTTCCCAATCGCTCATTGCTGGACCTTTGCATAGGTAAGTACGGATTTATCCACAATCATCTGTTCCGTCTGCGCGCTGAAGGTATTGAAATGCGCCGAACCCAAATGAGCGTCAAAGGCCGCCTTATTGGTATAGAGTTCATAGAGAAAAACCTCATTCGGGCGCGCCTCATCGCTGGCAACATCGAATTGATGGCACCCCGCTTCGCTCTCAAGTGAGATACGCGCATTTTCTAGCATCCGAGGCATGAAGGCCGCCATCTGCTGTGGTGCGATCTGGAAGGTGACTGCGACTGCAAACATCTGCACTCCTTTCTCAACGGAATATCTCTACCATAGTCATGGACACCGCAGGGACGTAAGTCACCAACATCAACGCACCCAGTGCCGCGATATACAGCGGAGCCATTGCCCGCGCGATCGCCAGCACCCCATCCCCAGAGATGCGCGACGCGACATAGAGTGTTGCCCCGACCGGCGGCGTAAACAGTCCTACGGCCACGTTACACGTCATGATGACACCCAGATGCACTGGATCAACGCCAAAGCTCTGCGCGGTCGGAAGAAACAACGGCGCAGTGAGCAAGATCGCAGGCACAGGGTCTAGGACAAGCCCCAAAACCAGCATCACAACATTGACCAGGAGCAAAAAGACCCAAGGGCTGCTCGACAAATCTTGAACGAACGCAACCAGTATTTGTGGCAACTGCTCAAGCGTGATCATCCAACCCAGAACCGTTGTCGCCCCGATCACCACCATCACCACAGCCGAGGTCACAAAGGCATCTATGATCAACGACGGCAAATCGCGTAGGTGAAAATCTCGGTAAATTACGATGGTCACAAACAATCCGTATACCACCGCAACAGCAGCCGCCTCGGTTGGCGTTACCCAGCCCGTGAAAATACCACCAAGGATCAACACAGGCATAAACAATGCAGGTGCCGTGCCGACGAACGAACGCCACAGCTCCCCTTTGGTCGTCATGCGTCCACCCGGATCACAGCCCGTAGATTTTCCGACCCAATAACAAACACCCATGAAAAACAAACCAAAGATCACACCGGGGATCATCCCCGCAAGAAACAGGTCAGCTACTGAAACGTTGCCGACAAACCCGTAGATCAACATGGGGATCGAAGGCGGGATGATAATTCCAATAGTACCAGCCGCCGCAACAAGGCCGGCCGCAAACGGACGGTGATAACCTTCCTTTGCCATGTTCTTGATCATTACTGACCCGATAGCCGCTGAATCCGCGATTGCCGATCCTGATATTCCACCAAAGATCATCGAGGCGCCAACCACGACCATCCCTAACCCGCCGGGCATGAACCCAAAGGCTGCACGTGCAAAACCGATGATGCGCAGGCCAACGCCACCGCGTGACATCAGCTCACCTGCGACAATGAACAATGGAATCGCAAGGAAGTGGTTCGGCTCCACCCCGCCAATAAAGTTCAGATAGACCGCCTGAAGCGGATAGCCGGATAGACCGAAGACAAAGATCGGCAAAATCGCGGTCAGCAGGATTGCCCAAACCAGTGGAATGCCAAGAAAGACAGTCACCAGAAAAACGGCAACAATAAACAAAAGGATCATAGCGTGGCCCCTGTGTCCGCGTCATCGGCAGACCGCTTTTGAGGTATGCGCCAATCGCGAACCATATTGAAAAGGTGAAAAACAAGAGCGCAGGCCATGCCGGCGGGCATTGACGCGTACAACAGGCCTACAGGCCAATACAGCACAGTGGTTTTCTGCGCCCAATTATGACTGGCGATAGATACGCCGTACCAGATCAACGACACCAGCATTGCTGCAATAATCAGATCAATAAACAGCGCCAGCCAGATCTGCGCAGCACGGGGCACAAGATTTTCGACGATCTCCGTAACCCGCATATGGGCCCCACGCGCCATGGCAGCAGCAGCCCCTAAAAACGTTGTCCACAGTAACAAAAATGCGGTCACCTCAAGTGACCACGCCAGATCAAAACCTGCGGCACCGCGCAAAAGGGCGTTGGTAAATACCAGTGCTACAATGCTGGTTCCTCCAAGCACCAAAGTGACGTCGATCACGCCACTTAGGGCGCGCAACGGCATCGGATAGTGCGGCCTGTAGTCCATGAAGCCCTGCTCCTCAAAAAGTATGGATTTCCGAGACCAACTTTGTCGTTGGTCCCGGAAAGTTTCTGCTTTGGTTTGAAGTTACTTCGACGGCAACGCCTCACGAATAGCAGCTGCATCCGCGAGGATCTTGTCGACCTCTGCAGACCCATACACACCGCGCGCCTTGTCATAGACGCTTGCAACTGCATTCCGGAACGGACCGATTACTGGCGTAGAAACCTTGGCGCCTGCCGCTTCCATGTCTGCGATTTGCTGATCAACCGAGTTCTTCACTAGATCACGGCTGAAGGCGGCTGCCTCAGCGGCGGCCTTCTTGACGGCCTCTTGATCTTCGGGTGAAAACTTCTGCCATGTCGCCTCTGAGATTGTCAGTGGCAGCGGGCTATAAACGTGACGGGTCAACGTTACATGTGGAGCAACTTCGTAAAACCGCAACGAATTAATCGTGTCGACCGGGTTCTCCTGACCGTTCACAGTGTTCTGCTGAATGGCAAGGTAGACGTCTGTAATTGGCATGACGACTGTCTGAAAACCGATAGCCTCCATGCTCCAACGGATCATGTCATTTGGATACACGCGCATCTTCATCTTGGCCGCATCCGCAGGGGTCGCTAGTGGTTGGTTCGTTGTAAACGACCGAAATCCCGCTTCCCACGTTGATAGAACGCGAAAGCCAACGTCAGGCAGCTTATCAAACTCACCCTGCAACCATGCAGAGTTGTCGTAAAGTTCCCAACCCTGCTCATAGCTATCTACCAAAAACGGCATGGCCGTGAGGTTCAATGAAGACAAATGCGTGGCATATGAGCCCGTTGCAGAAACCGTGAAATCAACACCACCAAGGATCAGTTGTTCAATCGCTTTTGGATCGTTTGCCAACTGACCGGCGGGGAAAATTCGAACCTCATAGCGGTTGTCGGTGTATTCGCTAACTTTCTGCGCAAACACTTCTGCTGCCGCTTGGCGTGAACCACCAGGGTTATCGGTGTGACTAAACCGCAGAACCGTTTGTGCTGCTGCGCCGCTCCCTAGAACCGCTGCAATCACAGCTGCTCCCGCAAGCTTTAAATAAGTGCCTTTCATATTGTCCTCCCTGAACAATGAGTTTGTTGTTGCATTTATTTACGTATGCATTAAAGAATCCATTGTCAACGAAACATTGCTGACGCACGATAAATTCACGATTTGGGACTGAGGTTGGAAAACGAAATGAAGCAGCAATTTGACATCACGGTATTTAACGGTGACGGGATCGGCCCCGAAATCATGGCACCAACACTGGATATACTGGCGCATCTGTCTAAGTCCGGAGGATACAGCCTAGCGTTTGAGGCCGTTCCAGCCGGGGCGGCCCATTATGCACAAACGGGTGAATCACTGCCCGATGCCTCTATGGATGCAGCACGGAAATCCGATGCAATTTTGCTGTCGGCCATGGGGCTGCCCACAGTGCGCTACAAAGACGGTACAGAAATTTCACCCCAGATCGATCTACGCAAGGCGCTGACCCTATTTGCCGGTGTCCGCCCTGTCCGTATTTTTCCAGGCCAAAAAACACCGCTGAACATGCCCGAAGGCAAAGAAGTAGACTTTGTATTGATCCGCGAAAGTACCGAAGGGCTGTTTCACACCCAAGGATGTGGCGAAGTCACCAAAAACGAAGCCCGTGAGACGTTGCTCATTACGCGCGATATCTCCGAAAAACTGTTCACGTTCGCCTTTGGTCTCGCCAAGGAGCGCAAAGACCAAGGCCGCGGCGAAGGGCTGGTAACCTGTGTCGACAAGGCCAACGTCTTTCGCGCATTCGCCTTCTTTCGCGAAATGTTTGACGCGGAGGCGGCAAAACATCCAAATCTGATCGCTGATCACGCCTATGTCGATGCAACGGCGCTTTGGTTTGTGCTCAAGCCCTGGGACTTCGACGTTTTGGTCACCGAAAACATGTTTGGTGATATTCTATCTGATCTAGGTGCAGGTCTAATGGGTGGTTTGGGTGTGGCGCCTTCTGCAGATATCGGTTTGGATCATGCGGTTTTCCAACCGTGCCACGGCTCTGCTCCGGATATCGCCGGGCGCGGCATTGCCAATCCAATGGCAATGATACTCTCTGGCGCTATGATGCTAGATTGGTTGGGCCTTCGTCATGACGCGCCCCAATTGGTTGCGGATGGCACCCGTCTGCGCGAAGCTGTCGAAGCCGTCATTGCGGCAGGCAATATCCTAACGGGTGATTTAGGCGGATCGGCCACCACCCAAGAAGCAGCAAACGCGGTAATTACCCAGTTGGACCACGCATGATCTCAACCGCCCCATTACGCGTAGCCTGCATTGGGGCGGGATATTTCAGCCAGTTCCACTATGGCGCATGGGTCCGTATCGACGGTGTGACGCTGGTCGGCTCCGCCGATCAAAACCTAAGCGCTGCTCAGGCCACTGGGTTGCCTGCGTTTGATCAACTTGAGACCATGCTCGATCGGACTAAACCCGACATACTTGATATCATCCTGCCCCCCTCAGGCCACGCTGATGCGATTAGAACCGCGATTGCTGCAAGAATTCCCACCGTCATCTGTCAAAAACCATTTTGCACCGATTTGGCCCAAGCAACCGCGATCACTGCCGAGGCAGAAGCAGCAGGCACGACCGTGATCATTCATGAAAATTTCCGCTTCATGCCGTGGTATCGCACGATAAAGACCGCAATGAACGCAGGTGACATCGGGACCGTCTTGCAGGCCACATTTCGCCTGCGCCCCGGTGATGGGCAAGGCCCCAACGCCTACCTCGACAGACAGCCGTATTTTCAGACCCTGCCACAGCTGTTGATCCACGAAACTGGCGTTCATTGGGTTGATACGTTCCGCTACCTGTTGGGCAATCCCGATGCCGTTTACGCTGACTTACGCCGTGTGAACCCCGCTTTGGCGGGTGAAGACGCGGGCTTTGTCCTGTTTGACCACCCTAACGGTGTTCGCGCGCTGTTTGACGGAAACCGCCTGCTGGATCACGCCGCAGACAATCACCGCCGCACCATGGGCGAAGCCCTAGTAGAAGGGACCGAAGGCACCCTCACCCTGCTTGGAGATGGCAGCGTCAGCCTGCGCAAATTTGGCGAGCAAAGTAGTCTAGACATATTGGGGCCTGACAGCTGGACAGGGTTTGGCGGGGATTGCGTGCATGCTCTTCAAACCCATGTCGTCTCCGGGTTGAAACATGGCAAAGAGCCTGAAAACACAGCCAGAGACTACCTGACTGTAATCCGTATTAGAGATGCAATATACAAATCCGCACAGAGCGGTGCTAAAACTAGGATCTAAGTCCGAATGGATGGAAGCGGAAAACAGATGTCCAATACCCAACGCGCGGTCGAAGAACTTCGTCGCTTAATATTTGCTGGCGAGCTCGGTGCAGGCACCGACCACTTGGAAAGCGAACTCGCCGACCGCCTCAACATGTCCCGCACCCCCGTAAGAGAGGCCGCGTTGATGTTAGAGGCACAGGGCCTTGTTGAAATGCGCCCTCGCAAGGGACTGCGGGTACTCTCTTTATCCCCTTCTGACATGCGTGAAATCTACGACGTCCTGACTGAGCTAGAAAGCTTATCAGCCGCCAATGCGGCACGCGCCAATTACTCAGACGAAGACCTTTCCACGCTCGCCAAAGCGATCAACGATATGGATCATGCTGTTAGCCGTGAAGACTTAGACGCATGGGCCATTGCAGATGATCAATTTCATAGCGAATTGGTACGTTTGGGCCAAAATAGGCGTGTCGAAGCCATTGCTGCGATGATGGTAGATCAGGTTCGCCGCGCCCGCGCCATGACACTACAATTTCGCCCTCTGCCGATGAAATCCAACGAAGACCACCGCGGGGTCCTAGAAGCAATCCGCGCCGGAAACGTGGATGAAGCACACCAAATCCACCATGCGCATCGGAAACACGCCAAGGAGATGCTGCTTCAGATTTTGGAAAAGTATCGGTTCCTGCATTTGTAATACGAACAGTATCCCGTAGCGAACCTTAAGACCGATCGGCAGCTTGGCTTAGCGAGAGTCTTAGTTTTATCGTAATCCTTGAAAGGAGACGAGATGAGAACGAAGGCAGGGCCAAAGAAGACCTTTCTGATCGTTTCTCACTGGTCCGCCATGATAACGCTGTTGGGCCCAATCAATGGCAGCAAAGGACCGTTCGTGCTACTTAGCAAAATACAAAACCTGCCCAAAGCACTCATCAGGACAATTTGCAGCATTAGTCCTACTGAGTTCGAAGCGGGCTTTCGCGATAGGCCGGACCAATGACTCCTATCCGGAGAAGCGACCGTTCCATTGGAACCGCGCGACGTCTGTTTTCGGACCAGAGCCGCCTTCGTGGACGGCGCAGCCAATGTCAGCTATCGCGGGAGGCAGTCGCACCGAGGGCGATTGAAAGACGTTTATTTGGTCGTTTTACCTAAGTATGCGCGCTGGATCTAGTTGCGCAGCGGTCGCTATCAGCAGCCGCCTACCTTAATCAAACCGCTTGCGTTTGAGGCAAAAAAAGCGGTTTCACTTGTGCCGCTTTGCGAAAATTTCACTTGAGCGCCCTCTATCTCGGAGCCTGACACTGTAATTTCTCTGCCGCCCATTGTGTCATCCACATCGATTGTGAAGCTAACTTCCTTGCCTGCCGCAAGCTGTTTGATGTCTAACTCAATGCGATTATCACCATCTTTCACACTTGGAATAGTACGCAGAGCATCAGCTCCTGTCATAATCACCAATGGCTGAAACACCTCCACGCCTGCGCCTTTTCCAGTAACATCAAAGATCAGGCCAGATTTTGACGTGGATAAATCCAACATGATGGTCGCATTTTCAATGCTACAACTGCCTGTGTTGGTAATCGTAAAACGATCCTTAGGCGCGCCTTCGTTAAACGAGAAAGCGATATCGGAAAAAGCTGGTGTTGCAAAAAATGCGCTGCAAGCAACAACAGCTAAGAGTGTTTTCCCAGAGTGGGTCATTGGCAAAATTCCAGCGTTTGTAGAAATGGGGGTCGCTGCCCCCCTAGACGAGGTGCAGCGACGGGATAATGGTTAATTAGCGGCAAAGCACATGAACAGACCTGCACCACCGGTTTTTGTGAGGGCTTCTTGTGAGCACCCGCGCGAGTTGTGCGCAGCGTTCCATGAAGTGTTGCCGCCACCGTGACGGTCGTGGTGCCCAACAGTCGCACTGCCTTCGCCAGAACTGGTCCAGTTGCTACAGGTGCGGTCCTCCTCAACATTTGGAAAATATGCTGTTCCGTCCATCATGGTACCTGTTAACAAATCATGGCGGTTGGGCTTGTCGCCTCGACCGTTTACAAGATTACCAGCTTCATCGAGGCCTGTGGATTTCGTAATGTTCGGGCTCAGATGAAGTTCATCTAAATTGGAAGCGATAAGAACACCTGCGGCATTGTACCAAGGCCCACTTCCAATGCGGTCACGCGCAGATGTGCCGCGCTTTCCGTCCTCTTGAGTGCTTAGGTAGGCGGTCCATGATTTTCCAGATGAACCGGCGGCCTCAGCAAGAGTAGCACAGTGGGCGTCAGCACCGGCAAGGCCGCCAAGATCGCCGCCATTTCCTGAGCCAATGCTGGTAACGAAGAAACTCATCGACGTGTCCTGAGCGGAGGCGGTCGCAGCACCGAAGGCCAAGAGTGGCAGGGAAACGGCGACGATTTTCAAAAGCTTCATAGTGTATCTCCATGTGGGTAAGGTGATTTCGGACACACTACAGCGATGGTTTCATAAACCTCAAGTGGGTGCACCGACCGTTTCACCAAGGGCATCCATATTAGAATGAACGGACATTTCGTGAGCAGCAAACCTCTATCATTTCAAGGTGTTCAACGCCTATAGTGCTGTTCAAGAAGCATGAATGGAATGCATGAGTGAAGCACCTAGAAGAAAAGTATATGGCAGTGGTCGCATTGTTTGCAGCAGTCTTGATTGCTGCCAGCAGTCCCAGTGGTGGTGGGTTCGCTGCGCTCTTTGGTACATATTGCTATTGGCTGATCAGAATTATGATGCAGAGCTTGATGTTCATCAGTGCTCGCTCAATCATTGAAAGGTATGCACCAGGATCGTTTTCCAAGTCAAAAGTCCTAGTGCTCTCGATCTTGCTAAGCCATCTGCCATTTGTCTTGGCTGTAACTGCCATGGATATCATTTTGGGCTATCCAGAATTGGGTATTGGTGGCGCTGGCAGCGGTACAACATTGAGAGTTTTCGAGTTCGGATTAGAGTTGGTGTTTCTCTTTGATAATCACGTTGCACTTTGCTTGCTCTTGTCGGTCCCTGGATGGGTGCTGCGTGCTTCAACCAGCGGCGCTTCGCCCGTTGACGAAAGCAAGAAGGGCACATTTTTGTCGACAATTGATCCTCCCCTGAGTGGCGTTATTTTATGGGTTGAGGCGCAGGAGCATTATGTTCGTATTACGACCCAACACGAAAGCCGGTTAGTCCTTGCTCGCTTTTCCGACATTGTTCGTGACCTTTCCACGAAGGATGGATTGCAAGTGCATCGCTCTCACTGGGTTGCGAAGTCGGCGATTGTGAATGAACAAAAGAGCGGGCAGAATTTGATTCTGGTGTTGAGCACCGGTGACACGGTGCCCGTCAGCCGATCTTTTAGAAGGAAATTAGTGGCAGCAACCGAGGCGCAGTGACTGCTCGAAATATATGCTCAATTGGCTTTGCGCTTGCTGGCATCTGGCCATGCCATTTCACTAAAACCTTGAGAGCAATTATTTGACCAAAGCATAGCTCAGACGTGAATGGACAATTCAGAGCAGCCATCTCCGAACGTGCAAGTGGAGCCCCTAGCGCAGCGCTTAGCGAATGCCTGGCTCCGCCTTTACTGTCAAAATGCACATATCGCAGCATCGTTCACTATAATCTCAATTCGGACCTTCGCTGCGACCGCCTCCGATCTGTGTTATTCAGACATAACGTTGCTTTGCTGCAATTCCCCGAACAACAGCTGTCGCGAGGACATGTTCCGCTGAGAAAGCCAACCTGTGCAAGCGATTGCGCAGATACTCCGCCTTCCGTTTGCCCTTCAAAAAGCCAAAGGCCAAGCTCGCCCAACGGGAAATGAATGTGCCTGACTATGGAAATTCAAAAGGGCGCTTTTACCATAAAAACATAACTAAGGGCGAAATGAGAAGGCTTTGCACACCGATCACGCGTGCGGCTGGCATGGCAATCTTTCGCAATCCCTGCGCCGGGAAAGATCAGGACAACCTATCACAATTGTTCGATGTTGGTGCCGGACTTGGGAGAGCTTTGACTGAAGAGCTTCTACATATGCTCTCAGCACCACCAAACTGCTATGCAAAGCAGCACTCATCGGATCGCTGGGCGGAAATGAAGCATGATCCAGCGGTGCTAGATCCAGAGATTTGCAAACCCGTCCGCGAAGTTATTGGCGGCGGCAAGGTTACGGATATCCTGACTAATGCATCTGTGTAGTATCGAGTAGTGTGATCGTATCATTATGTGATCATTAAATTTTTATTGGAGAATTTTTCTTTTGAAGCATTACATTCTTACGGGCGCGTAGGCGTCGATTGTGTCGGGCTGCGAGCTCCTTTATTTGCCTGCAATCCCCATAGTCAGGGCGCAGGCCGCAGCGGAAATCACCCAGCCGGTGGCAGTGGTGAGCAATTCTGGCAAAGTGCTCGCCAGCCCGCCGCAGACAAGCGTTCCTGCCAAGTCACGTTTTACGACCACGGGTCGCGCGGTACGATGTAGCGGTACCAGCAGCCGGTCGGATCATATCCCCGTGTCGTGCTCCAACGGGATGATTGGCGAAGTAACCATGGTAAATGACATTTTTATCCAGCCGTATATTTCCTTCCTTCTGTCGGTGGATGATGAGCAGTCGGAAAAAATATTTTGCCGGGGATCTTACCGCAGGGATGGAGAAACGCAGGGGCCCTTTCTAGTGTCTTGCTTTCACGAATGGGATATCAAGGCACGTAGACATCCCAGTGGCAACATGGAGCAGCGCGGCAAAGGAACCGAAATGGAGGCGGCGGTGACGACCAGAAAAGAGGCGTCTGGTGACCTTAGCGTAACGGTCTGGGTGTAGGGCAAATGAGGCGTTTCGTTCAAACGCCCGGTAGTGGGATGTTTGAGTAGGTCTCGGTTTTGTCCGTTCTACTGGCAGGATGTATTGAACCAGCCGGACTTGCGGGGTCATATTAGAGCTTTCGTGTGACAAGCGTGTCTGCCCGGCTTTTCAATTCAGGCGAGCGCACTGTACCCCTTCGCATGTCTTGTGCCGGGGCCTACAGCGACGTCCGTGCAGACAAACACGGGCTGAAACTGAACCGAGTCTTGGCAGACCTCAAGGCGGTGATGGCTGGTAGTCTGATCCCCGCCACGCGACTGGCCACGCGAGAGCTGCGCGCTGAGTTTGTCCTCAACGATCTGTTTTTGTTTGACGCCACCAGTCAAAATTTTACGCGTCTTCGAGGTTGGTTGGATTTTTACGATGCGCGCAGCGAGGTGCGAGTAGCGAGCGCCGAGGTAATTGTTATCTCTGCATAGCATTTAACGTAAGGCGAGATCGCCGCGATACCGTCTTATGCCGCAAATGCGGTGTGGGATATAATATTCTTTTGAAGACGTTAAAGGGCACGATGCCGAAATTCCTTCCGCAACTCGGAGGTGGTTAGGGGTTCTGGGCGTCGCACACCGACGCCGTGGCTGACACTCACTGACGGTCTGAAAGCGCCCTGCTGATGCGGGGCGTTTTGCTTTTGTTGGGCAGCTGTTCAATTATGCAAAACTAAGGTGTTCGAGAAACGTAATCCGCATCCCTACCAAAGCTGCAAAGGGCGGTGCTAGAGCATATCCAGCGGGACAGCGGCTGGCCCCGACATAGAGCATCGCGTGGATACATGTCAGGGAGAAGAGTAGGGTTGCCGACCGAGCAAGAGACCATCCTTTGTGCAATGGCGGACAGTAACGGGACCGGATTATCTCCGACCCTTAATTCTTCTCTTCTCTAAGCTGTTTGAACACGAAAATGGGAATAAGGATTTCAGCAACCAAACTGCCGATCCAGACAAGGAGAGTCGCTGCTAACCAATTGGCAATTCCGCCGATATGCATGCCCGAAACCAGCAATGTGGTTATCCATAAGCCAATAAATATGGTGACAAGCGATATGCCACCCATGAATTGCGGAACGTTCTTCGAAGAAACCTTTGCAATAAGCGGCCCCGAAATGCCTTGAACCACGCTAAAAATCATTACAGCCACCAAAAACGCCAGCGGGCCAATGGAGAAGCCATCAAGAATAAAAATAGACAGCAGAAGGCCGACCGCATTAGCAATTAAGTAGGTGGCAGCAGAAAGCGCTAGTCGAACCATCAATAAATCCTAAATCCGTTTCACACTCCGATAGTCTAATCATGTCACGCAATGCAAGAATAGTGATGCACGGGGCAAAACGGCGTGACACCAATCTAGCCACAAATCCTGAGTATCACCGGCGATGACGTCGCCTGCGACCCCTTCATTAGGGCCTGTGGATCAAACACTGTTTCAAGGGCGAACTCCTCGCTGAGGCGATCAGAGTTTCGACTAAAGAGCATTCTCCATGACTGAGCCAAGCCTGCGTGCGAACGCGGCGGGGTCAGACGGCACTTCACCATCTGCTATCCGCGCCTGATCCAGCAGCAAGTGAGCGGCGTCCTTGAGTAAATCGTCTGACGCTGCGTCGCCGCCCTTCGCGCGTTCAGCGAGTTTCATAATGATCGCATGGTCCGGATTCAACTCGAGGACCCGAGGCATACCCTGCTGTAACTGACCGTGCCTCTTAAGTATCCGCTCTAGATTGACGTCCATATCTCCATCGTCAGCAATGAGGCATACAGGGCTATCCGTAAGACGCTTGGAAGGGCGGACGTCCTTGATGGCATCACCGAGTTCGAGTTTTATGCATGCGATCAACTCAGCGATATCGCGCGTCTCCGCGTCTTGCTTACCGTCTTCCTCGTTTTCATCCTTCGCTATCTTGTCCAGATCCGCGGCACCGCGAGTGACCGACTTGAACGGTTTGCCTTCAAATTCGGCGACGTGCTGCAGCCAGAATTCGTCCACTGGATCGGACAACAGCAACACTTCGATGCCTTTGGCTTTGTACCCTTCAAGATGCGGCGACTGCACAATCTTTGATGCGTCTTCTCCAGCCATGTAATAGATCGCCTCTTGGCCATCTTTGCAGCGTCCGACGTAGTCAGCCAAACTCGTCAGTTCACTGCTCTGAGTGGAGGAGAAACGGCAGATCTCCAGGATCCTGTCACGCAAAGCTGGGTCCTCAATGAGTCCCTCCTTCAAAACAGCCCCGAAGTTAGTCCAGAATTCTGCGTATTCTTCGGGTGCCTTGTTGGCTTTTTTCTTTAACTCTCCAAGCACTTTCTTGGTGATCGAGGTTTTGATCTTGGCAAGTTTTGGGTCCGACTGGAGCATCTCACGCGAGACATTGAGTGACAGATCCTGAGAATCCACGATGCCGCGCAAGAACCTCAAATAGGTTGGGATCAGATCCTTCGTGGTGTCGGAGATGAAGACCCGGTTCACATAGAGTTTCACGTGGCTTTTCCGGTCCGCATCAAGGAGATCGAATGGCGCGACCGAGGGAATGTACAGAAGACTGGTATGGTTGACCGCGCCTTCAACCCGGTTGTGCATGACATGCCAGGGCTTATCGAAAGCATTTGACGTGTGATGGTAAAATTCAGTGTGCTGTTCTTCGGTGATGTCTTTGGGCGTGCGGGTCCAGATCGCGGACGCCGAGTTAAGTGTGTCATCGCCGAGTTTCACCGGAAAACTGATATGTTCTGAATAGGTGTTGATGATCTGGCGAATGCGGTTTTCTTCCAGAAACTCCTTTGCATCCTTTTTCAGGTGCAAGATGACCGTCGTTCCGGAAGCGTCGCGTTCCCCAGGCTCGATCGTAAACTCGCCTTTGCCGTCCGACGACCACTGCCAGGCTTTTTCCTCGCCAGCCTTGCGGGTTAAAACATCGACACGGTCTGCCACCATGAACGCAGAATAAAAGCCAACACCGAACTTGCCAATTAATCCCAGACCGTCTTTCCCGTTCGACTTGAGCGCCTCAAGGAAAGCTCCTGTGCCAGATCTCGCAATTGTTCCCAATGTCTCCAGCAGGTCATCGTGGCTCATGCCGATCCCGTTGTCGGAGACCGTCAGTGTCTTTGCCTTTTTTTCGACGTTGAGTGAGATAGAAAATTCATCAGAGCTTTCAGCGAGCGACGGGTTCGTGAGAGTTTCGTAGCGCAGCTTGTCGCAAGCATCAGACGCGTTTGAGACCAACTCCCGCAGGAAAATTTCACGATTGGAATAAAGCGACCCAGCAACGATATCGAGGAGCTGCCCCACTTCAGTCTGAAAGGAAAACGTCTCTTTTGCGTTCGTATCGTTCATGGTGAAGCCTCTTTATTGTTCAACCAGGTCTGTTCATGACCGACCGCGAACATATGAATTCGACGTAACGGATTCAACCTACTGGGTTGTGCAAGCAGAGTAATAAGATAGCTCAAACTGCGTTTCTGTCAGACCATCGGGGGTGGTTGTTCGTTCCGCACCGATTTACGCATCTCAGTCTCGGTTCTATCCTTAACGTGCCGCTCCTCAGCAATACCGCTCAGGACCGATCCATTGCTCCGCTGAATAGCGATCCCCGTGGGCCCAGCCGACAGGTAGCACAGCTTCAATCTGCTCGAGATCTGTTTCAGAAAGCGTCAAAGAGGCCCCAGACATACACTCCTGTAAGTGCTCGACTGACCGGGTTCCCGGGATCGGAATCACATGTGACCCGCGCGTAAGAAGCCAAGCATTTGCCAGCCCTGCCGCCGATATACCCATGTCAGCCGCCAGTTTCCGGAAGCCATCTGTGATGCGTAGATTTTCGGTCAGGCCCGGCTCCATGAAACGAGGATTGCCAGCGAGGAATGGCAGGGTTGGGAGGCGATCGCGTGGGATCGGATTATCCGTCAGCAACGAGCGCCCCACCGGCGAGAAGGCCACCAGCGCAACACCAAACTCAGCGCAAGTCTGCACCAGTCCAAGATCAGGAAACCGCGTGGAGAGGGAGTATTCCGATTGCACGGCAGCAATCGGATGGGCTTTCATAGCGCGCCGCAGTGTCGCAGGCGAGACTTCCGAAAGCCCGATTGCTTTGGTCTTGCCCTTCTCAACCAGCCGACCAAGGTTGGCGGCCGTTTCTTCCGGTGTGATCCCTGGGTCGCGGCGATGCGCATAAAATAAGTCCACGCAATCCAATCCAAGGCGTTGCAACGATTTGTCCAACTCCGCTTCGAGATGCTCAGCGGAATTGTCGAAGATGCGGTTGCCATCGGGATCACGCGTTATGGCCGCCTTTGTCGCGATGATGAACTCGTCTTGCGCGCCCGGATTAGATTTCAGGTAACTCCCGATGGCGTTTTCTGATTTCCCCATGCCGTAGACATTGGCAG
Source organism: Sulfitobacter sp. SK012 (assembly GCF_003352085.1). Classification (NCBI taxonomy): domain Bacteria; kingdom Pseudomonadati; phylum Pseudomonadota; class Alphaproteobacteria; order Rhodobacterales; family Roseobacteraceae; genus Sulfitobacter; species Sulfitobacter sp. SK012. The sequence goes on from NZ_CP025804.1 coordinate 3,614,256, forward strand.
TGTCGAGGTGCGTGACGCCCAAGTCACGACAGGCATCGAGGACCGCATGGCTTTGGGCCTCGTTTGTGGGTCCATACATGTCAGAAAAGGACATAGCACCATAGCCGATTGCGCCAATCTCTGGCCCATTGGCCCCCAGTTTGCGTTTTTCCATTTTGTCCCTCTAGCTGTCGGAAACATCAGACAGTCAATAATCTGCCAGTCATTTTGGCGGCTAAGATTTTCGTTTTCCTTTGAATGGCCCCAAGCGGCGCATTCTAGATGAACCATCTTTCGAGCAAGCCCTGAACATTTTTCACAAAACAATTCTTGGAGGGGCTTTTTCCTAACAAGTTAGGATTGGTTTGCGCTCCTTCGACTGGAATTTAGTTAAGAGCGTTTTATTAGGCCGATGATGAAAAGGAGCATTACCGACCCAACAGTGGCGTGGAAAATCGACGAAATAAAACCACCACCAACAGAAAAGCCCAATGCAGGGAATATCAGCCCGGCTAGAAACGCTCCGACAACTCCTACGATTATGTTGCCAAAGATGCCAAAGCCACGGCCCTCCATGATCCGGCCCGATAGCCAACCAGCCAAGGCACCAACCACCAGCATTGCAAATAAACTTTGGAATTCCATGATAACCACCCCCTTTGGACCTCGCAGGCCGCATGGTCGCAGTTCTTAAACTATGAGGCAAGTTCATTGAAATCGACCTCTCAGTTTGGGTGATCGAGCATCTGTGGTTCTTGATGGGGCTGGTCGCCCCGATATCATGCGCTAGCTTGATCCAAAGACTTAATGCGTGAAAGGTACCCCAATGCGTCTGATTGCTTTGCTGCTGTTCCTTGGCCTTGCTGCATGTGCGGGCAAGCCATCTTTGGAAGATGAAAAACTCTCTGAGGCCGAGTTCAACCTTGAGGAGTTCTTTGATGGTCGCGTCGTCGCCACAGGCCAGTTTCAGGATGTTTTTGGCACGGTGCGCCGGCGGTTTGATGTCGTAATCAACGGTACGTGGGATGGTGAGACCCTGACGCTGGTCGAAAATTTCGTCTATGAGGACAAAAGCACGGAGCAACGGGTGTGGACGCTGGTCAAAACCGGTGCTGATACGTGGCGCGGCAGCGCTCCGGGTGTGATTGGCGAGGCCACCGGCGAAGAGCGCGGCGATACCTTTAATTGGCAATACCTGATTGATCTGCCCGTTCCGGACGGCACATTGCGCGTGCGGTTTGACGACTGGATGTGGCAGCTCAGTGAGACCCGTGTCTTGAACCGCGCCTATATGAAGAAATATGGCGTCGACATAGGTGAAGTTATTATTTCTTTTGAAAAGCAGTGATTTAGCCGCAAAAAGACGAAGACCCGCTCGAAAATTAATTAGCCCGAGGGATGGCTATACGGGCGGATACAGCCGCAGTTGCGAGAGAAAAGTTCGCCTCGTGCCCGTTGTGCCAAGGTAGGCCCTCGTTTGGACTGAGCAGTCCTAATGACGCAGTCATAGCGAAGGTGAGCTATTCGAAAACTTGTTTTCGGCGCTCACAGCACGGGACCTAAAATGGCGAGAGCGTTGTTCAAGATACGTTTTCGCCAACTCCAGCCCTGAACCTCTTCGAGGGTGACACGCCGACTGTCTTCCAAATACTGAGACTGACGAGCGCGCATATCTTCAGTCATTGCAGGGTCATACAGTAGAATGTTGTTCTCATAGTTTAGATCAAAGCTTCGACGATCCATATTAGCAGAGCCAATGAGAGTGATTTCGCCATCCAGCGTTATGGATTTTGTGTGCAAAATACCGCGCTGGTATTCAAATATTTTCACACCAGAAGTCAGCAATTCCTCGTAGTAACTTTTACTGGTCGCTCCGACTGCAAAGTCATCGTTGCGCTCAGGGAAAATGATCGTCGTGTTGACCCCGCGGTTTGCAGCAGCACAGAGTGCTGCTTCCATCGGGCTGTTGGGAACGTAATAAGGCGTAGTAATAAACAGTTGATCGCGCGCTGCATACATAAGCGTCTCAAACATTTCCGGCATGGCTGAACTTCGGACGGTTGGACCTGTGCCAATCACTTGCGCAGTAAACCCCGGCCCTGGTTCATCCATGGGCTGGCGGAGAATATACCTGATATCTTCATCTGTATTCGCCATCCAGTCGCTGGCAAAGAGGTGCTGGTTTTGGCGCACCACTGGGCCCTCAAAACGCATGACAGCATCCACCCAAGGCGCGAATTTCTTTTTGGGCAGAAACGCGGGATCTGCACAGTTTTGACTGCCACAATAAGTGATCCGATTGTCGATCACCAAGATCTTGCGGTGGTCACGCAAGTCGATCCGGCCATCGAACGCCCTAAGCAATGGGTTTCCAATCCTAAGAGCACTTGCCACGTGCACCCCTGCTGCCTTCATTTCCCGCCACTGCGGGCTGTGCACCATATCCCTTGAGCCAAGGTCATCTGCCATTGCGCGACAGGTGACACCCCGCGACGCGGCCCGTTTCAGCGCCTCAACTATCTTCATGCCATTGCTGTCTGTCAGCCAAATATAGAACATCAAATGAACGTGGTCGCTGGCCGCATCGATGTCGGCTGCCATTTCATCAATGGCCGCATCAGAATTTTCCATCAGGCGCGCCACGTTGCCACCAACAGGCTGATAGCCACTAATTGACTCTCCCATTTTGAAAAGCGGTGCCCATTTTCCGAGGGCTTCGGAGGCATCAAGAGGGACGCTCCAGCCAGCGGTGTCTTCCGGGCGTGGCAAATTATTAAGTATCTTGCCCAACCGCGCAACACGTTTTCGCCCAATATTGGTCTCGCCGAGAAGCAAATAGGCAGTCACACCCACGTAAGGAAGCGCAAGAACAACCACCAACCACGACAACCGCGATTCCGGTTGCCGGTGTGGGCGCAGAAGAATTCGAATGATACATGCTGTAGCGATAACAACGTGGCTAATTAGCCAGAGCATTAGTACCTCCCTTGAAACGACCCACCGCTGCATTCTGCAGATTGTTTCATCAGTTATCAATTGCACCTTGATCGTTGTTTGCGCCCTTAACAATGAAACGTTTTTGCCACCTGTAGATCGTGCAATGTATGTAGTCTGCGGCAAAGATGTATCGTAAACACAGGTTCTATGCTGTCGTTCTCTTCGAAGCGTACCAAGATCCGGCGCGCTGCCTACCGTCAGATTGTACCTTGATAGGTTCAGGACCTAGCCCCCTCAACAAAGCTCCCGTCTATGACCGGAAGCGCTGGAACCGGAGCGGGCTTGTTCAACTCTGATCTGATCACATAGGATGTCCATGATCGCATAGATCGATTGAGGATAGGGAGCTTACCATGCCTAGCGACAACGCAAACCAGGGCGCATGGCGGCCGGCTACTCGTTATCCTGATCCTTCCGTGATCACTCTGGATCCGAGATTTGATAGATACAAACTCCCTCTGGCTGCGGTGGAAAGGTTGGCCACGGGCTGTCGATGGAACGAGGGTCCTGTGTGGTTCGGAGATGCGCGCTGTCTGCTTTGGAGTGATATCCCCAACAATCGAATTATGCGTTGGGATGAGGGCACAGGAGCGGTTTCGGCATATCGAGAGCCATCAAATTTCGCGAACGGGCAGACCCGCGACAGGGTAGGTCGTTTGATCACCTGTGAACACGGCGGCCGGCGGGTAACACGTACGGAATACAACGGGGCGGTCACTGTTCTGATCGACAGTTATGAGGGCAAGCTTCTATCATCACCCAATGACGTCATTGTAAAATCAGACGGATCGATTTGGTTTACTGACCCGCCGTTTGGCATTCTGGGCAATTACGAAGGCCACAAGGCGGAACCGCAACTGGGGCAAAACGTCTATAGGTTCGATCCTGAAACCAAAACTGCCACGGTTGTCGCGGATGATGTTTTGGGACCGAACGGATTGGCTTTTTCGCCGGATGAACAAAAGCTCTATATTGTCGAGTCCCGAGGGGAGCCAAATCGGAAAATTCTTGAATATGATGTCAACACAAACGGGCAAACGATCCAGAACAAACGGGTTCTGATTGATGCAGGCCGCGGCACGCCCGATGGGTTTCGAGTGGACGTAGCTGGCAATCTTTGGTGCGGATGGGGCATGGGGTCAGATGATTTGGATGGGGTTATGATATTTGCGCCTGATGGGGGTCCAATCGGCCGGATCGCCCTGCCAGAGCGGTGCGCTAACTTATGCTTCGGAGGGCGCGCGAACAGCCGGATTTTCATGGCTGCGAGTACGTCAATCTACGCGCTTTATGTAAATGTGGCTGGTGTCGTTGGTGGATAGGCCGCATGTTGTCGCTGTTTACGATCATCGAAGTAAATGGAGTTCGTAGGGTTTCAATTCCGTGAGCACGGTTTCGATTTCCTCGCTCGTTTACCCGATATAACCATCTAAGATTACAGTGAAAAACGGGTTCCCTAAATATCGGAGCGACCCGCTTCAGAGGAAAGGCTCACTCCTTGTTGGGGATATCGAATATGAAGCTTGATCAGTATTTCGATCTCTAGCACCAAAACTCGCCCGAACTGATCGTGTCCTGAAATAGGCCGCATATCGTGGAGCTGGTGATCATCAGGAAGGGAACAACTAGCTCTTCTGACGCACCTACAACTCTGAGCAAGCCGTCTCCATCGCCGGCCTGTGTGCTTCAAGCGACGGCATTTCGTACCGCTGACCAGTAGCCGACAACGGCGTGTGGTTTTAAAAATTGATCCACGATTTCTTCGATTACACCTGCCTCTATATCAACCGTCGCAAAAATCCGCCTGCGCGTATGAGCGCTCCAATGCGTCTTCTCGGCTCCAGCAATGTGCACCGTGGCTGATTTGGGCGACGGCAAAACCCATGTCCGGCTGAGTGGTATAAGTGGATCCAGGAAATTGTGGAGCAGCTAGAGGATAGGTAGAACAAACTGTGACAGTTCTTTGTCATCGACAGGTGGATCCGGTCTTCTAATACGTTCTCCCATCCGAGCGTCAGCGCTTCACTTTTCCGAAGCCCACTGAAAAGAGAGCGGCTCATAGAAACCTTTGTGAATTGGGTTGTGCAGCGCCAGCACAGCCTGACGTCAGCCCTTTAAATCCTCAATGAGCCCGGCCATCCGGTCTTTTTTCCTACCACTCGGTCGTCATCGTCGGGCACTCGATCAGATCATGCGTTCGCCGCGCGTGATTGTAGATAGATCGGAAATACCGAAAGGCCTGGTTCGCGGTTTGTGGAATTGCGACCTCGTCCAAAGGCAACCTTAACGAGTCTCTCAACAGGATTTCCATCTTAGCTCGGACGCAGTGATTGTATCGTTCCGTGCGAAGTTTCGGGCGCGCCGGATAGATCTTCTTGGCAATTTCGAGATGGGGAGAACAAACCTGTGCCGCTTTACCTGGCCCACCCCCAACGCCAGTTCCATCGCTGTCTGCCGAGCCGCTTGAGAGAAGATGGCTGGATACAGGCCAATCAGAACTCCTTTGATCTACGCACCTACTTTTCTGGAAAACAAAGTCTTTGACCCCCACCAATCTTAGACCACCTGCCCTCAATCTGGTCGTACCAGTACTTCAGCGCAAACTCGAAAGGCAGCAGCAGATTAAAACGATGATGTAGCAATTTTCCTACCCAATTGACCGGGAATTGACGCCGTTGTTTCGGCCGTCGTTGTCATATGCCAGGCCAGCACTTGATTGCTGGACAGGCACGGCAGGCCAGTTGCGGCTTCGATGTCAGGGATGATGGCGAGGGTCCGTAGATTTGTACACGAAAGGAAGATGCCATCGACCGCCCCCTGCGCGGCCAAATCGCAAGCGGCCGCATAGATCGACGGCCCGGCGATACGGACAACATTTTCTTCACGCGCCTCGTTGAAACTGCCCAAGGACGGGGTCGCGATGTCTGCGTCCTTCAATGCATCGCGCAATCGATCAGAAACTTGCGCGACATAAGGCGACAGTAGCGCAATGCGCTTAAGGCCCAGGCTGCTACAGGCCGCGACTAACGCGCTCAGCGGGTCAGTGACATGTTCAGCATTGGTGCCGTTGCGGATGTATCCAGCGATTTTAGCGCTGCCTATCTGCGCTGAGGCCGAGGTGCAGCCATAGCCAATGCTCGCAAATTGCGAAGGTCGCGGAAAAAGCGAGGCTGCTGCCGTTAGCCCCCCTTCCATCTGTTGCAAGCTGTCAGAGCTGACTTCCAGCGCGCTCGCAATCCGGGATATTTGCAGCGGCGTATCCTCATGCAGCATAATGCGAAAATCGCCTTCGATCGTCTCATCAGATTGCAAAACGATCAAGCCAAGCGGGCGCGCGGTTTCTGGTGCTAAATCATAAGAATAGGGGGTCATATTTGCACCATGTCGGGCCCTGCGCGCGGGGATAAGAAACGCGGCACGCTGTCGGTAATTACGATATTTTCTTCGTGTACCAGCATGCGCCCTTCCGAGGTCTCAATGCCCGGCTCCAACGTGATAACCATACCAGGCACCAATGGCGTGGTGTCTTGCGGGATGAGTGACAATCCTTCAGTTAATTGCATCCCCAGCCCATGGCCAAGCCGCCCTGTGTCAGACCCGCCTGCCCCGCCGGTCACAATGCCGTCCATCGCGTGAAAGAGATCCGCGGCGGTGGCACCGGGCCGGGCGATATCGGCTGCGGCGTCCACAGCGTCGATCAACCGGGCATGAGCGTCTGCTGCATCTGGCGTGGCGGGGCCAATACTAAAGTTCCGGTCAAAATCACAAAAGTAGCCATCACGGACAAGGCCGGTATCAAGCATCAGCACCTCACCCGCACAAAGCGGCGCATCATGTGCTGGCGAAATCACATCCGCATAGCCACCCGGCCCTGCGCCGCCTGCCAGATAGGGCACCCAATCGGCTCCTTCGTCGAGTGCGAGACGCTGGAAGTCACGGAAAACTTGAGAGATCGCCACACCGCTCTGGGCGATTTCAGGCACGCGAGCAAAGCTGCGCGCGGCGATATTGCAGGCCTCCGCGATCTTGCCAATCTCGGCGTCTGACTTAACCGCGCGCAAGGTGCTGACGATCTGAGCGTCGTCGGTGATTTTCCCTAACAAGCCGCCCGTCAAACGCGCCCAATCTGCAAGCGGCATACGAAGGTGGCTTTCCAAGCCTGAAGGCACGCCAATCCGCCCCGCCCCAACAACTTCGTTCAGCGTATCCCCCAACAGGCCAACGCCGTCGTCGGTGTATGACGGGGCGCGCCAGGTTCGGATGTCATCGACCCAAGTTTGCGCCATCAAGGCGGCACCGATGCTTGGGATGACAGCAATGGGTTTGCCAGATGCGGGCAAGACCACAAACCAAACCCGCGTCGGGCTTTCCCAGAAGCGGGTCAGAAAACCGGTGAAATAGCGCACATCGGCTTCGGTCGTGAGCAAAAGCGCTCCGAGATTGTGTTTTGCCATTAGCGCCTGAGCCCGCTTGGTGCGCGCCTCAAATTCCGCCTCTGGAAAGCCCCGGTTCATTAGGCGGGGCCTTCACTGAGGATACAAAGCACTTTCGACTGCGCCGTGATCCCAAGCGCTGTGCGCTGTTCGTCCGATAAAGCCAGCAAAGCCGCGATGCCAGCAGCACCAGAGGAGCTGGAGGGAAGGCCCGCAACCATGACCGTGCCGGCGCCGGCGTGCGCCTCTTCTTCGGTTATCAACGCAAAAGCATCAGCATCCCGCGCCAATCCTTGGAGCGCAATAAGTGAGGGCATCTTGCAATCAAGTCGGCCCATGTCAGACACGGGACCTTGGGATTCGACCGGACGCCCTGCCTGTATCGAGCCGTGTAATGCGGGTGCTGCATCCGGCTCTACGACCACAATCACCGGCCCGTCGCCCCATACCTGACGCGCTAAAACCGCGCATGCGGCGGCCAATCCACCAACACCAGCCTGCAAGAAGATATGGCTTGGGGCTTCGGACATCTGGTCAATCGCTTCGGCCATAAGCACCAGATAACCTTCCATCAAACGGTGCGGGCGCGCGTAATAACCAGGCCATGAACTGTCAGATAACAAATCCCAACCTTGCGCCTCAGCCGCGGCACCGGCAGCGGCCATGCTGTCTTCATAAATCTTGCCCTCGCGCACGACCTCAGCGCCTTGCTCGCGCAGCCGCTCTGCAAAACTCTCGGGCACGCTTTCGGCAATATAGACGACCGAGGATGCGCCAAATGCGGCCGCCCCTGCGGCCACCGACATGCCATGATTGCCCGCACTCGCCGTTACATAGGTGCGTTTTGATACGTCGCCTTCTTGCGCGTCACAGGCGATGACATAGGCGGCCCCCAATGCCTTGAAACTGCCCAACCCCATGCGGCCACGTTCATCTTTAACCCAAAGGTTGGTGATGCCGGCTTGGGTGGCGAGAGCGACGGCGTCCTCGAGCGGCGTTTCTCCAGCGACCGGGCAACGCGCGACCAACGCACATGCGGCAGGCGCATCAGTGCTAGGCCATGGCATATCGCCGATGTCGTTTATCTTGGCGGGGCGTGTGTTGTGCAAAATATCCATGTGGCAAACTTGGCGCTAAATCACCCCTCCGGGTCAAGACCAATCACGCCAATTTTTCCACTCAATGCTTCGCCAGCGGACAAGCTGGTGAACAGAAATCATGCCAAGCTGTGATCAACCACGAACGGAGAAGCCAATGACTATCGATGCCCCAATCCGCAGCCGTTCTGGTGGCCGCGCCGCCCGCCGCGCACTTCGTTCTGCTCCAAATTTTGAGATGCTGCCGGGACTTGCGCGCAATCTGCCGACGACCGAAATCCTGACGGGCAACCAAGTCGAGCGAATAGATGCCGCTTCAATGGATATTTTGGAGAATGTCGGCGTCATCTTTCGCGATGATATCGCGTTGGCCGATTGGGCACGCGCCGGTGCCAAAGTGGTTGGCGACCGGGTATATCTAGACAGAGGTTTGGTGCGCGATCTGATTTCGACCATCCCTGCGCATTTCACCTACCACGCGCGCGATCCCAATAAAAACGTCGCGCTTGGAGGGCGGGATTCAATTTTTGTTCCTATGACCGGGGCACCCTATTTGCGCGATCTCGATGATGTACGGCGCAATCCGATGATGGATGACCTCGCGATGTTCCACAAGTTGGCGCACATGTCGCCCGCGTTGCATTCGTCGGCCCATCACATCGTTGAGCCCTACGACCACCCGATCTCTCAGCGCCATTTGCGGATTACTTATTCGTCGATGAAACATTCCGACAAGACGTTCATGGGCATGACCACCAGCCCCAAGAACGCCGAAGACGTGATCGAGATGTCCCAAATCCTGTTTGGCAAGGAATTCTGCGAAACCCACCCCGTGGTGACGGGCAATTGCAACGGCAACTCGCCGCTCGTCTGGGATGAAACAATGCTGGGCGCAATGCGCGCATTCTGCCGGGCTAATCAACCAGTGTTGTGCTCTCCATTTGTGCTGGGAGGGGCTAATACGCCCGCCTCGGTCGCTGCGTCCGTGGCACAACTGAATGCAGAGGCGCTTAGTGCGTTGGCCTATACGCAAGTGGTCCGGCGGGGGTGCCCTGCGATCTACGGCCACTACCTCAGCACTGTGTCGATGAAATCTGGCGCGCCCATGGCTGGCACGCCAGAGATTTCGCTGATGAATTTCATGATCGGTCAGATGGCGCGGTTTTATGACGTACCATGGCGCACCTCAAATACATTGGGCGGGGCCAAAACCTTTGATGCGCAGGCCGGTTACGAAAGTGCCACGACCTTATCGGCCGTTTTGCATTCGGGGGCTAATTACATCTGGCATTCGGCAGGCTGGAACGAGGCTGGAATGCATTGTTCCGTCGCCAAGTTTATCGTGGATGCAGAGCAATGTGCGATGGGGTACCGCATGGCCGAAGGGGTGAATTTTGGGGACTTCGACGAGGCGCTCTCAGCCATCCCAGATATTGGACCCGGTGGGCATTACCTCGGCCACCCCCACACACAGGAGAATTTTCAGACAGCGTTTTTTATGCCTGAGCTTTTGGACAATAATTCAATTGAGCAATGGCAAGCCGAGGGCGGTATTGAGATTACCGAGCGGGCCTTAAACCACGCACGCAAGCTCCTAAGCGAGTATCAAGAACCTACTTTGGATCAGGCCGTTAACGAAGAGCTGCTGGCCTATATCGCGCGCCGTGAGCGTGAAATCCCCGTGGCTGATGAGCTGAACCAAAGCTATTGATCTTGCGCGCAGGGCGTACCTGCGGCCCCCCAAGCCAAGACATCATCGACCATCATCGCCAATGATGTTTGCGGGGCCTCGCGCCCTGCTCCGGGATTGAAGCCCCAGCTCACAAAGGCACTGTTCCGCAGGTGCTCTGCCAACTCAGCGATCGTATTGTCGTCGTTGGTTTCCGGATTACGCAATTGCGCGCAAACTTCGGCACTAGATTTGCCCAGCCACGCCAGCTCAATCGGCGGCAACCGCCACGCATCATCAATCTGCGGGGCGGCGTGGGGTGTAGCATTACGGTTCTCAGCAGAGATATGGCACGTGCGGCAGGGGATGCTTTCCGCGCCAATCCGGCTTTGATCTGCGCGGACATTCATACCGTGCGTCCGGTTCTCACCATAGCCTAGCGCATTCCACATCGGTTGACCGCCCTCGCCAACATGGCAATTGGTGCACCGGGGATGGGACGTGACCGAAAAGATCCGGTCCCAAGCGTCTAATCCGATCTGGCGCGAGGTATCTTGGGCAAGGCCGGGACCAGCCGCCAGAACAAGTACAATCACCAGCGCACGCATCAGACAAACCTCACATGTTTGTTCAACGGCATCTCGCGGATGCGTTGGCCGGTGGCTGCAAATATTGCGTTCGCAAGCGCCGGGGCCGCAGGCGGCACAGCTGGCTCGCCAATGCCGCGAATTTCCTTGTTGTTTTCCAACCCGCGCACCATGATCTGCGGGGTTTGATAAAGGCGCATCCCTTCGTAGTCGTGGTAATTCGCCTGCTCGGGCGCACCGTCTTTGTAGGTCAGTTCACAATTCATGGCATGGCCCAACGCCCAGATCACGCCGCCGGTCACTTGTGCTTCAAAGTTGATCGGATCGATGATGCGCCCCACTTCAGCGGCGACAAAAACCTTATCGATGCGAATGCCTTCAGACGTGTTTGTAACCTCAACGACCTCGGCCACAGGCACGCCAAAGGACAGCGTCATCGCCACGCCTCGGCCTCGGCCCGGGCCCAGATCACTGCCCCAATCGGACATCTCGGCGACCGCCTCAAGCACCTTTTGCGTCGGTTCGTGCCTGCACAGGCGTAGGCGTTCTTCCATCGGATCGGCCCCGGCAGCATGGCACATCTCGTCCAAGAAACTCTCATGGAAAAACCCGTTTCCCGACGCGCCCACAGACCGCCAAGAACTGATCGGCACCATTTGCGGCGCGCGGTACCCTGTGACACGGTAATTTGGGATCGCATAGGGTTGGTCCCAAGCGCCGGCAACAATCACGATGTCGGGTCCTATTGCAGGTTGGCCCATTCGCACCAAAGACGATTCCGACGTCGATGGGCACGCTATGGATAAATCAAAGCTTTCGATTTGGCCGTTCTTGAGCGACCCACGGGCCTTTGCGATCCCTAGGGTACGGGGGAAATCATGGCTGAAATCTTCTTCGCGACTCCAGATCATTTTGACCGGCGTGTCAGGTATTTGCGCGGCAATTTCAACGGCCTGCAAAACATAATCATCTTCGAGGCGTCGGCCAAAGCTGCCACCTGACATGATCACATGAAGATGGATTTGTGCCGCATCGCGCCCTGTCAGACGTGCAACGTTGTCGATCAAAAAACCGGGGATTTGGGTGCCAGTCCAGATGTCGATGCGCGCGTCCGTGACGGTAACCACAACGCTCATCGGCTCTAGCGGCGCATGGGCAAGGTAGGGAACGCGGTATTCAGCTTGGGTCATATCTTGGGAGGCGCGCAACGCCTCATCAACATCGCCATCGTCACGAAAACGGCTGTCTTGAAGATCTTTGGTATAGGACGCCGCGACCGCATCAAACTGCGCTTGGGTATCGCCGATATAAAGTGCAGGACCCCAATCGCAATCGAGGGCATCCGCGGCTTGAAACGCACGCCATGTGTTGTCGGCAACCACGGCAACACCATCGGTGATCGGCAATACATGCAAGACACCGCGCATGCTCTGGGCCAGCGCTCCGTCAAACCCTTTGATACCGCCGCCCCGCGCCGGATTTGTGCGCGTTGTCGCATAGACCATGCCGTCAAAGCGCAGATCAACGCCGTAGGTCTGTGTGCCTGTGGATTTCGCAATAACATCGGTACGCATTTGCGGTTTGCCAATGTATTTCCAGCTTGCCGGATCGCGCAGGGTTACGTCCTCAACAGGATCAAGCGTTGCTGCGATCTGTGCTAGCGCCGTGTAGTCGATCCGCGTACCGTCGGGCGTCATCACAGCGCCGTCTTCAGTCTTGAGCGCTGCACGGTCCAGCCCGGTTTGCTGCATCGCCGCTGCCACCAATGTCTCGCGCGCGACCGCTCCCGCGAGGCGCAATTTTTCATAGGCGTCAGGTACTGTCGAGGACCCGCCGGTGATCTGCAGTCCTAGCACTTTACTCAAAGCATACGCAGCGCCGCGACCTTGTTGCGCCAGAAATGTATCGGACGTCGCGGCAATCGGCATCGCCTCAGCGGCGACAACACCGTTGAAATACGCGGCACTTGGGGTCCCGTGTTCGATGCGAACTTGGGTCAAATCAACGTCTAATTCTTCGGCGATCAGATGGGCCTGCACAGAATACGATCCCTGCCCCACGTCCGCGCGCGGCGTGATTAGGGTGATGCCGTCTGCGTTGATGAGCACATAAGGCGTCAGCGCCGCGTCCCCCTCAGCCAGGTTGTCCAGCAGCGGGTTATCGATAGGTTTGCGCACGAGGTATGTGCCGAATGCGACCCCCCCCAGCACTGCGGCAGAACCCACCAGAAAACTACGGCGTGCAATGGTTTTGATACGGCCCATGCTCAGACTCCCGCCAGCTTGGCCGCAGCCAATTTGACCGCTGAGCGAATGCGCGGGTACGTTCCACAGCGGCACAGGTTCGCGCTCATCGCGGCATCGATCTGAGCATCGGTTGGTTCAGGGTTGAGGTCCAGAAACGATGCGGCCTGCATGATCTGGCCAGACTGGCAGTAGCCACATTGCGCCACTTGTTCTTCCACCCACGCGGCCTGAACAGCATGCAACGCATCCGGGTTGCCCAAACCTTCGATGGTGGTCACATCACCAACCAGATCACCTGCAAGCAGCTGACACGATCGGACGGCAACACCATCCACATGCACCGTGCAGGCACCACATTGCGCAATTCCGCACCCGTATTTTGGACCCGTTATCCCCAGCTCGTCGCGCAACACCCACAACAGCGGCATGTCTTCTTCGACGTCTACTTCATGCTCTCGCCCATTAACCGTGAGTTTCATGCCGTTGCCCCAACAAAACTAGACTGATCCGTTTGATTTAGGGCAAGACCCCGTCTTGAGCCATCCCAAACAAAATGACGCCGCGTCAGCAGACGCGGCGTCAAATGATCATTCCGGTCGATCATAACTTCGCCCAACCCACCGACTAAGGGCGATGGGTGCGAGCCCTCTGAACAGCTTTAGAACTCAACAACAGCCCGAATAGATTTACCCTGATGCATCAGTTCAAACCCATGATTGATGTCTTCAAGTTTGAGTTTGTGGGTGATCATCGGGTCGATTTCAATCTTGCCGTCCATGTACCAATCGACGATTTTCGGCACATCTGTGCGCCCTTTGGCCCCGCCAAAAGCGGTGCCGCGCCAAATCCGGCCGGTCACAAGCTGAAACGGACGGGTCGAAATTTCGGCACCCGCAGGAGCAACTCCGATGATAATGCTCTCGCCCCAACCCTTATGCGCGGCTTCCAGTGCTGTGCGCATGACGTTCACATTGCCCGTTGCGTCAAAGGTGTAATCAGCGCCGCCCTTGGTCAATTCGACCAGATGCTCGACCATGTCACCTTCGACTTTCGAAGGGTTCACAAAATCGGTCAGGCCAAAACGGCGCGCCATGGTTTCTTTGTCATCGTTCAGGTCAACGCCAACGATCTGATCGGCCCCTGCCAGACGCAGGCCCTGAATGACATTCAGCCCAATGCCGCCCAGACCGAACACAATCGCACGGCTACCGATCTCCACTTTGGCGGTGTTGATCACAGCACCTATGCCCGTTGTTACACCGCACCCGATGTAGCAAATCTTGTCAAAGGGCGCGTCCTTGCGGACCTTCGCCAGCGCAATCTCGGGCACAACCGTATGATTGGCGAATGTCGAGCAGCCCATATAATGGTGGATGGGCGTGCCATCGAGCATCGAGAACCGGGTTGATCCATCAGGCAAAAGCCCCTGGCCTTGGGTTGCGCGCACCTTTTGGCACAGGTTCGTTTTGGGATTCAAACAGTACTCACATTCGCGACATTCCGGAGTATAAAGTGGGATCACGTGATCGCCGACTTCAAGTGACGTCACACCCTCACCAATCTCAATCACCACGCCTGCGCCTTCATGGCCGAGGATCGCAGGGAAAATACCTTCGGGGTCATCGCCCGAACGGGTAAACTCATCCGTGTGACAAAGACCGGTTGCTTTGATCTCAACGAGAACTTCGCCTTTGCGGGGTCCTTCGAGGTTAACCTCCATGATCTCTAGTGGTTTGCCTGCGGCAACAGCGACGGCAGCACGTGTCTTCATCATGGGGGATCCTCCAGTGGGTGTTTTTCATAAAAGGCACCAGCGGAGCCTGATATGTCAAGATGCGCAAACGCGCTTTTAAACGGGTAGCTCTGCCAAGAGTGCTGCCCAAGATGCGCCGTGCATATCACGATCATCAGCGGCCCCTTGAATGGTGGGCCGCGGCAGGCTGATCTTGATGACATTAAGCGATGGGATATCGAACCGCTTGAGGTCCTGAGACTTGGCACCCAGCGCGGTTGCCACGGCCGCGGTATCGAGCAGCTCAACAACGGTTTCATACGCCTCCGGCGATCCGCAGAAGATATCAATGGTCAACCAGAACGGCCCTGCGTTCTTGCTGCGTAGTTTTTGCACTAAGCTGCCCAGCGGCTTCATGTCTCAATCACCTCCAACGAGAATGCCTGCATCGGGTCCTCCAACGTCAGCACGTGGTTAAGCGCGAATTCGTAAACCTGCCCGCGCGGCATTTCGGCCGGCGAAAAGAGGAATGCAAATGTTGGCTGCTCTTCTTGGGATGTCAGCGGATGGTGCAGCAGATAGGGGTTTAAAAGCTTGCCAATTTCTTGGCTCAGCGCGTCGGTGGCGGCAGTAACAATGCCGATCACGCCAATCTCTGTTGGCGTACCGGGGCGCGGCTCTAGCGCACCAAAGCTTGCAGAATGGCCGATCAGGCGCAGCTCAATCCGGAAATCCTCAGGTGCCAATCCCAGCCGGTCGCATGCTTTAGCAGAACATTTCTCAGCAATATCTGCGGCCCATGTGCCCGCATTCTCAACATAGCGCGCATCCCGCAACAGCGCCATCAGCACGGTTTGAAAACCGGCGGGCCGCGCGCCTTCTAGCTTGACGGTATAGCGGTCGGATGGAACCCATTTTGATCCCGTCACACGGACGCTGGTATCATCCAAAGCTTCATATTGCGCAGCCGTAACATCCAGATGCCCACCCGGTTCATACAGAATGAATGGGTCCGAGTTCTCGTACAACATGTGGGCGGAAACAGTATGCGGAGTGGCATGCGCGCCATCGGCCAACGGCGTCACGGTAAAGCCTTCTGCGTCAAACTCCATCATCACCACACCCGATTGCGGGTTGGTCGCACAGAGTGCGCCACATTCGCCAATCTTGGCCCCGTGCCAAGCGGCACCTGCGTGCAGCCCCTCTATCAACGGCAAGGCCGCAATGATTGCCGTATCGGTTGTGCGCCCTGCGATAATAACATCGGCGTCGGTCGCAAGCGCTTCGGCAATCTGCTCAGCCCCGGCAAGAGCTACGATATTACTGCAGCTGCTTAGCGTCTCGCCGGTGATTTCAGGTGCACCTGCCAAGGGGGTTATTTGGCCCGCGCCATAAGCTTCGACCATGGTGGCGTTGTCTTGTTGGCTGCGCAGCACCGCGATCTTGATCGGAATGCCCTGCTCATGGGCAATCTCGCGGGTGATATCAAGCATCCAATCAACCGCGCTATCACTGCCACAAGTGCCTGACGTGCCAATGACCAAAGGACAATCAGCCTGCGCCCGCGCCGCCATCAGCCCGGCCCATTCCAGTTTTGTGGAGCTCCGCGCGTATTTTGACACGCCGCGTCCAAGGTACGAGGGGCCGGAATCCGTCGACCCACCGTCGATTGCAATGATGTCCGGCTTGGCGTCGATCCCACGTTGCAGCGCGACTTTGTCGTAGTTCAGACCAAGCGCACCAGAGGGGATAAGTACACGTACCATCAGCGCGGCCCCTGCTTCGACAATAGCGGAAATAGCGTCATAACAATCCCTCTCAATCTAAAACCAGATGCGCGCGAGGGGTACCACTTGTCAAGCCGAGGCCGTCCGCAAAGGAGCTCGATTTGATGTTGGGCAAGCCTGTGCAACCTGTTTGTGTAACAGGTCGCACGGGTTGAGATTTAGGGTTCAGGGTTTTCCGCTATTGCAACGCATTCGGCAAAAACAGCGCAATGCTTGGGAAAGCGATCAACAGGAAAGCAAAGGCCAGCATCGTCAGGCAATAGGGTAGCGCGCCCAGCATAACTTCGTTCAGGCTTCCCGATTTCCGCGCCGCTTGCACGACGTAAAGGTTCAATCCAACGGGCGGCGTAATGAGCGCCATTTCGATCAGAACAATCATCAAGATACCGAACCAGATCACATCATAGCCCTGCGCCACAACCAGCGGCACGATGATAGGGATCGTCACGACCATCAGGGACAATGTTTCAATGAAGAACCCAAGAACAATATAGAGGACGACTACAACCAGAATGGTCTTGAGCGGCGTAAGACCCAGATCGGTCATAAAGGCTGTCAGCTCGCGTCCGAGACCTGCAGAGGCTAGCGTGAAGTTGAGGAACGACGCGCCAATCACAATCAGCATGATCATCGAGGTGATCTTGACCGTGCCTGTCAGGCTTAGGGTCAGCATCGACCAAGACA
This sequence comes from Sulfitobacter sp. SK012, assembly GCF_003352085.1. Classification (NCBI taxonomy): domain Bacteria; kingdom Pseudomonadati; phylum Pseudomonadota; class Alphaproteobacteria; order Rhodobacterales; family Roseobacteraceae; genus Sulfitobacter; species Sulfitobacter sp. SK012. The sequence goes on from NZ_CP025804.1 coordinate 3,631,467, forward strand.
CGCCCCCAAAGGCAAGTGCGATAACGAATGCACCGGCCACGCCCACGGCGGCGGCCTCGGTTGGAGTGGCCCAGCCCAGATAGATTGAGCCGACGATCAAGCCAAACAGGATCAAGATCGGGATAAGATCAAGCAGCGCCCGCATCATTTGCGAGAACGGGAAAGTCCTGCGTACGCCTCCCAAATCGGGACGGATGAGGCAGATGATAACCGTGACCAGCATGAAGGAGAGCGCCAAGGCCAATCCCGGAATGAGCCCCGCCAAAAACAGCTGTGGGATCGAGGATTGCGTAAGAAAGCCGTAAACGATCAGGTTAATCGACGGCGGGATCATGATGCCAAGCGTACCGCCAGCGGCAATGGCTCCGGAAAATAGCTTGGGGTCATAGCCGAGTTTTTCAGCTTGCGGCATTGCCACTGTGGCCACTGTCGCGGCGGTGGCGACGGACGATCCAGACGTGGCAGAGAACATGGTCGCCGTTGCAACATTCGCGTGGACCAACCCACCGGGCAGCCAAGATACCCAGCGATCAAGGGCGGCATAAGTGCGGGTCGCAACACCGCTGCGTACCAATATTTCGCCCAATAGGACAAAGAACGGAACGGCGATCAACGTTGAGGAATTGGAAGAGGACCAGACCATGTTGCCCAGTCCGCGGGTCAGCGGGAAACTCGAAAAGAATGTATCGATCCCGAAACCGAGCAGAAACAGAACGATACCAACCGGGATGGACAAGGCCAGCAAGCCGAGCAGGCCAACAGAGACATAAACGATCATTGCAGGCTCTCCTGTTCGGCGAAGGCACCAGCAAAGCTCTCGATTTCATCGTGGCGGCGTTTGACCAGCAAGCTGAGGGCGGCAAGTGTCACGAGACATGACATTACGGCGAACCAGACCCACCCCGCGAACCATGGCAACTGCACCCATGCCAGCGGTGTCTCAAGCGGTGTGTTTGCGCGCGATCCATTCACCAATGACCGCTCGACCACCGGCCAAGCCTTGATCGCGATGGTGATGATAACGCCCGACATAACGATCATCGAAAACACATCAAACAAAGCGCGTTTGAAGCTGTCTGCACGGCAGCGCAGCAGGTCGATCCGCACATGGCCCAATTCGACCAGCGTGAAGGACATGCCCCAAGAAGTCGCGAGCGCCATCGTGTAGCCCGCGATCTCTTCTGTGCCACCAAGGGACGTACCGATTTGGCGCATGATGATATCTGTCAGCACAAACGCAGCACACAGCAGCAGGCCAAAGCCTACGACAAGGGCGACCCCCCTATTGAGCCTGCGCAGCCCGTCTATCATCGTGAGTTCCATTATCGGTACGTCCCCTATTCGGTGCTTACTTAGTTGATTTGGACGCCAACAACGGTCCCAACGCTTTCATTCCAACGCGCGGCCCATTCGGCACCCGCACGCTCTGCCCACTCTGGCAGCACTTCGCTGGTCAGAATATCGCGGGCCCGCGTGAAGTCTGCATCGCTCACCTCAACTAGCGTCATGGAGCGTGCATCACCCGATGGGCATTCACCGTTTCCGGTCAGGCAGGCGATGTCATTGGTCAACGCGTCTTGGGCGCTGTCCCATGCAAGGTCTTCAAAGCCGCTGGCAACCTGGGCTGTGATCAAACCCTGCGTATCGGCGTCAAGACTGTTCCATTTGTCCATGTTGATTGCGGTCACAACCGGGTCCCAGCCGCCCAACGGGATTGGCAACAGATGGGTAGAGACTTCCCACCAGCCGGCGCTATAGCCCGAACCCGCACCGGTGACGGCGCAATCGACCACACCGTTTTGCAGAGCACCAGGAACTTCGGCAAAGGACACGTTAACGCCCTCAGCACCCAAAGCTTCCAGCAGCTTGGCGGTCATACGACCTGACGCGCGGACTTTGAGGCCTTCGAGGTCAGCAAGGTTGGTGATCTCGTGATTACAGAACACGACCTGAGGTGGATATGGCGCGATGGCCAGAACGTGGGAGTTAAAGCGATCGCGGTAAATATCGGCAACCATTGGGCGCGCGGCATCGACCATGGCGCGGGCTTCATCCGCAGACAGCGCCAGAAGCGGTACATCAAGGCCTTCAAGTTCTGGTGCGTCGGCCACCGCATAATCCGCCACAGTCATCGCCACATCATAAACACCCTGACCCAGCAGCGGGTAGATATCGCCAAGCCCAAGGCTCATCTGGTTGTGCGTTGTGAGTTCAACATTGATGGAGCCGCCAGACGCGTCGGGCAGTGTTTTTGTCCAAAAAGGCGCCTCATATTGGTTGTGCAATGGCAGGCTGGACCAGCTGCCTACGACGGACAGGTCTTCAGCAAAAGCAGGCGCGCTTAGCATGGTACCCGCGAGGAGGATGGATAGGGTTCTGTTCATTGTAGCTCTCCTAGTTGTTTTATTTTAAAGTGTTGTCAGGATTGTTGTTTCGGCGTCTTCGGCGACGTCAGCGATCAGCATGTGACCCGGCGAGTGGGTTATGCAGATCGGCAAACCGGCCTGCAGCAAGACATTTTGCGGGGTAACACCACACGCCCAATAGACCGGAACTTCACCAGCCTTGATCTCAACCGCGTCGCCCCAATCAGGCATCGATAGATCAGCGATACCAATTTCCGATGGGTCACCCACAGCAATCGGCGCGCCATGTGCATGCGGAAACCGACTAGAGATTTCCTTGGCCTGTGCGACCTGTGCCTCGGGGATCGGGCGCATGGTTACGACCATCTGACCACTGAATTTGCCCGCCGGCACCAGATCAATGTTTGAACGGTACATCGGCACATTACGGCTGGTTTCGATATGTCTTACCGGAATGCCATTGCGCAACAGCGCGTTCTCAAAGGTGAAGGAACACCCCAACGCGACCGTGACCAGACTGTCCGACCAGATGTCAGAAATGTCAGTCACTTCATCACTCAGAGTGCCGTTGCGAAACACCCGATACTTGGACACATCAGTCCGAATATCGATGTCATGCCCCAACGTAGGCAGCATTGGATCGCCACTGTCGCTGACACCAACAATTGGGCAAGGCTTGGGGTTACGTTGGCAAAAACGCAGAAAATCCAACGCAAATTCTTCGGGAATAATGGCGATGTTACACTGCAACTTGCCTGCCGCGAGCCCCGCAGTGTGCCCGTCATATGCGTTGTCTCGAATAGCCATGCGCACATCGACAGCCGACGACGTGACCAAGTCACTGTAAGAAACAGTTGTATCGCTCATAGCAAAGCCCCCCATGGCCTAGCAAAAGCATCACATGCAGTCAGATTTCACGCAAATTGTCATTTTATATCATTAGTGATAGATATTTTGAATTCACTTTGGGTGGATCTTATCCCAAGTTTGGGCAACATCCTGGGCGATTTCCGCGCTGGCCTCGACCAAGAAGCTGCGCGGTTCTGACAGGTAAGACGCGGTAAAGGCTAATGGCTGTGGGCGAAAACCGGGATCGAATTCAACAATTTGACCAGATGCCAAAAAGTCATTTGCCAAAGCGCGCGGGTACGGCCCCACCGCAACCCCCGCCCCAATCATTTTGAGGCTTGCCGATAGGGAAGCGGAGGCAAACACCCGCACCTTTGGCCCGATCCTGCGCGACAGCTCTGACATGAGTTCACGGTAGGGCCGCGTCTTGGACGAATATGAAATCACTGGAATAATGCTCAGATCAGTCTGGCTGTTGGTTGCGGATCGATACCAGTGCAGATCAAAGGGTGGCAGCGCGACATTCTCGACCGAGAACTCGGACACCGGTCCCATCAACAGCGCCAAATCAAGCCGCCGTTCCAGCAGGGCCGCGCGTAGGTTCAGGGAAATATCGACGGTCAGGTCGACATTCACCCGCGGGTACCGCTCGCTGAAAGCCTTGAGAAATTCAGGCAACCAAGCCTGCGCAATTGTCTCTGATGCGCCGATGCGAAAAAGACCCTCGGCCTCAGACGGATTGGCAACGCGTTGCTTAATCTCTTCTTCAACGAACAACATCTGCTCGGCATAAGACAGTAAAAGCGTACCGTGTTTGGTCAGGACCAACTCTCCGGGTCCGCGCTCAAAAAGCGGGACGCGCAGCTCATTTTCAAGGTTGGCGATGCGCGTGGACACCGCAGGTTGCGACAGATGCAGCCGTTCGGCCGCTTTGCGAAAGCCGCCCAGCCGCGCCACCCAAAGAAAGGTCCGGATTTGATCGAAGGTCATAAGCCATTAATAGAGTGGATCGCTTTATAAGCAAATCCATAAAGAAGATTAATGCGTCGGTGCTTGGCCGCCTGCTCCACCAGAAACAAGATCATTGAGCAGATGTTCAAACGAATCGATCAAACCTAAGCGGGTGCATACGGTCCCTGCCCGATCCCGATCAATGGCCCCAATAGGCGGAATAGATGCCAAAAACGCCTACGATAATCAGGCTGATCGCCCAGACCATATCAAGGTTAAACCATGTCCGCGAAAGAAACTTGAGGCCAAGCCAGCGGTAGATCACCGTTGCAATGACTCCACCTGCGATGGTCATAGACAGCGTGTGAACAGCGGCTACGGTAAAGGCGATGCTTATGTTGTTTGCCATCAGTGTTTGCGCAGCCAAATGGCCGGTCTGATCGGGTTCAATAGCGCAAATACCTAAGTAAATCGGAACCAGCATTAGCCCTGCCCCATGCGCCATCGCAGCAAGGAAAGACCACAATGCGAGGCGCGCAGGATGGACCCGCGCCAGAAACCTTGGGTGCCTTCGATTGATCAGCAGATAGATCCCCATCGCGATCACCAACAGACCGGCAGCAATGCGGATTTGAACTTCCCATTCGACAAGGAAGAACATCAGTGAAAAGGGCAGCAGGATACCAATCATCGCCAAGAAATGACCGGCGGCTAACATGGCAAGGGATTTGGGTAGTGCCGCGGGTCGGCGTTCCATCAGGGCTGCGGACACAGCCAGCGGCCATCCCATACCGGGATTGATGCCGTGATAGAGACCAGAGAAAATGACGGCCCACCAAAGGGCCGTCAAAGAGGCAATGTCAGACAATCCTTAGACTGACGGGTAGCAGAAGCTATCGGTGGAGCAATCGCCCCCCTCTAGCCGGATTTGATGCGAACGCAGGCCCTTCGGGAAGTCGACATAGAAGTCTTTGTTCAACGTCAGACCGCCATTTTCGCCAACATCGGCCATGACCATCTGCCCACCTTCATCATCTGGGTAGAACTGATCGTCCCACGTGGAATAGAGCGAATTCGTCCAATAGACGCGTTTGCCATCCCGGCTGATTTCAACCATCTGCGGGCCGTAAGCAAAACCCTTGCCGTTGGGGTGCTTGTGGCCTTTGGCAATACCGCCAAGTTCGACCTTGCCGGCCAAAACCGGGTTCATCGGATCTGATACATCGTATTGATGCATCTCGCCCAGACCCCAGCACGCGACATAAAGGTATTTGTCATCAAGGCTCAGGTCGATGTCCGTCACGAGCGGTGGCACCGCGCCAAATCCCTGCAAGAGAGGCGGCAGGTTTGCGGGATCTTCGGGACGTGGATCAATGGTGATCGTTTTCTTGGACTGCCAAACCCCATCGTCATCGCGCCACCACGTAAAGATCGCACCCTGGAGGTTGGTTGTGTCCACCACAACACCACAAAAACCGTAAGACTTGGTGGGATCATGGGCGGGCCGAATTTCCAGCGCCATTTGGTAGTTCTCACCAAAGTCCATGGTCTGGATGTTCTTGCGCGCCCGCAAATCCCAGAAGTGAATTGAGTGGCCGTATTTATTGGACAGCAAATCCTCAGGCACGATGCCATTTTCGAACTGAGGCGGCAGCCCCCATTCGGAGCTGACCATGTAATCTTGCGGAAGGTTCCACCAGAAATCGTAATGCTTGTCCTGCTTGCCTCGGTCCATCTCGTATTGGCCGATGATCTCAAAGGTTTCGCAATCCATGATAAAGATACCAGGAGGGCCGTCTGTGCCATCTTTGCCGCCGCCGCCAAGGCAGGAGACATAAATGCCTTCAGGACCACAGTGGATCGTATGCGGACGCGAATAGCCGGTCTTGGCAAACAGCTCTTCGGGTTCAATTGTCTTATGAATGTGCGCCTTGAGCGGCTCTTTTACGTCGATAACGTAAATCCGCGAAGAACGGATACCCGGAACGATTAGATAGCGGCGCTCCAGAAATGCGTGTCCCGACAATGGGGACAATGAGGATGAACAGGCATTCCAGCCAAAGTGGTGAAATTCGTCCCCCTTATTGGGAACGATCACCTGATGGACGATCTCGCCGTACGTATCCGAGGACGGATCGAGATCGATAACGGCAATACCGTCCGACTGCGAGCCATCTGGGCTTAGCATTACTGTGAAAGCATAGTTTTCAACTGCTGCCTCCATCGCAAGTTTGGGTGATGCGTGAAATGTGGGGTCTGGTCTCAAGTTCATGTTTTTCCTCCCGATGAAAAATTTACCCGCGTTTTTGGGCCGACTATTATTGTGCCCAGCTGGGCCAAAACCAAAAAGGCGCAAATTGGCGCCTCAAACTTTGCAAACTTTGGTACCTGCGCTGATCATCTCAAATGTGTTGATCAACCTAAGTGCATTTTCCTTTGTCTGATGAAATCTAGCCACCGCTTTCGCGGCGCTGCGATCCACTATCGTTAGAAAATCAAATCTGGCAATCCCTTCTAAAGATAGGTTTGGAATATCAGGCCCATGATCTGTGGGTTATTCAGCGCTGTGAATGAGGCCAACAGCCTTGGATCGGACGGGCGTTTGAACTGTTCAAACTGCCCCGATTTTGTCGGGAATAGTCGATAATGTTGGTCAGTCATCTGCCACACGATGAACCCAACGCATACCGCCGAACAGGGAAAATCCTGCATCCAAGGTAGACAAAATTTACCGCTGCGGTGCTTTCCTAAAATCCTGCCTTCACGCGTATTGATTGCAAAAAACTCCCGATCGGTGACTGAGTCGGGTTACGGGAAGTTCATTTGACCTCGAAGCTACGTCACTTATCCATGCGTGACACGGTCATCCCGAAACGTCCTTTTGGAAACTTAGAGGCATGCTGGATAACGCCTTTGGGACGCGGCGCGCACATGGAAAAGAGCACCACTATGAAGGCCAAAATCATCGGGATCATATTGACAATGCTACACGCCACCGAGGCAGGTGCCCAAGATTGTGGTGCCGCCGACGCACCCTGCCAGATTGAGAGAGGCACGTATCATGTTCTGTTGCCAGACACCGATGCACCAAGGGGCGCGGTTGTGTTCTTGCATGGCGGCGGCGGGCGTGGAGCGGGCATCCTGCGCACGAATATCGCACGCCAATCGCTTGAGCGCGGCTTTGTATTTGTCGCCCCGAACGGAGAGCATCCCGGCGCGCGATTCCCCAAGAACTGGGCAGTGCGCGCGAAAAACTTCGGGCACGAAAAGGACGATATCGCTTTTCTAAACGATGTCATGGATGATGTTTCCGCGCGCTACAATGTCGACCGGGGCCGCATGTTGCTGTCGGGCTTCTCGCGGGGGGGATCAATGGTTTGGGATGTGGCTTGTTTTGCCCATGAAAGTGCACGCGCCTACGCGCCGTCTGCCGGCGCTTTTTGGGATGATCTGCCCGAGACATGCGAAGGGCCAGTCGATTTGTTTCACACTCATGGCTGGAACGACAGAACTGTCCCCTTGGAGGGACGGCCTTTGTTTGAAAACAAAATCGCACAAGGCGACGTTTGGGAAAGCCTGCGCATCTTAAGGGCCACCAACGGGTGCACCACACGTCAACCAAGTCGATCCGTCGTGGAGGGTGATAGGTGGTGGAAACATTGGGAAAACTGCGATGCGGGGCGAATTGATCTTATGCTGCATCCGGGCGGCCATGGTAGCCCAAAAAACTGGGCACCTACGGTTCTAGATTGGTTCGATGCCCGCCTTCAAGAGGGCTGAAAGAGCGGGGCATTGGGCTAAGTGGAGCAAGAGCAGTTGCTATTTCGGCTGTTCCTCAAAGACCTTTCTTGCGGCACGAAAACACTCTAGCCCCTGCGGAACACCACAGTAGATCGCGATCACATGAATGATGGCGCGGATTTCTTCTTTTGAGACGCCGTTGTTGATTGCGCCGCGACAGTGCAATTCCCACTCGGACATCTTTCCCAAGGCACCGATCATCGACAAATTCATCATCGACCGCGTCTTGGGATCAATCACGTCATCGCCCCAACCAAAACCCCAACACCACGCGGTCATTGCCTCTTGGAATGGCCGGGTGAAATCGTCCGCAGCAGCGAGGTTCTTTTCAACATATTCCGCCCCTAGCGTGGCTTTGCGTTGCTCTAGTCCTTTTAGGAATAGATCCTCGTCGAAAGTATCCATCATTTTTCCTTTTCGGTGCGGCCTATGCAGGCGGCATGCCCTCAACAATCACGATATTTGCAGTGCAAGCACCCGCGCGTTTATGTCGGGCCTCTTGATATTCGGCGGAGTTATAGCAAGCCAACGCCTGTGCTTTGCTCTCAAACTCGATCACGACATGCCGCTGCCATGTCTCACCCTCTAGCGTTTCCGCCTCCCCACCACGCACCAGAAATCGTGCGCCGTATTTGGCGAATGCCGCCGGGGCATGTTGCTGGTAGCCTGCGTAGACATCTGGGTTTGTTACGTCCACAAACGCGATCCAATATCCTTTAGCCATCTGCTGCTCCGGTCTTTGCTTCTTTGGACAATACACGCCACGCGGTCTGCGCTGCATCATCAATATGCGCATTTACGGCGATGCGGGCGGCCTTTGCGTTTTGGCTCAGGATCGCATCATGAATTGCCGTCATATGCTCGATGCCCGGCCTCTTGCGATCCTTGGAAGACAGGGTCAATGCGCGAAGCCTGCTGATCCGGCCATTCAACCGCTGCACAATTTCCCACGCGACACTGTGGCCCGCTTCTTCGAAAATAATCTCGTAGAACCGCGTGCTGGCCTGCAACAACTCTGTCCAAGTGGTGTCGTTCATGGTGGCTTCAAGCGCGCGCAACGCAGCACGCAACCGAACGACAAATTCTGCAGTTTGGTTCGCAGCACAAGCGACCGCGGCGGAGGCCTCAAGCTGCCTGCGTATGTCATAAATCTGTTTGGCTTGATCCCAGTCAAATGTCGCAACGATAGGGCCGCGGTTTGGGATGATCTCGACCAAGCCTTCCGCTTCAAGAAAGCGAATTGTCTCACGGATCACGGTGCGGCTGACACCGAGTTGTTCACACAACGGGCGCTCCACCAGCCGTTCACCGGGGGCAAAATGGCCTTCGAAAATTGCAGTTTTCATCCGCTCTTGCACAATATCGCGCAATGTCCGCGGAGTTTTGTCGATTTTGGTCAGGGCAATTTTTTCTGAAGTCATAAGAATTTATCTAACAGCAAGCCCTTGGAGCAACAAGAATGATTGACATATGGTCTGATGGTATACCATATGTCAATCCAGATCATCCACCAAAGGAAATTCCCGTGCCTGCTGAAATCAGAAAAACCCTTCTTCACGTTGAAAACACCCTGATCGAAGGCGGCAAGGCTGCGCCAACACCCCTCAAGATGATCGCTGCGATGGCAGTGATCCGGAACCCATGGGCGGGGCAAGGTTTTGTCGAAGATTTGGCACCAGGCATCCGAGATTGCGCATCTGAGCTGGGCGCATTGCTGACGGAGATGGTGTTGGATGCAGCAGGGGGCGGTGACATGGTCGAAGGGTATGGCAAGTCCGCCATTGTGGGCCTCAATGGCGAAGTAGAACACGCCTCCGCCCTTATCCACACGCTTCATTTTGGCAATCATTACCGCAATGCTGTAGGTGCTAAATCCTATTTGTCTTTTTGCAATACGCGCGGTCCGGCCAACGCGCCGTTGATGATCCCGCTTATGGATAAAAACGACGGCGGCAGACGGTCGCACTATCTCACAATCCAAACATCTGTTGCAGACGCGCCTGCCGCAGACGAAATTTTGATTGCTTTGGGTGCGTCAATTGGAGGCCGTCCTCATCATAGAATTGGTGATCGCTATCAGGACCTAAAGGAGTTGGGCCATGATGCTGAAAACCCTGCAGCTGTCTAAGTCTGGTCTAAAGGTCTGCTACCGCGATCAAGGTGTTGGTGAACCACTGGTGTTGATCCACGGCGTCGGATTGCAATCCGCAGCTTGGGGCCCACAGACAGCGGCGCTTCAGGACGTTTGCCGCGTGATTGCGCTTGATATGCCGGGACATGGCGGCAGCGACCCTCTGCCAACAGGCAGTCAGTTACCCGATTTCGTTGCTTGGTGCCATGCAGCGGTTTTGGAGCTTGGGCTGGGGCCCGTCAATCTGGCTGGGCATTCGATGGGTGCTTTGATCGCAGCTGGATTTACAGCTCGGCATCCCGATCTGACACGCCGTGTTGCTTTGCTGAATGGGGTTTATCGTCGCGATGATATTTCACGCCACGCTGTTGAAGCACGTGCCGCAGAGATTGAACGTGGAAATGTCGATCTAGAAACACCTTTGACGCGGTGGTTTGGGGAAACCGCAATAGAACTTGATGCCAAAGCGCAAGTAGCAACATGGTTGGGTGCCGTTGATCTAACTGGGTATGCGACGGCCTACACGGCCTTTGCGCATGGGGATGCGACCTATGCCGACCAGTTGCCGAACATCGCCTGTCCGTTTCTGAGCATCACTGGCGACGGCGATCCGAATTCCACACCAGACATGTCGATTGCAATGGCAAAACTTGTGCAAAACGGGACAGCAATTACCATCAAAGGTCATCGCCATATGGTCAATCTTACGGCGGCCTCCGAGGTCAATGCGCATCTTCTCACGTGGCTTAAAGTGCCAACCACTCAAAAGGAATTGCAATGACCCCTCTTGATCCGCGCGCGCTGCGCACTGCTTTTGGCACGTTCATGACTGGCGTCACCGTCGTTACAGCGCATGACCAAAATGGAGAACCGATGGGCTTCACGGCCAACTCCTTTACATCGGTGTCGCTGGATCCACCCATGGTGCTGGTTTGTCTCGCCAATTCTTCTCGGAACTACGATGCTTTGGTGCAGGCGAAAGGCTTTGCGGTGAACATTTTGGCCGAAAGCCAGATTGAGATTTCCAACACCTTTGCGCGCCCCGTAGAAGACCGCTTTTCAACCGTCGAATGGCACAACGGCCCCCAAGGATCGCCAATACTTGCAGGCGCTTCGGGCTGGTTTGATTGCAGCATGCACAAGACAGTCGAAGCTGGGGATCATGTCATCTTGATCGGGCAAGTTGAGGCGTTTGACAGCACCACCACGCCTGGCTTGGGCTATGCGCGCGGCGCTTACGTGACCCCCTCCTCCGCTGCTGATGCTCTATCCCAAAGCACCAACCTCATTGTCTCTGCACTGATCGAGCGAGATGGGCACGTCTTGTTGGTGGACGACGGCAATGGCGGATTGGCCTTGCCGGAATGTTTGGTCAAGGACGAAGGGGCATCTGCGGCAGTCAAAAACCTCATCGCATCGACAGGGCTGCATGCTCAACCCGGCTTTGTGTATTCGGTTTTCGAAGATGTGAACCGCAAACGGCAGCATATTTCCTTCATGTGCCAGTCAGCAGAGGGTGCACCAACCAAAGGTGTCTTTGTGCCTCTTACCGGGTCTGGGCTTGATGATGTGACCGATCCGTCCATTCTAACGATGCTGGAACGGTTCGCCGCTGAGTCTGCACTTGGAAATTACGGCATCTATTACGGCGATCAAAAAAGCGGCGAAGTCCGCCCAATTACTTTAGGGAGTTGATGACATGCGGTTTTCGCTTTTTGTTCATATGGAACGTACATCACCGGAGCAGGACCAAAGACAGCTCTATGACGACTTCATCGCATTGGCCAAAATAGCTGATGAGGGCGGCATGCATGCCGTTTGGACCGGCGAACATCATGGCATGGATTTTACCATCGCGCCGAACCCATTTCTCAACCTGATTGACCTCGCGCGTCACACCAAAAATGTGCGTCTGGGAACAGGTACAATTATCGCACCATTTTGGCACCCAATCCGTTTGGCTGGTGAAGCAGCGATGACGGATATGATTGTCGATGGACGTCTGGAACTTGGCATTGCCCGAGGTGCCTATAGCTATGAATATGAACGGATGGTGCCGGGTATGGATGCGTGGGATGCGGGCATGCGGATGCGCGAATTGATCCCTGCCGTGCAAGGTCTGTGGAAAGGTGATTATGCCCAAGAAGGTACCTATCATTCCTTCCCTGCATCAACTGCGTCGCCAAAGCCTGTACAAAAAGATGGTCCGCCAATCTGGGTTGCCGCACGTGATCCGAATAGTCATGAATTTGCGATCTCAAATGGGTGCCATGTTCAGGTGACGCCGCTTTGGCAAGGAGACGGTGAAATCACGAATCTGATGGATACATTCACTGCGGCTCTTGCGAAGTTTCCGGATGTCCCACGCCCGGAAATCATGTTGCTTAACCACACATACATCGCAGCGGATGCAGAGGATGCTCAGCTGGCCGCCGAAGAGATCAACCGCTTTTACTGCTACTTTGGCGCATGGTTCAAAAATGAACGACCTGTATCGCAAGGTTTGATCGAGCGGCTCACAGATGAAGAGATCGCAAATCACCCCTTCTATTCTGCGCAAGCTATGTTGCGCGATAACGTCATCGCCACCGCCGGCGACGCCATTTCGCGGCTCAAAACTTACGAAGACATGGGGTATGATGAATACTCATTCTGGATTGACAGCGGCATGAGTTTTGACCGCAAAAAGGCGTCGCTTGAGCGGTTTATCAAAGACGTCATGCCGGCGTTTGCCTAAAGGACATATGATGCAGCATTTTCAGCAATATATTGGCGGCGCATTCTCAGATGGATCCGCGCAATTCGAAAGCCGCAACCCTGCGACGGGAAACGTCTGGGCGATGATGCCAGAAGCGCGTGCGCAAGATGTGGACGCTGCGGTAGATGCGGCTCACGCGGCTTTTGCCTCCCCATATTGGGCGGGTATGACGGCCTCGGCGCGCGGAAAGCTTCTGTACCGGCTTGCAGATCTGATCACACAGAATGCGCAATCACTAGCGGCTTTAGAAACGCGTGACACCGGCAAGATCATCCGCGAAACCTCAGCGCAGATTGCTTACGTCGCAGAATATTACCGCTACTACGCCGGTCTGGCCGATAAAATCGAAGGCACGCATCTGCCCATCGACAAGCCCGACATGGAGGTTTGGTTGCGTCGAGAACCCATCGGCGTTGTTGCGGCCATCGTTCCGTGGAATTCGCAGCTGTTTCTGTCTGCCGTCAAAATCGGGCCTGCCCTAGCTGCCGGGTGTACCGTGGTTCTGAAAGCATCCGAAGAAGCACCTGCCCCGATGTTGGAATTTGCGCGCGTCTTTGACCAGGCCGGTTTTCCGCCTGGTGTGCTAAACATTATTACCGGGTTTGGGGCCGATTGTGGGGCCGTTCTGACATGCCATCCAAAGGTAGATCATATTGCATTCACTGGCGGCCCGGAAACCGCACGCCATATCGTGCGAAATTCGGCTGAAAACCTTGCATCAACGTCTCTGGAACTTGGCGGAAAATCTCCGTTCATCGTGTTTGAGGACGCCGACATCGAAAGTGCGGTCAACGCGCAAATCTCTGGAATTTTTGCGGCCACCGGACAAAGCTGTGTGGCGGGATCTCGGTTGATCATCTCCAACAAAATCAAAGATGCGTTTCTGGCGCGGCTTAAGGAAAAGGCTGAGGCTGTGGTCATCGGTGCCCCTGATGATATGGCAACCGAGGTCGGGCCGCTTTGCACCCTTGGCCAATGCGAGACGGCGGTTGATTTGGTGGCGCGTTCCAAAGCGGCAGGGGCGATTGTCATCACAGGTGGCGAGCGATTGGACCGCGACGGGATATATTTCCCGCCAACGATTATTGATTGTTCAAACGCGCCTGATGCGCCGTGTCTTACAAGCGAATTCTTCGGTCCTGTGTTGTCAGTTTTGAGTTTCGATACAGAAGAAGAAGCGCTGTACATCGCCAATGATACGGCGTTCGGTCTGGCTTCTGGCGTCTTTACCAAAGACCTCACCCGCGCCCACCGCATGATCCGCAACATTCGAGCAGGCATTGTCTGGGTGAATACATACCGGGCGGTTAGCCCCATTGCCCCATTTGGAGGCCACGGCCTGAGCGGTCACGGACGCGAAGGCGGATTGCAAGCCGCACTGGACTACACAAAAACTAAGGCTGTCTGGCTAAGAACCAGCGACGAACCGATCCCCGACCCATTTGTCATGCGGTGAGCTAGCAGGCACTATGTATTTGCTGGGCGACGTCCATTTAGCTGGAATCAGTGAACTTCGCCGGGCACCAATCCTAGTCGGCTTCGTCGCCAGTTACTCAGCCCATTGATAGCCAACAAGTCTTTCACTTTCGATCCAAAGTCTCTTGGCAGCTTCTTGGTTCAAAATATATGCTGCGACTTTTGCGTCTCCCACAGCGCCACGGGTTTCCGCCATCTTTTGCGGACCATAGTAGCCACCACGCTTCGCTTCGGTACCAGCCGCTGCAAGAACTGTCGGCAATGCGCCTTCGGGACCTGATTGCGCGAAAATGGGGTTGGTTATCTTATATAGAAAGTTGAAAAACCCTGTCGGACCCGTGCTTTGTAAATTCGTGTTTGTGTAGCCAGGGTGGCAACCAATGCTCACGGCCTTCTTCCCCGACGCTTGCAGCCTGCGGTCTAGCTCAAGCGCAAACATCAAGTTCGCCCCTTTACTCTGAGTATACGCACTTATGGGCGAATATGACTTCTCGCCCATAAGGTCGTCAAAGCGGATCTCGCCAGAAAGATGCGCAATGCTGGACAGCGTAACAACCCGACCTGCGGCTGCCTCAACCAAATCTATGAGCAGACCTGACAGTAGAAAATGGCCCAAGTGATTTGTACCAAGCTGCATTTCAAAACCATCTGCGGTTTGCTGTTTTGGCGTTTGCATCACACCAGCATTGTTGATGAGGGCGTCGATCTTATTGTACTTTGCCCGAAGTTCATCTGCTGCCGCTCGTACCGAAGAGAGGTCGCTCAGATTGAGTTGAACGACATCTACCTTTCCCCTAATTTGCCCCTGTAGCTCTTTCGCCGCGTCGTCTGCCTTGGCGACGGATCGGCAAGCCAAAACAACGTCTGCCCCTGCCCTGCCCAGATGCTTCGCGGCTTCAAAACCGATACCCGAGTTTCCACCCGTGATTACGTACAGTTTGCCCGCCAAGTCTGGCAAACGATCTGCGGTCCAGCCTGAAAAGCCACTATCCATCAAGATCTTGTTGGGTTCTTTGCTAGCCATGTTGATGTTTTCATTCGTTGTTAGAGAAGACGGAGCTTCGCGGCTGCCAAAGCCTAGGATATCGGCTTTCGAACCTTAGGTATTCTTGAGCCAATCTACACTCAGATCCCAAAGTCGCTCTGCGGAATCGTCGTCGCAAATATGCGCATCCGCGCCGATATATCGAACCGTTGGGCTGTCAGGATCCGTCATCGCCGCGATGTCTGCATCTTCACAATATACGCCAGGCATTCCAATCAACTTGGGCGAGGTCGCTGCCCAAAGCGTTGTTGAGGCACCTTGTTCGGGGGTTTTAAAGCCCGCCTTGGCCAGCTCGGAGGGTTCGCCATCTTCATTCAGCCATCCGATCGCGATCATTTCTTCTTTTGGTAGATGGCGTTGAAGTGGGGTGAAAATACCACCGGGGTGTACTGAAAAAGCTAACCCACCCGCGTCTTTCAAGCGACGCGAAAGCGCGTTGGCGAAAAGCGCGTTCGCAGTTTTTGCTTGGCCGTAAGCAGGCCATTTCTCATAGGGTGAGTGTTCAAAGTTGATGTCGTCCCAGCGGATGTCTGACATCTTGTGAGCGGTCGACGACAGCGCGACGACACGGGGCGCATCTGCTTTTTCTAGCAGGGAGAAAAGACCCTGCGTCAGCGCAAAATGACCCATATGGCAGATGCCAAACTGAGATTCCCAGCCAGGTCCGACCTTGGATTCTGGGCTTGCCATTACACCCGCGTTGTTGATCAAGAGATCGAGCTGCGGAAGCGTGTTTTGCATAGAGGCCGCAAATGAGTTGACGGAACCCAAATCAGCCAAATCTATCGGCGCAGTTGTGATATCTCCCGCGATATCGGCAAGGGCCTCTTTCGCTTTTGCTTCAGAGCGAACCGGAACAATGACTTTCGCACCTTTGCTGGCCAATGCGCGCACGGTTTCAAGGCCAAGACCGCTGTAGCCACCTGTTACGATGGCCGTTTTTCCGGTCAGGTTAATGCCTTTCATAACTTCGCTTGCGGTGCTTTTCGCGTGAAAACCAGATTGAAGAGGGACTTGATCTAAAATTGCCATGTTCTTCCTTTCGATGCACAGTTGCTGGGGACCGTTCGATCCATTGACCTATGGGAAGTAACTTAGCGTTGGCGTTCAGGTATCAGGAGGGCCGTTTCTCCGCGATCCTTGCACAATTCTCCGAAACCCAAGCGAAATGGACAAGACACTAACTTGCCTGTGCGCCCACAAAGGTCCTGGGGGCTGCGCCAAATTTGCGCGAAAACTCTCGGCTGAATTGTGCGGCACTCTCATACCCAACACTCAACGCGATTTGCGAAACTGGTGCCTGGGCTTGCTGAAGCATCCGTTGCGCTTCATGCAGGCGTAGGTCTTTTTGATACTGAAGCGGACTATTAGCCGTGATCTGTTTGAAGTTCTCGTAAAAGATCGATGCGCTCATCCCAGCGATCGACGCCAGGTCAGCGGCCTTTATCGAACTGCGGTATTCCTTACGGATGTGCGCAATCGCTTTTGCAATTTGGTTCGCCTTGCTGTCGAGGTGGATCATTTGCTGCAACGCTTGGCCATGCTTGCTGCGTAAGACGCGGAAATAGACCTCGCGCAGCGCCGCAGCCCCCAGGGCTTGCTCTTCGACGGGATCGCGACGCAACCGGAAAAGGCGGGCCATTGCATCAATCAACTCGTCCTCGGCCGCGCCAGTAACAAAGGCTGGGGCCGTATTGTCTGTGCCGCGGCCCCCATCGATGTCGCTATAAAGATTGCGCAAGACCTGCATATCAAGACTGACATAGGCCGCGATAAAAGGAACATCTGGCGTGGCGTTCAGGATCGAAGATATGGTTGGCAACGTTTGACCGACGATCAGCACATCGCCAGCTCTATATTCGACCTGCCTCGAGCCATATCGTGCGGTCTTCTGGCCTTGCAATACCAGACCAATCAGGGGATCAATCACCGCGCATGTATTAAATTTCGCGTGCTGAGTTTGCATTACACCCATGTTACGGACACCGCAGTGCTGGAACCCATCGGGAATGCCACTTTGAGCGATGTGTTCTTTAACGTCAGCCAGAAAATTGAGCAGGTTCATTCATCGCCTCCAAATCGAAGAGAACTCTAACGCGATGAACTCAGCAAACACATCCGTTTTGCAAGTGCCCCGTAGGATTGTGCAAGAATTACGTAGAAACGCACAAAGCTGAAGCATCATGCACTTAGCTTTTCTGTTTTTTAGATAGAGGGGGCAGTTACAATCGGCCGCTGCCCAGCCTGAGGCGATTTGCAAACAGTCATGGCGCATAGAAAGCCCCGGTTCAAAAATGAAACGGCATCATGGGGCGGGTTCAGAGTTTTGAAATTTGAGCGAATGCCGATATTCGCGCAGTTTGAAATGAACGCACATTTCGTCCAGAAGAACTGAGGCCCAAGGAGGTCGAAGAGTGCGAAAGTTGAAGCCCAGACCACAGCTGGCGAGAGCCAAATGTAGCGTTTCGGAGACCCATTGCGGCGCACGGGATAAGCAATCGACCAGAGGTTTGAGAGCTATGACTGAATCTGGTGTTTGGGGGATTTGAAGGTTGGCGGCGTATCTGGTTGATTTGTTGTTGCGAGACAGCAGCCCAACCGAAGGAGATACACCACCATGGAAACGACTAACATTGTTGATTTTTCGCGTCGAGACGGGATCACGGACGCGCTGACGGATTTATTGAGAACAGGAGCGCAGCAATTGATCGCAACAGCCGTTGAAGCTGAGCTTGAAAGCTATCTGTCTCAGTTTACCACCGCGCGCACTGAGGCCGGTCATGCGACTGTTGTGCGCAATGGGCATCATCCCGAGCGCCCGTTCCAAACGGGCATCGGCCCCGTGAACGTGCGCATTCCCAAGGTTCGCTCAAAAAACGGCCAGCCCGTGACATTCCATTCGGCCCTGGTGCCACCGTACGTGCGCAGAACCAAAACGTTGGAAGCGGCCTTGCCATGGCTGTATCTGAAGGGCATCTCCAGCGGTGAAATGGGCTCGGCTCTCAAGGTTCTTCTGGGCCCTGATGCGGCGGGATTGTCGGCAAATACGGTCTCACGGCTCAAGCGCGATTGGGCCAACGAATACGGCGAGTGGAGAAAGGCAGCGTTGGACGATGAGCCCTTGGTCTACATCTGGGCTGACGGTGTCCACAGCGGCCTTCGGGGCGAGGATGACAAGCTCTGCGCCCTTGTGATTGTGGGGGTAACAGCCCGTGGCAAGAAGCGGTTCTTGGCTATTGAGGACGGGGTGCGCGAGTCCACGCAGAGCTGGCGCGAGGCTCTCCTCAGCCTCAAAAGCCGGGGAATGAACGCCCCGAAACTTGCTATTGGAGATGGTGCCATGGGGTTCTGGGCCGCCATAGATGAAGTCTATCCTGAGACCCGTCATCAACGCTGTTGGCAACACAAAACTATGAATGTGCTCAACTGTTTGCCCAAGCTGTCTCAGCCAAAGGCCAAAGCTGCGATCCACAACATCTGGCAGGCTGAGACCAAAGATGATGCGGGCAAGGCCTTAGATTTGTTCATCAAAACCTACGAACCCAAATACCCCAAGGCGACGCTGTGCCTGCAAAAGGACCGCGAGGAACTCATGGCATTCTTCGACTTTCCAGCACAACACTGGCAAAGCATCCGCACCAGTAATCCAATTGAATCCGCCTTTGCCACGATCCGTCATCGCACCAAACGATCAAAGGGCTGCCTCTCACGCGCCGGCATGCTGCACATGATGTTCAAGCTGGGGCAATGCGCCGAGCAAAACTGGAGGAAACTACGCGGCTTTGACTACCTCGCCAAAGTCATCACCGGCGTCGCATTCAAAGACGGAATTGAAGCCACTGAAAACAGCCAGATCGCCGCATGACCAGAAACCCTTAAACACCAGATTTGACAATAACTCGAGGTTTGAAGCCAATGCCCCTACTGAAATCCCTGAACTAGGACGAACCAGCCCGATCTCCATCACGCGTCCATAAGCTCGTGGTTCAGCATCACCTGCCGTTCTGCGAGGGATTGGCGCACGATTTGAAACGCAGATGACAGAAACAGTCCTGCCATAATCGTCGCGACGATTAGGTCGGGCCAACCGCTTGCTGTGCCCCAGACACCAAAGGCTGCAAACATCACCGCAACGTTGCCGATGGCATCGTTTCGTGAACACAACCAAACCGAGCGCACGTTCGCATCGCCATCCTTGTAACGCACCAATAGCAACACGCTCGCCAAGTTGGCCAGCAGCGCAAGAAAACCAACCGCGCCCATGATCTTTGCCGTGGGGACACCGACATAGAAAACCTGATACACAGTCGATCCGAAAACCCAGAGACCCATCAAAAGCAGGCTGGCACCCTTGAACAGCGCCGCATTGGTTCGGGCACGGATTGAGGCCCCGATGACCGCGAGGGAAATACCATAAGTGAGCGCATCGCCTGCAAAGTCGAGAGCGTCTGCTTGCAATGCCTGGGACTGTGCCAAATGGCCGGCCGTCATCTCCACGACAAACATCGTCGCGTTGAGCACAATCACGATCCAAAGTCGCCTTTTGTAATCTTCTGAAACGCCATCAAACTTGGCGTCATGCCCGCAGCAACTACCCATGGAGAACCCCCTTTTATCTCTGGTTACCCTTAGTGTAATGTCTCTAGTAACTAGAGGTTCAAGGGGTTTGTTCATGTTTTCCATCGGCGAGCTTTCAAAGCGTACAAAGGTCAAAATCCCGACGATCCGCTACTATGAAGAAATGGGGTTATTGGTTGAACCTGAACGCACAGAAGGCAACCAGAGGCGCTACGACCAAGTTGGACTGGAGCGTCTCAGCTTCATTCGCCATGCCCGCGACCTGGGGTTCTCGATAGAATCGATCTCCTCCTTGATTGAACTACAAGAACATCCAGATCGGTCATGCGAAGCGGCGACGGATATCGCCTCGTCGCAACTTGCGGACGTTCGCGCAAAGATCGCTCGGCTCAAAGCACTGGAAAAAGAACTTGGTCGGATATCGAAGGGCTGCGACGGTAGTGGCGTTTCCGAGGACTGCTATGTTTTAGCGTCCCTGGCTGACCATCGTTTATGCACTCGAAACCATGTGCGAGACAGTTAGCCAAATTTGCTTAAGCGCCTTTGGACTCGAAGGTTGCCCGCACGATGTGAATTCGAACATTGCACAGCCAAGGTTCACATCAGTTGCAAGCATGATTTAATCAACTTTCCGAACCTCCCACTCCAACGTAAGAACTGCCAGGAACATCCGCGCGGAAATTTTTTCCTCTCGATATCGAGCGTTGGAGCAGCACCGCCCGTTGAAACCTAAAGGTGTCACACCTAAGTTCACTGCTCCGCACAGTGTCTAAATCGCGCGGAATTCAATCTAGCAACAAAACGGGCTGAAACCCCAGCGAGAGCGCATCATGGCAAGCATCGATCTTCCAAAATTCCCAACGCGCCATGGTTACATGAGCGAAAAAATTCAGCGGGATTACATCGCATCGGCGGTCGCAAAAGGTTTGTTGCCAGCCGAAGCCCATCGGATGCCTGAAATCGTCTCCCTGACCGCGCCAAGTGATGCGTCAAAACCCATTCAGTTTTGGCAGCTCTACTCCGTTTTGGGCCAAGACCCGATCGTTCGGATTGTTCAAAACTTCTACGAGCGCGTTTTTGCGGATGAAGCTTGGTTCACTTCCGTCTTTGAGCGGGTTGGTGGGATTGGACATCACATCAACACCCAAGCATCTATGTGGGTCGACGTGATGGGCGGCGGGCCGTATTATCATGGAGCAGAGTTCAGGCTGAACTTCCACCACACCCACAACGCAATGCAGTTGATGAACGATAAGGGCGCGGAGCGGTGGACCAGTCTGATGCTGGAAACGCTTGATGCATCTTCGGATTTAATGACAGATGATCCGCGTGTACGGACAAGCATCAACACGTTTCTTGCCCATTTTGTGGCCAAGTATGCGGATGATTTTGCGTTTGAGAACCGAAGTTTCTTTGGTGAAACCAATGGGCCGTTACAGCGGAAGATCAACATCATGAAAATGACGGAACTAGCCATAGAGGCGATGACCGAGGATGAGCTCGACATGGCTCTGGCTGAGCTTGGTGTGGATGCCTCCAAATACGATGGGAAAGCAGCCAAGGTCAGCAAGGCCTTGATGATGTGACCTTTTGCAAGGTTGTTCGAGGAACTCTTAGTAACGCCCTGCCCGAACTGTAACTCCACAATTCAGGCAGGGCGCATATTAGTTCGCGCCGAGGAAATCGCGCTTCCCGATTTCCACACCGTTGTGACGTAGAATATTGTAGGCTGTCGTCATGTGAAAATGGAAGTTCGGCACAGCAAATCCAGTAAAATATGCAGATCCGGTGAAGGTCCGTTCTTCTGGGCCAAACTTCATGACCACATCACGTTGCTCAGCGCCCTCAAACGCAGCATCTGGAACAGACTCCATGAACGCAATCGTCTTAGCAATACGGGCCTGAAGCTCTTCGAATGTGGTTTCGTTGTCCTCAAAGCTAGGATTGTTAGTTTGGGACAACCGCGCCGCCAATCCTTTTGCAGTGTCGCAAGTGACCAGAACGTTGCGGGTGAAAGTCATCATATCGGGAAAGAGCCGAGATGTTAGCAAGGCATTAGGGTCAATTTTGCGATCGTCGCAATGCGTTTCCGCCTTTGCTAGAATAGCAGAAAGGCTGCGCAGAGCGTGGGCATAGCTTGGGACAGGATTTTGCATCACGAGGTTCCTTTTGGGTGTCAGCTTGAACAAACAGAGGTGCCAAGAAGCCGAACGTTTGGACTCCACCAATATCTACAAATTTCGCCGCAGCAAGCTCAAGGAGTACGGCGGGCTTACGGGGTGCCTAGGGTTGCGTCGAAGCAGCGTCACGAAGATCTTCAAAACCTGCTGCGCTTTATCATAAGATTTTGGAACAGCTCAACAATTTGCTTTGACCTGAGCAGAACAGGAGGCGTCAATAACGGCCATTTGTGTAACGTTGCCCCATGATGAAAATGACCATTTTTCCTTTTCGGTGTAAGAGATTAGTCAAGAATATGATGAAGGGCGCGGCGTTGCTTGCGAATTGGTTCCAAACTTGGTCTCTCCTCTTGAGGTCGGCCCCTTCATAGTAAGTATGTATCACACCACCAGTGTACCGGGCAGCGACAGGGTGGTTCAGGTTCAATGGCCAGCGGGAATTAAGGTTCCGATTTCTAGTGTGCAATCTGGAAGAGCTGATAGGGCCGAGAGTGGGATGAGCCTTATTACCCCCGGTGGTACGGTCTCCATCCTGAATGAAAGTGGCAAATGGGATCAGGTCACTTTCCCAAAATTTTCGATTTTCGTCGGTGTCGACGTTGATCTCAACCCGCTCCACGCACGCCTCGCGCTCGTTGGGGGAATGCCAAGATCAGATGTGCTTTTTGATAGCGGATTAGGGCACACATACCATTCCTCGGATGGCTTCAATACATTTCCGGACTAAGATCATGGCGAATGGAAGAGGCTTCCTTACCCCGATGAAACTGGGGTCGCGTATGACAGGGACACGTTTTTGCGTGGTACGTCAGAAGTTAACGGTGTCGAAGCAATACTTAGCCGTCAACGATGGCCAGATGGGCCCATCGAATACTCACAGCGCAAATTACTCAACAAGCTTGAACCGACTTTTTATACCAACAGGTTTGATGGCAGGCACCTCGCTGACCATCCAGTGACCGAATATGTCACGGATAAACTTTTGTATTGCACCAAGGGGGAATTTTAAGATGGTTTTAGATATCACACAGCAGGATATTGGTATCCTTCGTGGGCATGTTGGAAGCACCTCTGCAAACCAAGCGCATCATTGACCATGGGCACGACTTCCTGAACCTCGTTACTTGTTGCGTATACGAAGAAGTTGCGAACGGTGAACCCTCGCGAAACAACGATTTCACCTTTCGATGGTCAAGCACGCAGCGCACTTTGCCTCGCTGGATTGGCCGATCTATTCGAAATTCCGGCGAGAAAAGCTCGCCTCAACCACTGTAAATTTCCTGCAAGGGTTTTGCGCGAAACGCGGTTCGACTTCTGGTTCATGCTCTGGCTCACAAAGATTGGCGCAAGGCACGCCTGGCATGCCCGCAGCACCAGTTAACCTATGACGGCTGTTGCGATAAAAGCTGAACGAATGTGGGCCGGAAAATCCACCCAAACGGGGGTCGGTCAGACGCTTAGCTAGATTGCCCCGACTGCAGAGATCAGGTTTCGCGCAGATACCCAAAGCACAACTCTGCGTTACCAACAGGGTTGATAGGAACGCGAAACAGCGGCAACATGCAGGGGATGACATTTCAATTGGGGAGTGTCGGCTAAAATAAGTATGGGGAGAAAATAGTGAATTTTACATCTCACTTTCAAAAAGGGTGTCGAAGCCTAGCATTGGCAACGATTGCTGGGCTTGGCCTAACGTCGTTTGCTTTTGCTCAGTCCAGTCAACCAAACGTCGTCGTTATTTGGGGCGATGACATTGGTATGTGGAATGTCAGCGCTTACAATCAGGGTATGATGGGATACGAAACGCCCAACATCGACCGTATTGCCAGTGAGGGTATGCTGTTTACCCATGGCTATGGCGAACAATCTTGCACCGCTGGACGCGCGTCATTTGTCACCGGCCAGTCAGGCTTTCGCACTGGATTGCTAAAGGTCGGTCTTCCGGGTGCCAAAGAAGGCATGAGCCCCCTAGACCCCACCATCGCCGAATACATGAAATCCAAGGGGTACATGACCGGACAATATGGGAAAAACCATCTGGGCGATCTGGATGAAATGCTTCCTACCAATCACGGTTTCGATGAATTCTTTGGCAATCTCTATCACCTCAACGCTGAAGAAGAGCCGGAAAACGTCGACTATCCTAAAGACCCGGAATTCCGTAAGAACTTTGGTCCGCGTGGCGTCATCAGATCCAATGCGGATGGCACAATTGAAGACACCGGTCCGCTCACCAAGAAACGTATGGAGACCATCGACGAAGAAGTTACGGCGGGCGCTCTCGATTTCATGGATCGCGCGGCCGAACAGGAAAAGCCGTTTTTCCTATGGTACAACTCCACTCGGATGCACATCAACACGCACCTGAAACCTGAAAGTGAGGGTGTTACAGGCCTCGGAGTTTATCCCGATGGAATGGTTGAGCATGACGGTATGGTTGGCGAACTGCTCGATAAACTGGAAGAGCTAGGGATCGCAGACAACACGGTTGTCATGTATTCCACCGACAATGGTGCTGAAGTCTTCAGCTGGCCCGATGGCGGCACAACACCGTTTAAGGGTGAAAAGAACGACAACTGGGAAGGCGGATATCGCGTTCCGATGATGATCAAATGGCCGGGCGTAATTGAGCCGGGTCGCAAGTCAAGCCAGATCATCAGCCACCTCGACTGGTTCCCAACGTTCATGTCCGCACTTGGCGATACCGATATGAAAGAACGGATGCTGACCGAGGCCCCGTTCGGTGAAGAAAACGAGCCAGTTCATTTGGATGGCTATGACTTCATGCCCTATTTCCGAGGCGAAACTGAAGAAGGACCACGTAAAGAATTCTTCTACTTCTCGGATGGTGGCGACCTTGTGAACCTACGGTATGGTCGTTGGAAAGTGGTATTTGCTGAACAGCGCGCAGAAGGCTTTGACGTTTGGGAAGAACCATTCACGTTTCTTCGCCTCCCAAAGATCATTGACCTTTATAGCGACCCGTTTGAGCGTGCCCAAGACGAAGCTCCTGGCTATACTCAGTGGCGCTTTGACCGGCTCTACCTGCTGGTCCCGGCTCAAGCGTTTGTCGGCCAGTTCTTGTCAACTTTCGTAGACTACCCGCCACGTTCCAAGGCGGCCAGCTTCGGGATTGATCAGGTGCTTGAAGGTTTGCAGCGCAGTCAAGGCGGCTGACCTTTAACTACTGCTCAAGTTGATCGTAGGGTGTCCTTTTTGAGGGCACCCTTTTTCGGAGCGCTGTCGATTGCGCTCATCGTGCAGAGCACTGACTACAAATGAAATCTGAGAACTGTCCGTCTTTCGTATTCGTCACTGCATGACGAGATTTACGGCATCAAAGGTTTTTGGCGACCCTTCTCTTCATCCGCAAGAGACTAGGTACCATGGTTGTTAGTCGTACCATTCCAACAGCGCAGTGATTTCCGAGGGGTGCCCGAGCTGCAAGGACGGAGCTACGGTCCACGGTGCCAAATCGACATTCAATTGGCTGCGGACGACGCGCATTCTATAATAGTTCAGGGTTTCGACCCAGAATACGATTGCACAGAACTCGTACAGCAGATGTCTTGAGATGGATCAGGTAGCCGCCATTTTTTCATTTCCCTTTTGTTAGTAGCAATATCGCCCACAAGCTACAGTGGGGAACTGGGAACAAATTGACCCAACAAGAATTGCGTGCACTTCAGCCAGAGACCGGCAAGAAAATCTATCCGGTTTCCCAATCTTCGTATGATTGGCGACTTGAGATGTCACAACCCGTTGAAGTGTCTGTTCCAGACAACGCCACATAGAATCTCCAAACCAGACAGTCGCTGCAACGTAGAAAACGGAAGCACTGGCTCTGAGCTGCCGTTCGTTGAGCGGACCGTCTGAGCCCTCTTTCAGCTTGCCGCCGCAGGCTGCCAATCGGTCAACCAAGCAATCAAACCCGGAAACATCTGGCACTATCTTTGGGACTTGAAGAGAGGATCTCCGATCGTGTGCGTAAACAGGCGAGACGCGATGTTTTCTTCACGCGACGCAAGACCCGTTGTTTAAAAGTAGTGTTTGCCTCGGATGGATACACCAACAACCAGGCCCGGAATGTTGTAGTCCGCGACTGCAGATGAGACGCTGTGTTCAGCTAGGGCAGGAATTTCGCCGTGTCTGCAGCGTGTTAGGTGATGAAAGCGGTAGAAATGTCGCGAATCTGAGCATATTCATTTCGACCACAGTTCCTTGATCAGCGTTTGAGCTTTCGAAGCATTACCAAAATGCGCCAAGATACTCAGACCAGAAATGTTGGTTCATTGAACCAAAAAACCCTTCCCACTGTGCATCCGTTAAGCTGAATATTTATTTGATCCGATGGATTAGTTTGCGAGTTCCGGATGCAAATAAGCTTCTGGATAAGGCTTAGGGTGGAACGGCCCCAGAGGAACTACATTGTTCCACGATCGGCCAAAGTAACCCTGACGGCAATGTACCAATGAATTACTGGCCGCCACGCCCGGCACTGCGTACACGCGGCACAGCCAACGCCAAAGATTCGGGTAGTCCAAAATCCTAGCACCGTTCAATTTCATCCGAACGTAATAAACCGGGTCATGCCGATAGAGCGTTGGAAAAAGACGAAGATCTGCCTCAGTAAAGTAGTTGCCAGTCAGAAACTGGCGGCAATCAGAAGCTAACAGTTCTTCTAGCGTACCCAGCGTTTCAAAATACTGCGCGAAGGCAGCGGCATAGATCGCCTGATCGGAAGAGAAACCGGCCTTATATGCGCCATTGTTGATGTCCGCATAAATTTGCGTGTTGAGCACGTCGATATCGTGTCGCAACGCAATGTACTCGCTGCCCAATGGATAGAGGTCCGGTCTCAGATCGTCTGAAATGATACTGCCGAGCGCATGGGCCTGTTGGTTCAGCATCCTAATAATTTCGGCGCTCTCGTTGGCGACGATCTGCTTGGTTTTCTTGTCATAAAGGATCGGAACAGACGCTTCATCAGACCCTTCAGCCTGGTAAATCTGCTTGGCGAGCCGGAAGTTCTGTCCCGTAGCGGTTTCAGCTGTGCACTCGGGCAAGGTTGTATTGGTCAATGACGCCACGCGCGTAGGATTAAACTCCCAGCGATTAGGCTCAATAGGATCCGTTTCTGTTGTTCGACTGGGGAACGCCACGTCCATGGTAATACTGTCTTGTAGGCCAAGAACATTGCGAGCGAGCGTCACACGGTGGCACCATGGACAGTTAAGCGCGACAAACAGATGATAGCGCCCAGGCTCTGCAGGGAAGCGATTGTCTTCGCCTAACACGGAACGAAACTTGCTGACGCCGCGTACAAACTCGCCCTTTGCGCGTCGTGCCTTGGCGTCAGTTTGGGATTCGTCTGTAGAACTCATCGTCGCTTGCCTCACTGTCTATCGGCACAACGATGGTACAGAAAGGCTGGGACCGCCAGTTCTTCTTCGCCGGGCAATTGCCGTGCCCCGAAGTTTCGCCGCAAAACCTCATCGATTAGCTTTGGCCATCCATCCACAAATGTTGGCAGCAAAAGTTTCGACAACAATACTTGTCAAAATTACAGTGTTCAGGCGGCCGACTTACGTAAACGCGTGCTATGGTGCATTTTAGCCCCGGGGGAAATTCATGCCATATGCCAAATTGAATGGTGCAAGCATTCACTACACCGACACTGAAGGAGCTGGTGAAACGATCGTTTTCTCACATGGCCTTCTGTTCAGCGGAGCGATGTTCGAAGCTCAAATCGCGGAATTTCGGGATCGTTATCGATGCATTGCTTTCGACCATCGTGGGCAAGGGCACAGCGGCATTACCGACAGCGGGTATGATATCGATACGCTTACGGATGACGCTGCAGAACTTATCAGACATTTGGATATCGCGCCGTGCCATTTTGTGGGGTTGAGCATGGGTGGTTTTGTGGGCATGCGCTTGGCCGCACAACATCCAGAATTGCTGAAAACACTGACTTTACTCGATACTTCAGCGGATCCGGAGCCGCATGAAAACGGCCCAAAGTACCGGATGCTCAATATCGTAGCGCGCTGGATCGGCTTGTGGGCAGTCATTGGCCGCGTCATGCCAATAATGTTTGGCCAGTCTTTTTTGAACGATGCCCATCGGGCAGGCGAAAGGCAGAAGTGGGCTAAAATAATAACCAGCAATGATCGGATTGGCATTACCCGCGCGGTCCAAGGGGTCATTGACCGCAAAGATTGCAAGGGCCTGTTGAGTAAAATCCAAATCCCGGTTGGGATCGGTGTGGGGGATGAAGACATCGCGACTGTTCCAGCAAAATCAGAAAGCCTACATGCGGCAATCAAAGGATCAGTGTTGCAAGTGTTCAAAGGAGCTGGTCACTCCTCTTCGATTGAAACACCGCGGCAGGTCAACGAACTGATCCAGCAAACGATTCAGAGATAACAATGTGAAGCGGGCTCTTTGAAATCGCAGACGCAGCCCCCGCTAGCCACAAACCTCAAGAACCACAGATTGCCACCTAAAGATCTTTAACATTATGTCTCTAAGAGTGCCGCAAGCATGGCAAGCAGTGATGACCTTTTTAGGCTGTAAAAACCGCAGGGCCCAAATAGGATAGGGCCAATGTTCGTTCTCACTAACTTGGCAAAGTTCACAAATGAAAAGAAATGCGCTTTCGATATCTGTTTATGTGCTCGCCGCGTGCTTATGGATCAATCACGCACAAGCACAGAGCTGTCCTGAGTATTTTCGGTTCGTCGACTTTGGCGCTATTACAGCAGACGGTTCACTACTTCGCGGTGGCCCGACATTTAAGGTTAAGCGCGATGGCGAGCCTCTTTTTGAAAGCGGATCGGTAGCGTGTACTGACATAGAACCAGTCTTTACCGATGGCCACAATCAACCAATCCCCTTGGTCACAGCTTTGAGTTATTCATCCAATCTAGTCGCGCCTGAGATGACTAATCTGAACATCAAACGTCTATCTGCGACATCTGCAAAGCTGGCTCAGGAACCTTTAGAAGGCCACCGGATAGCACGCAGTGCGGCAGGCAATTCCGCCACACAGGGTGCTGATTTCCTTTGTGTCCATGTAGATCTTTCACCCTCCCAAACGATCAGCTGCGAAGTGGTAAGCCCCTTTGATACGACGCTCTCATTTATCGTTGCTTGCAATGATACGGCCTGTGCGATGTCCGGTATGGCAATTGAAAAGGCGGTCAACATTAGTGCAGGCTGGACAATCTCTGGGACGGCAACCCTCGAAGAAGCCGGCGCAACAGCGTCTGACATAGCAACGAAAATCCATGCGTTTATCAAAGACAAAACGGCACATTAAAACTCAGATCGACGCGAAACTAATTTATGCCCGCTTTGGGAAAAAGAAGGCTGCCGAGTGCCGAGGGGATAAACTCGGCCAGGGCCTTCGAGCTCGGAACATTAATTTGAGGAAGTTTGATCGCTGGTAGGAAATTGGGCCGCGCACATTCTTCAGTACGCGGCCCAATAGTCTCAGATCGCTCAGCCGATTATTTCATTCAACGTCTTTGACGGACGCATCACATCAACTGTTTTGGCTACATCCGTGCGGAAGTACCCGCCGAGATCAGCAGGAGGCCCTTGAACCTCAGCAAGCTCAGCTAGAATGTTGCTTTCGTTGGCAGCCAGCGCTTTTGCGATGGGCGCAAAATGCCCTGCAAGCTCGGCATCGTCTGTTTGGTCTGACAATGCTTCGGCCCAATAGCGCGCAAACCAATAGTGGCTATCCCGGTTATCCGGCTCGCCAACTTTGCGCGATGGCGAGCGGCTGTTATCCAGAATGCCCTGAGTAGCCGCGTCAACGGCTTGACCCAACACACGGGCCTTTTCATTGCCCTTAGCGTCGGCAAGGAACGTCAGGCTTTCTCCCAGTGCACAGAACTCGCCCAGGCTGTCCCAACGCAAGTGATTTTCTTCTACCAGCTGTTGGACATGCTTGGGCGCAGAGCCGCCAGCACCGGTTTCGAACAGACCACCACCGTTCATCAGTTTGACGATCGACAGCATCTTGGCAGAAGTCGCCAGCTCCAAGATCGGGAACAGATCGGTTAGGTAATCGCGCAACACATTGCCGGTGATGGCAATTGTATTCTCGCCCTTGGTGATAGTCTCAAACGAGGCACGGGTGGCTTCGCGGGGGGCCATAATCTCAAACTTATCCGCAACGCCTTTGGCCTCTAGGATCGGTTTGACGTAGGCGATTAGTTCTGCGTCATGCGCGCGCGCGGCGTCTAGCCAGAAAATAGCACGGCAGCCTTCGGCCTTTTGACGGTCGATGGCAAGGTTCACCCAGTCTTCAATGGGCGCCTTGCGTGCAGATGCAGACCGCCAGATATCGCCCGCCGCAACGCTATGCGAATGCATCACGGTGCCATCCTCAAGGATCATCTTGACCGTTCCCGCCTTGGCCACCTCAAAGGTCGTGGGGTGTGAGCCGTACTCTTCGGCCTTTTGCGCCATCAACCCGACATTTTGAACCGTGCCCACGGTGGCAGGGTTCAGCTTGCCATTTTCTTTGAAAAACTTGATCGTTTCGTCATAAACGGGCGCATAAGAATTGTCGGGGATCACGCAGTTCGCGTCTGATTCACTGCCATCCGGCCCCCACCCTTTGCCACCGGCACGAATAAGTGCAGGCATTGAGGCGTCGATAATCACGTCGGATGAAACGTGCAGGTTGGTTATGCCTTTGTCGGAATCAACCATGTACATAGGCGGACGTGCCGCCATGCAAGCCTCGACATCTTTCAGGATCGCTGCATTAACTTTAACCCGCTCTAGCAGATCACCAAGTCCGGAGTTCGGGTTTACCCCCAGCGTGGCCATCTCATCCCCATGCGCGTCAAAGACTGGCGCTAGAAACGCTTTGACCGCGTGACCAAAGATGATGGGGTCAGAAACCTTCATCATGGTGGCCTTCATATGCAGGGAGAAAAGCGTGCCGTCCGCTTTGGTTTTCTCAATTTCGCCTGCCAGAAAGGTCTTGAGGGCATCCGCACTCATAAATGTGGCATCAACCACTGTGCCCGCAGGGTAAGCGATATTTTCCTTGAGGACTGTATCGCCTGCGTCTGTGGTCAGAACGATCTTGGCGACGACGTCTTTGTTGATTGTCGTGGAAACTTCATTTGAGAAGAAATCGCCGCCAGACATCGCGGAAACATGCGTTTTGCTATCGGCCGACCAGTCCCCCATGCGGTGTGGGTTTTTTTGCGCAAAGCTTTTGACAGCCTTGGCTGCGCGACGATCGGAGTTACCCTCCCGCAGAACTGGGTTTACCGCGGACCCTTTGAGGCCATCATATTTGCCTCGAACAGCCTTGTCCGCGTCTGTGTTGGGTGTTTCGGGATAATCCGGCAACGCAAAACCCTGAGCTTGGAGCTCTTTCACAGCTGCAACGAGCTGCGGTACAGACGCCGAAATGTTTGGCAATTTGATCACGTTGGCTTCTGCCGTTTTCACGAGACGGCCCAGCTCTGCCAGATCGTCCGACTGTTGCTGCGACGCGCTCAGATGCTCAGGGAACGCAGCAAGGATGCGTCCCGCTAGGCTAATATCTTTTGTGCCAATGGAAACACCAGCGGCTGCAGCAAACCTTTTGATGATCGGGAGGAAAGACGCAGAAGCTAGCTCTGGCGCTTCGTCTACCTTGGTATAGATAATATCGTACATGGTCAGCTCCTAGATGGGGTTGCCGTCTCATAGCCCATGCACAAACCAACGCCAACCGTATACTGCGGTATACATTGACGGCAGGGAATTAATTCGTGATCTTGAGCAGGTCGATGGACCCTGAAACCATAGAGACAGACAAACATCCTCCGGGCTGGGTGTTCGTAGTAATTTTCCCAACGCACCATATTGGTTAGCTAATTTTAAATGGAACGCTGGCTCGCAAAAGAGAGCGAAAAAATCCAGGAACGATATTCAATACAACCCTGGTGATTTTACTTGGTGAACAAAGTTGCTTGGCAAGATACCTTTGTTGCCTTCGAACAGCTCAATACTGTTCGCGACAAGTGAAATCCTGCAGTAGTTAAGGACCACACCGTTACGAGTTGCGAAAATAAAATGGTAAATGCACTCAAGATAATACTCAAAAAGAGCAGGCAGCAACGATATCAATTTTATCGTTGTTTCTATTAGTCTTAAGTGGTGCCCGGGGGCGGAATCGAACCACCGACACGAGGATTTTCAATCCACTGCTCTACCCCTGAGCTACCCAGGCACGGGAGGCCTCTGACGAGGCCGGGTGAGCGGTTTCTAGGGGCTTGCGGCGGGGGTGTCCAGCCTCTTTTTGCACGGATATTAAGACACTGCTCAATGCGGCTTTTGAAGCTCTTCACGGGCGGCCGTTTCAAGCGCTTCTTCTAGGTCTTCTGGGTCCTGCGAAGCCACCGCATATGAGCCATTGAACCACTTGGCCAAATCGATGTCAGCACAGCGGCGCGAGCAGAAGGGGCGGTATTTTGCATGGGTCTGTGTCGCGCAGATCGGACAACTCATGGCAAGACTTCCAGTAATGGCGCGCGGGCACGTTTGCGCTGCAGCTCGTAATGGCCCAGGGGAGTCCATCCAACAAGGGTTGTTTCCACCTCATCACCGCGGAAGGCCTGTCTTAGGGCAGTCTCAAAGCTGCGACGGTCCTTCTTGGGCATCGGTGCAAGATCAAGCGTGATCTGCCCGCCAAGGCCCCTGAGCCGTAACGCGCGCGGCAACGCACGGGCGCAAGACATGTTCGCTTTGATCCCCGCAGCCAATGACGCATCAGCGCCTGTGTTTACGTCGACAGCAACCAGTGCTCGGGTCGGCTCAACAAACATCGATGCCCCAGCCGCAAGGTTGACTTGAGGCGTTAGCAACATGTCGATGGCGTCCAACACGGCATGATCGCCAAAACCGCCCTCATCTGTCACGACTTCCGCCTTGGCGACCCAATCGCGCCAAGCGAGGATATGGGGACCGTCCCCCTCGGCAAGGACCTCCATGGAGGTCTCAGCATCGTCCAGCACAGTGATTGCAAGCGCCAGCATTGCTTCGACGTCATCAGAGATGGCATCCGAATCTGCGCCTTCACAGGATGAACGTAGAATCAGGCCATGTTTTGCATCCCCCATCGCCTCATGCGCGATCTCCAACAGCCGGTCCCGCTCTGGCTCATCCCGAATTCGACGCGAGATATTCAGGCCCGGCGCATCAGGCGTAACAATGGCATAGCGGCTTTTGAATAAAATCTTGGCTGTGACTGGGATCGCCTTGCCGGGTTCGGCAAAGCCAGTGACTTGGCACAGGATCGGTTGTCCAGGGGCAAGCCCCTTGATCTGTCGTAGAAACGCAGCGCCGTCCGGCGTTTTTAGAAACATGCCCCCCTGCCCTTTGACAGGTCGGTCCGCGATCGCACGGTAGACGGTGCCGACACGCGGCGCATCGCCATCAATGAGCAGATCGTCGAGTTGGCCGTCGACCATAAGGGCCGCAGCTTCGACCTCACCGAAATGGTCCAGAATAATTGTGCGGCCTTTCATGGCGTGCCTCCATCAATGTGGTCGTGTGCTGCGCGCAGCAGATTCGCGGTCTCTGCCAAGGGCAAGCCGACAATGCCCGTAAAGGATCCTGAAATCCACGGGATCAATGCGCCAGCCGGCCCTTGAATGCCGTAGCCCCCCGCTTTGCCTTGCCAGTCACCAGTCGCAATATAGGCCGCGAGTTCTGCTTCAGACAGACTTTTCATGCGAACGGTGCTGACGACGTCCTTTTCCCAGACCTTGCCGCCACGCTTCACTGCCACCGCGGTAATAACCTTGTGGCGGCGTCCCGACATGGCGCGCAAGAAAGCGGCGGCCTCGATCGCGTCCTCAGGCTTGCCAAGAATCCGGCGGCCTATGGCGACGGTCGTATCAGCGCACAGCACAATATCATCATGCTCTGCGGGAACCGCCGCAACCTTTTCGCGTGCCATACGGGCACAATAGGGACGCGGCAATTCTGCTGTATTGGGTGTCTCGTCGATGTCAGGCGCACGTACGGCATCGGGCACAACGCCGATTTGCGCCAGTAATTCCAACCGACGCGGAGAGCCTGAGCCCAGAATAAATGTCATAGCGATACCCCCTGACGCGCCCCAAAAGACGCGCCTTTTCAGGCGGTTACTTGAACCGGTAGTTGATCCGACCTTTGGTCAAATCGTAGGGGGTCATTTCCACCTGAACTTTGTCACCTGCAAGAACACGAATACGGTTTTTCCGCATTTTGCCTGCCGTGTGCGCAATGATTTCATGGCCGTTCTCAAGCTCGACCCGAAATGTCGCGTTCGGCAGGAGTTCCTTTACGACACCGGGGAATTCGAGAATATCTTCCTTGGCCATGGTCTCTCCTTGATCCTTTTACCCTCCGATATGAGGGCGCAGGCTTAGATGGGCGCATTTAACCAGATTTTCAAGGGTGATTCAGCGCAAAGCCACATTAAGCGCCGGAGTGTCGCGGCCGGCCTGTTCAGGCCAGTGCGCACGGTTCAGCACAACACCGTCTGCGCGCACCTGTGCAATGGCGTTCAAATCGACCTCGGCATAGGTCCACCCCGGGGCGCAAATTTGCCCCGCGGCCAACACACCCGTATCAGGAAAGCCTGTGTCTGGCGGGCAAAACACCCCTCCTGCCCCGATCGGATTGCCCAAAGCCTCTGACCAATCAGCAGGTCCTACAATAGAAGACATCACCGTGACGCATTGGTTTTCCAATGCACGCGCCATCGATCCGGTACGGACCCGCCAATAGCCTGCAAGGGCCTCAGTCACGCTAGGCACGGCAATGATGTCGCACTTCATCAAGGCGCGTCCCAGCAGCGGGAATTCGCTGTCATAGCAGATCAAGATACCAATGCGCCCTATGGCAGTATCAAAGACCTGCAACTTATTGCCTCCGATCACCCCCCAAACATCGCGCTCAAACCGGGTCATGATTTGCTTGTCTTGCACGCCGACTTGACCACCGGGTGTAATGAGACGTGCTCGATTTACAGGGCGGGTTTGCGTAGCGGTAGGGCCTGAGGCCGCGACAATGTGCATGTTATGCTCTGCGGCAAGGCGTAGGTGCAGCGTGTCGGCATCCGCCAGCCTATCTGAGACCGCAAAAAGCGATGCCTCAAGGTCAGCGGCCACGTCCATACCGGCAAGCGTTGCCAACTCCATTGCGCCGTATTCGGGAAAGACCGCGAGGTCCGCACCCTCTTTGGCAGCAACTGAAATCCAGGCAGCAATTTTGTCCTCGTACTGAGCCCAAGAGCTGAGCACATCCAAAGGATAGGCGGCGGTAGCAATCTTCATCTTAGGTTCCTTTTGGGCATCTTGCGATGTTGCCCGGCAAGCCACAATAGGGCGTGGATTGACCGGTAGTCAGCGTTGACTTTATACCCCAACGGTTTCACATTTCAGAGGTGTCACATGGGCAGTAACAATCATCAAACTGCACCACCTCGAAATATCTGAGCCATTGGCCCGCAGTGGATCTCGGCCCTAATATCCGCCAATGGAGCAATTTTCATGAGCAATATCGTTATCCTCACAGGTGCCGGCATTTCCGCGGAAAGCGGGCTTGAGACATTTCGTGCCGAGACAGGCCTTTGGGCGCAGCACCGTGTTGAAGATGTTGCCACCCCAGAAGGGTTTGCACGCGACCCCAAGCTGGTTGTTGATTTTTACAACACCCGCCGGGCGCAAGCCGCCGAGGCTGCCCCTAACGCCGCGCATAAGGCATTGGCACGCCTAGAGGCCGAGCATTCGGGCCGTGTGTTGGTTGTGACACAGAATGTGGATGCCCTGCACGAGAGAGGCGGGACGCGAAACCTGATCCATATGCACGGCGCCGTGAATTCTGCTCTATGTGCTGCTTGCGATCACCGATGGGAGGCCCCGATGGTCATGGCGGCTGGTGACACCTGCCCTGCCTGCAGCCAGCCCGCTGCGCGACCTGACATCGTCTGGTTTGGCGAAATGCCGTATCAGATGGATGAGATATTCGAGACACTCGGGCAAGCGGATCTGTTTGCTGCGATTGGAACATCGGGCAATGTCTATCCTGCGGCCGGTTTCGTCGCCGAAGCGCGGCGCGCCGGGGCAGACACGGTCGAAATCAATCTTGAGCCCTCATCCGTCGGTTCGCAGTTCGCGCGTCACATCACCGGACCCGCGACACAGACGGTGCCTGCTTGGGTCGATGCTCTCTTGGCGAGTTAACGTTCGCTATCGACCGGAATCATCACTTTGATTTCGCCTGCGGTCTCAAAGATCAACGTCACGGGTACTTCTTGGCCTTGATCCAGCGGCGCTGTCATTCCCATTAACATCAGGTGATCGCCCCCGCGTGCAAAAAGATGCGTAGTACCGGCCGGAATCACAACGCCGCCTTCGATTTCGCCCATCGTCATAACGCCATTCGCGTCCTCGGAATGGCTGTGCAGCTGCACCATCCCGTCAAGATCTGAGCGTACACCGATCAGTCGGTCATCTTGGCCGGTCTGATTGATTAATTCCATGAAGCCCGCACCTGATTTTGAGCTTGGGGTCGAGCTGCGCAAATAGGCATCCCTTACCACCATGACCTTGACCATTGGATCGACAGGGGCAGCCTTGAAAGTGAGCACGGCCATAAAGACAGCCAACAGGCCAACAACGGCAACGATACCAGTGATGAGAGACCGGTTTTTCACGATGGAGTGCTCCTTCTCAAGCATGATTCAGGCTTGGTTTAGCCCAGCGCTTTCCTAGTTTGGAGTCGCCAAAACGCCACAGCCCCGGCCAATGCGGACCGGGGCTGCAGTATTAATTCTGCAAAATCGTCTTAGGACGTCAGAGCGTTTGCTTCTGAGCCAGACTTTGCGATAGCTTTTTTGATCTTCATCGCGTTGGCAGACAGTTCAATGTCTTTCGCCTTGGCCAGATACTGATCCAGCCCACCGCGGTGGTCGACGCTGCGCAGGGCAGCGGCAGAGATTTTCAACTTGAAGCTACGGCCCAACGATTCGGACTGAAGCGTCACGTCGTTAAGGTTCGGCAAAAACCGACGACGGGTGCGGTTGTTGGCGTGGCTTACATTGTTGCCCGACATCGGGCCTTTTCCGGTCAATTCGCAACGGCGCGACATGGGATCATCCTTTTGGCTGTCTGTGGTCCCGGCGATCCGGTGCCACAGCATTGCGGGTCGCGCGAAGGGCAACCCTGAAATTGGTTCGCTGGCTTTAGGAGGAATCGCGCATGGGGTCAACCCGGATGCGCAAGATGCACCCTACTTTATCCCCAACCTTTGCACAAAGTCGCGGGCAGCCGCACTTGGTTCAGCGTCACCACGGGCGACCGCCTTGCCGAGCTGGGCAAGGGCCGCGCGCGCATGGGGCGTCTCCAGCTGTGCCAAAAGCGCGTTTTTTACTGCATCCTCAAACCAGTAACGCGCCTGATCTGCGCGGGTTTGCTTCCAAAAGCCATTCTCGCGCCGCCACTGCGTCAGTTCACACAGTGCATCCCATGTCTCAGCCAAGCCGTTTTCCTCAAGCGCAGAGACAGTTGTCGCGCAAGGATACCCCTCGGGGTCCTGGGGACGCTTGCGCATCAACCGCAAAGCCCCGGCATAATCCGCACGGGTCCGCATCGCTGCGGGTTTCAAATCACCATCAGCCTTGTTGACCACAATGAGATCGGCCATTTCCATGATCCCGCGTTTCACGCCTTGCAACTCGTCGCCGCCTCCTGGGGCCAAGAGCAACAAAAACACATCCGACATTTGCGCCACGACGGTCTCTGACTGACCCACGCCCACCGTTTCAATCAACACCACGTCGAATCCCGCAGCCTCGCACAACGCCACCGCTTCTCGTGATCGCCGCGCGACCCCGCCGAGATGGGTTTGGCTTGGAGAGGGGCGAATAAACGCATTCCCATCACGGGCCAGCCGGTCCATGCGCGTCTTATCCCCCAAGATCGACCCACCGGAGCGGGCTGAGCTGGGATCAACCGCAAGCACGGCCACCCGCAGCCCCTGCCCTGTTAGCATCATGCCAAAGCTCTCGATGAAAGTGGATTTGCCCACCCCGGGCGTACCAGACAGGCCGATACGCAGCGCCTCGCGTCCCTGAGGGATTGCAGCCAAGAGTTCGGCGGCCAAAACCCGGTGGTCTTCACGCGAGCTTTCAACAAGCGTGATCCCTCGCGCCAGCGCGCGGCGTTCCCCTTTGGCAATGCCGCGGGCCAAGTCGGTGATATCCATGTGGGCCTCCGTCGTTATCTCGTTTTCAAGTGAGGACGCCCAAATGTCCAGCCTTGCCCCGCGCGGCGTCAGCGCGGATAACATCGATATGGCTTTGACCCTTCCCATTGACGCGGTGATGCCGCAGGTGATCAGCGCCTTGCGCGATCACGCCCGTGTCGTCCTTCAGGCCCCGCCCGGTGCGGGCAAAACAACGCGCGTACCACTAGCGATGCTGGCAGCTAACCTGACCACTGGGCGTATCTTGATGCTGGAGCCGCGCCGTCTTGCGGCACGGGCAGCGGCCGAACGCATGGCCGCTACCTTAAACGAGGACGTTGGGCACACCGTGGGGTTTCGGGTGCGCGGTGCCTCCGCCGTTTCAAAATCCACGCGGATTGAGGTCGTGACCGAAGGCATTTTGACCCGCATGATCCAAGAAGCGCCAGATTTGCCCGGCGTGGGCGCTGTGATCTTTGATGAATTCCACGAACGTTCGCTGAATGCTGATCTGGGCCTCGCACTTTGCCTTGAGATCGCGGAGGCCTTGTGCGACGATCTGATGCTCGTTGTGATGTCTGCGACGCTTGATGCGACGCCTGTCGCTGCATTGATGGATGCGCCGGTCGTCACGTCCCAAGGGCGCAGCTTTGACGTCACGCCACAGTGGCTCGATCGACCGCTTGGCAAGACACAGCGCTTTGAGGCTGCAGTTGCTGATCTGGTGCTGCGCGCTTTGTCAGAAGGGCCCGGTTCCGCGTTGGTGTTTCTGCCCGGCGAAGGCGAGATACGGCGCGTCGAAAACCTGCTTAAGGGCCAGTTGCCTGATGATTGTACTCTTGCACCGCTGTTTGGCGCGATGGACTTCAAAGCACAGCGCGCAGCGATTGCCCCAGCCACAACTGGCCGTAAAGTCGTGCTGGCGACATCCATCGCAGAAACATCACTGACCATTGAAGGCATCCGCATCGTGGTCGACGCAGGCCGCGCACGGCGGGCACGCTTCGATCCGTCCTCAGGCATGTCGCGACTGATTACCGAGCGCGTCACCCGCGCCGAGGCAACCCAACGTGCGGGACGCGCCGGTCGCGTTGAACCAGGCACAGCCTACAAGCTTTGGACCCGCGGCGAAGATGGCGCGTTGGCAGCGTACCCCCCGGCGGAAATCGAGGCCGGCGATCTAAGTGCATTTGCACTGGAATTGGCCTTGTGGGGTGCGCAGGCCAGCGATCTGGCTTTTGTGACCCCGCCACATCCGGGACGTCTGGCTGAGGCGCAGGCAGTCCTTCAGATGTTGGGCGCGCTCGACGTAGATCTGCGCATCACTGCGCACGGCCGCATCCTTGCCCGGCTGCCGTTGCATCCGCGCCTTGCACATATGCTCACCAAGGGCGGTGGCGATGCGGCGCTGCTGGCCTCTCTGCTCTCAGAGCGTGATCCCTTGCGGGGTGCTGGCGTGGATCTGTCGCTGCGACTGCGCGCCATCAAAGGCGACCGTTCTGTTTCAGATGCGCACATGCCTGCCCTTGCTCGCATCCGCCAAGAAGCCAAACGCCTGGCGCGACATACCCAACCAAACGGGCCAAACGATCTGGGCACGCTGGCCGCTTTGGCCTACCCCGACCGCATCGGGTTGCGCCGTAAAGGCGACGCCCCGCGCTATGTTCTGTCTGGCGGCAAGGGCGCTGTGATGCCCGACGGTGATGCGCTGGCTGGCATGCGACTGATTGTGGCCACCGATCTAGACGGCGACCCCCGCGAAGCTCGCATCCGGCAGGCTGCCGTCTTGAGCGATGCAGCCCTGCGCAGTAGTTTTGGGGCGCAAATCAGTTGGCATGATGTCTGTGTCTGGTCACGACGCGATAACCGCGTTGAGACGCGCCAGCACGAACGCTTTGGAGCCTTGGTCCTGGATGATCGTAGCTGGTCTGATGCGCCGCCTGATCACATTGCGCGTGCAATGCTGGACGGCGTGCGCCAACTTGGGCTGGCCCCCGACAAACCTGCGGCGCGGTTTCTGGCTCGTGCACGGTTGCTCAACGGACGCGAAGATTTCCCCAATTTCAGCGAAGACAGCCTCATGAAATCGCTAGAGGATTGGCTCCTCCCGCATTTAACCGGGGTGCGCAACGCAGCTGACTGGAAGCGCTTTGATATGCTCCCTGCCCTGCGCGCACGGCTGGATTGGGACCAGCAACAGATGCTTGATACCGCTGCTCCTTCGCATTTCGAAACACCGTTGGGTCGACGCATTGCGATTGATTATGACGGGGACGCGCCCCAAATTGCCGTGAGACTGCAAGAGATGTTTGGCACCAACCGGCACCCGACAGTCGCTGGAAAACCGCTGCAGGTGACCTTGTTGTCGCCCGCCCAACGGCCCGTGCAGGTGACGATGGACGTGCCCGGTTTTTGGGCTGCATCTTATGCAGATGTGCGCAAAGACATGCGCGGCCGTTATCCGCGACATCCCTGGCCCGAAGACCCGACACAGGCGGATCCAACCTTGCGTGCCAAGCCGCGCGGCACATAAAATTCACAGTAAGTATCAGCACTCAAAGCGAAAAATCACTCATGCCTTGAGCGTGATTTGTAATTTCTTAAGGTTTGAGTTATATTAAATCGCTCAACGATAATAAAAAAACAATTGAGACAGACGGATAAAAACTATGATGCACATTTTTAGGGCGGCTTGGTCAGAAATGATCCGGCCCATTTGGCACCGGCCAAAACGCGCGCAAGTCGCTGCAGTTTGCTACCGCCAAACCACTGACGGAAAAGAAGTTTTACTGATCACAAGCCGTGACACCGGGCGTTGGATCGTCCCCAAAGGCTGGCCCATCGACGGGCTGGATGGTGCTGGCGCTGCACGTGTTGAAGCGTGGGAAGAAGCCGGCGTAAAGCATGCTGATATGGTCTCCGAACCCATCGGATTTTACGACTATGACAAGGGCATGAGGGGCGGCGAAACCGTTCCGGTCGAAGCATCCGTTTATCTGGCGGAAGTCACTGATTTGTCGGCGGACTATCCCGAAGCAGGGCAGCGTACGCGCAAGTGGTTCGCACCAACCGAGGCTGCTGATCTTGTAGCCGAGCCTGAGCTGAAAGCGATTTTGCGCGCACTTTGATTGTTGTTCGGGCTGCTTTAGGTTCCCAAGCACCAGCGCATGATGGCCTTTTGCGCATGTAAACGGTTTTCAGCCTCGTCAAAGATCACTGAACTTGGCCCGTCCATCACCGAACTTGTCGCCTCATCATCGCGGTGCGCGGGCAAGCAGTGCATAAACAGCGCTTCAGGTTTGGCGTGGCCCATGAGGGCATCGTTAACCTGATACCCGCGCAACTGATTGTGGCGACGTTCCCGCGCGGATTGCGGATCGTGCATCGATACCCACGTGTCAGTCACAACCAAATCAGCTCCTGCAACTGCCTTCTGCGGATCACGCTCAATCGAGTAAAGGCCGTTCAGAGCAGTCTCAGGATCAAGCGGCGGCGGACCGGTAAAGACAAGCTCAAAGTCGAATTGCTTGGCCGCGTGGGCAAAGCTTGCGAAGACGTTATTACCATCACCTGTCCAAACCACTTTGCGGCCTTTGATGGGGCCAGCGTGTTCTTCAAACGTCATGATATCAGCCATAATCTGGCAAGGGTGCGTGCGGTTGGTCAGCCCATTGATCACCGGAACAGTGGCGTATTCGGCCATATCCAGCAGGGTTTGCTCTTCGAATGTGCGGATCATGATCAAAT
Source organism: Sulfitobacter sp. SK012 (assembly GCF_003352085.1). Lineage (NCBI taxonomy): Bacteria > Pseudomonadati > Pseudomonadota > Alphaproteobacteria > Rhodobacterales > Roseobacteraceae > Sulfitobacter > Sulfitobacter sp. SK012. Next base: position 3,673,606 of record NZ_CP025804.1, read on the forward strand.
CCACATAGCGCGACAATACTCGTGCGGTGTCTGCGATGGTCTCACCATGGCCAAGCTGCATATCAGCACCTGAAAGCACCAACGTTTGCCCCCCCATTTGACGCACGCCGACATCAAAAGAAACGCGTGTCCGTGTGGATGGCTTTTCAAAGATAAGCGCGACCATATGGTCCTTGAGAGGCTGGTCATCATCAAGCGCCCCACGTGGACGGCCCGCCCGCGCGGCCTTCATGGAGGCCGCGCTGTCGATGATCCCGCGCAAATCCGCGGCTGAAGTTTGGTGAATATCGAGAAAATTTGTCATCGTATGTCTCTTGTTAGAGAGCACGAGAGGGCTGCCTGCCCCCTCGAAGCCCCGAGGATATTTTTTAACCGAAAGTGTCAGGCAGAAAGGCTAGAAGCGGCGGCATCAAGCCGGTCAACGGCGGTTGCAATTTCATCGTCAGAAATCGTGAGAGGCGGCAGCAGTCGGATCACATTATCAGCGGCCGGCACGGTAATGACTTCTTGAGCGTAACACGCGTTGACGATGTCAATATTGCTGGCCTTACATTTCACGCCCAGCATCAGGCCTGAGCCGCGCACGGTTTCAAATACATCTGGATGCGACGCGACAAGCCCTTCTAGCTTTTGACGCAAAAGGCCGGCTTTGCGGTTCACCTCGGCCAGAAATTCTGGATCAGCGACAATGTCCATAACCGCGCAACCCACGGCGCAACCAAGAGGGTTGCCACCATAAGTGGAGCCGTGCGTTCCAGCTGTCATGCCCGATGCTGCGTCTTCAGTTGCAAGCACGGCACCCAGAGGAAATCCGCCACCAATGCCCTTGGCAACCATCATAATATCCGGTGTGATCCCGGCCCATTCATGCGCAAAGAGTTTGCCTGTACGGCCCACACCACATTGCACTTCATCAAGGATCATCAGCACGCCATGCTCGTCACACAGATCGCGTAGGCCTTTGAGGCAGCTATCAGGCAGCGGGCGAATGCCTCCCTCACCTTGAACCGGCTCCAACATAATCGCTGCCGTCTTATCATTGATCGCGGCTGCGAGTGCGTCGTGATCATCAAATTCGAGATGCACAAAACCAGGCAGCAAAGGACCAAAGCCCTTGGTCATCTTTTCAGATCCCGCAGCCGCGATCCCCGCAGAGGAACGGCCATGGAACGACCCTGAGAAAGTTATGATATCAGTACGATCGGGTTGGCCCTTGTCGTAAAAATATTTACGCGCCATTTTTACGGCCAGTTCGCAAGCTTCTGTGCCCGAATTGGTGAAAAAGACTGTATCGGCAAAGGTATGCTCCACAAGCCGGTCCGCCAAAGCCTGCTGCTGCGGGATGTGGTAGAGGTTTGAGGTGTGCCAAAGCGCTGACGCTTGCTCCGTGAGAGCCGCCACCAACGCAGGATGGGCATGGCCCAATGCATTAACTGCGATACCTGCCCCAAGATCCAGAAAACGTCGGCCATCCGCCTCGATCAGCCAGGTGCCTTCGCCTTTGACAAAGCTCATGGGGGCACGGGAATAGGTCGGCAGAACGGAATCGATCATCTGGATCATCCTTGTAAAGGGCCGCATCGAAGGCTCAGAAGGCCATGCGAAGCGCGGAGGGTCAAGTGGATAAGGGATGGGAATAAACAGGCGTGCAGTCAGACAAGCTGAGCCCGCAAAGGGCACAGCGTCAGCGTCGTCGGGAAAGGATATTGTACGCAGTGTTCATGGAGGTTTTGGTAGAACGTCCGGTCAGGATTAGCAAAGGGTAATTTCGCAACTAGCTCGCAGCATCCGGTCGCGGCATAGCAAACTGGTGTACCAAGCAAAGCCCCCCAACAATGCCTTAGCGGCCAGCCTGATCTTGATCGCCTCAGCCTTTGTGGCGCTGACCACGCTGATGGCCAAGGCCTTGGGATCGCAAGAGTACGGGGTGCCGCTGCATCCCTTACAAATCAGCCATGGCCGATTTTTATTCGCCTTTTTGGCGTTAAGCTCGGCAGCGGCAATCCTACGCCCCGCGTTGGAGCGCCCAAACTGGGGCCTGCATATCGCGCGCACGAGTTGCGGATGGGGTGGGATCACCCTGATGTTTGCAAGCGTGCAGTTTATTCCGCTGGCTGTCGCCACGGCGATTTCATTCCTAAACCCGGTCTTTGCGATGATGCTTGCGATCCCTCTTTTGGGCGAAAAGGTTGGGCGGGTCCGTTGGTCCGCAGCAGGTTTTGCCTTTGTCGGGGCGCTGATATTGTTGCGCCCAACCCCTGAAAGCTTTGAGCCCGCGGCCCTTTTGGCCTTGTCTGCTGCAATGATAATGGGGCTCGAGTTGATTTTCATCAAGAAACTGGCAGGCCGAGAGGCCCCGTTTCAGATCCTTTTGGTCAATAATCTTATCGGGTTTTGCATCGCCAGTATTGCAGTAATTCCTGTTTGGCAGGCACCAAGCGCCGCACAATGGGGGCTGCTGGCCGCGTTGGGCGGCTGCATGGCGGTCGCTCAGACCTGTTTTGTAAACGCAATGGCGCGGGCGGATGCCAGCTTTGTTGCTCCGTTCAGCTATGCTACGTTGATCTTTGCGGCCTTATACGATGTTGCGTTCTACGGTGTCGTTCCCGATGCAGTGTCTGTATTGGGTGCCGCGGTGATTGTGGCCGGGGCGGTGTTGCTGGCGGTCCGCGAAGCGCGACTAAAGACCGTCGTACCGCAATCTCATACTGACCAATGACGCTTCACACCTTGCGCCTGACAGGTGAGCGATTATTATAGAGAGCTAAGAATGACAAAGCGGTCCGCTTACCGGGCCGCTTTTTAAATGGGGAATGGCGAAATGTCCTGGACCGATGACCGCGTGGAAACGCTGAAGAAGATGTGGGGCGAAGGCCAATCCGCAAGCCAGATCGCCAAGGAATTGGGCGGGGTCACACGCAATGCGGTGATCGGCAAAGTGCACCGTTTGGGCCTGTCCAACCGTGCGACGGCAGGTGCAGCAGCCAAGCCCGACGCAAAGGCAAAACCTGCACCAAAGGTAGAGCCGAAGGTCAAGGAGGCACCCGTACGGGTGAAGCCTGAGCTTAAGACCGAGCCTGCGATTGACCCAAATGCGGTCATCCCTTCACGCAAGCAGATTATCCCAGCGGGGCAACCGCTGCCACCGCAGCCATCTGCAAATGAAATCAGTCCCGAAGCGTTGGCTAAGGTCAACGAAATCGAGAAGAAGGCCAAAAAGATCAGCCTGATGGAACTGACGGAACGGACGTGCAAATGGCCTGTAGGTGATCCCGCGACCGAGGACTTCTGGTTCTGCGGCCTGCCTGTGCAACAAGGCAAGCCTTATTGCGAGGCCCATGTCGGTGTGGCGTTCCAACCAATGTCCGCACGGCGCGATCGTCGCCGCTAAGGGCACCTGCCCTACATAATCCGCACTGCTGCGCGGTGCGTTTTACTCCTCAAACAGGCGGGCGGTTTTACCGTCTAAGCCTGTGGTATTGAACGAGGTGCCTATGTCGGACGCATCTAAACCAACCCCTGGGGCGCTTGACGGGCTTTTTGTGCTCGACCTCAGTCGGATTCTGGCGGGCCCCACCTGTACGCAGATGTTGGGTGATTTGGGTGCGACCGTGATCAAGGTTGAGAATCCGAAATCGGGCGGTGACGATACGCGGGGTTGGGGACCGAACTTTGCTTTGGACGCCGACGGAAACCGCACCGACCTCAGCGCCTATTTTATGTCTTCGAACCGCAACAAGCAGTCCATCGCCGTGGATATTTCAACCGACGAAGGCCAACGCACGATACGCCAGCTCGCCGCTCGGGCCGATGTGATCGTTGAAAATTACAAGCCTGACGGTCTGGTCAAATACGGGCTGGATCACAAAACGCTTTTGGCCAAGCACCCGGCGCTGGTTTATTGCTCAATCTCCGGCTACGGACAAACCGGTCCAAATCGAGAGCAGCCCGGCTATGATTTGATGGCTCAGGGATTTGGCGGGATTATGTCGCTGACGGGCGATCCAGACGGAGTGCCGACAAAAGTGGGCGTGGGCATCGCGGATGTCATGTGCGGCATGTACGCGACCATCGGTGTGCTGGCCGCCTTGCGCCACCGTGACGCGACGGGCGAAGGCCAGCACATCGATCTGGCGCTGGTTGATGCCCAGATGGCGTGGCTGATCAATGAGGGTGTGAATTTCCTGACGTCAGGCGAGCTTCCCCAGCGGCGCGGCAATGCACATCCCAACATCGTCCCATACGATGCCTTTGAATGTTCTGACGGTCACCTGTTGTTGGCTGTCGGCAATGACCCGCAATTTGCTCGGTTCTGTGATGTTCTTGGGTTGGTCCATTTAGTGGTGGATCCGAAGTTCACCACAAACCTCGCCCGGATCGAAAACCGCGACGCGTTGATGGTGCATTTAGTCCCAGCCATTCAAACTTGGACCAAGAACGATCTACTTGCGGCTCTGCAATCTGTAAAAGTACCAGCTGGTCCCATCAACACTGTCGGCGAAGCGCTTTCATCTTCACAGGCAAAGGCCCGTGGCACGGTGTTTGAAATGCCTGTTGATGACGTTGCATCAGGACAGGTCAGCCTACTTGGCAATCCGCTCAAATTGTCCAAGACCCCCGTCACTTATCGCCGTCCCCCTCCGCGTTTTGGCCAAGATACCGACGAGATTCTTGAAACATGGGCCAAGGACACCGGCGCAGATACCACGGATTGACCAGCGGAAAACTGCTCCAGTCCCTTGAGTTTACGCAGATTGACGCCATTTTTGAGAACGACTGACACATCTGCTCACGAAACTTGTGGACGGCTTCACGTTGACGTGTGACAGCGATCAAGATCGTTCTTAAACGCCTCCAATGCCGCTATTTCTAATGATTGTAGACATTAGTTAAAGGTAGACCTTGTGATCAGAACCGATATTTGTACATGCCCTGTGACCCTATCTTCCGCCGATGCGCTTGAAGATTGGAACGCAATGATTGTTGCGTTTTTGGCCCATGGAACACAAACCCCAGTACACCTTGGCGCGCTTTTGACGGCCGAACCCGAATTTGCCATGGCCCATGCGGCACGGGGGATGTTTTCACTGATGATGGGCCGGGCTGAACTGGTTGAGACCGCGCGCCAAGCCCTTGCATCGGCACAAGATTTGCAGCGCCAAACGGAGATCACAGCCCGCGAGGCAGGCTGGATCGTGGCGCTTGCGCGATGGCTCGATGGATCCCCCACCGGGGCGATCGCAGCGCTTGAGGACGTGCTTGCTACCTTCACGGCTGACACGCTCACCGCCAAGGCAAGTCACGGTATCCGCTTTATCCTAGGCGACAGCACTGGAATGCGCGCGTCAATCGAGCGGGTGCTAAGCGCGCATGGCGACGATCATCCGTGCAGAGGTTACCTGTTAGGCTGCCACGCCTTCACGCTTGAAGAAACCGGGGAATATAAGGCCGCCGAACGTGTCGGGCATGCGGGTCTCGCCTTGGCCCATGACGATGCTTGGGGCCTGCACGCGGTGGCACATGTTCATGACATGACTGCGCGACCCGATCTTGGGATCGCTCTGATCGAAGACAACACCGCCGCTTGGTCCGGCTCGAACAATTTTCGCTATCATGTCTGGTGGCACAAAGCGCTGCTCCACCTTGATCGCTGCGAACTTGACGTGGCGCTCGGCCTTTATGATGCGCAAATCCGCTCTGACAAGACAGATGATTACCGCGATATCTCCAATGCAACGTCGCTGTTGATGCGGCTTGAACTCGAAGGGGTCAACGTCGGTCGCCGCTGGGCAGAATTGGCGGATCATTCCGAAAAGCGGGTCGAAGATGGCTGTCTGGTCTTTGCCGACCTGCATTATATGCTGGCGCTTACGGGGGCCGAACGGGGCTCTGCGCAAGATGCGATGATGGCACGCTTTGCTCGTGACGCAAAAAAGAGCGGCGATATGCCCGTACGGATCGCCAACCCCGGTGAAGCCGCACTTGCCGGTCTTAATGCCTTTGCTGAAGGGCGGTATGACGTCGCCTTTAGGCACCTCGCGACGGCACGCCCTGCCATGCAGAGCATTGGCGGTAGTCACGCCCAACGCGATGTGTTTGAACGCATGACAATTGATGCGGGGCTGCGTGCGGGTCGCTTTAACGAAGCCGAACAAATCCTGCATGACCGTTTGGCTGTGCGCGGAGGCAACGAAGACCGTTTTGCAGCCGTTCGTTTCGACAAGATTAACTATGCTCGGCGCATTCCGGCACAATAACGGCGCGCTGTTGGATTACCTGATAATGAGTGAAGATCAAAAAACATGACGCTGGCTGCAACTGACGCACTGCCCATAGCAACTGCCCCTGCAATATCCGCACCCCGCGTGCGCGATTTGCGGCTCGATTTCTTTCGCGGCATCGCCATGTTCATCATCTTGATGGCGCATACGCCGGGTAACTTTTTCACCTCATGGATCCCAGCGCGCTGGGGCTTTTCTGATGCGACGGAGATTTTCGTTTTCTGTTCCGGTATGGCGTCCGCGATCGCCTTTGGTGGGACGTTCGACCGCATGGGCTGGCGGCTTGGAACGGCGCGCGTGGCCTTTAGGGTTTGGCAGGTCTACTGGGCGCATCTAGGACTTTTCATCGCGGTGGCGGCCCTGCTGGCAGCATTCGATTACTACGGTGGTTTCGACAAAAACTACATTGGGTCGCTGAACCTTTGGAAGTTCTTTAACGATCCCGCTGTGCCTTTGATTGGCCTTGTTACGTTGAGCTATGTGCCGAACTATTTCGACATTCTGCCGATGTATATGGTCGTACTTGCGATGATGCCCATCATCATGGCGCTGTCGCGTGTTAACCTATGGGCAGTCGCGGCGTTTGTATTCGTCGTTTGGCTGGGTGCCCAAGAATGGCTTTGGGGGTCCGCGCGGTTATCGTTGCCGGCGGAGCCTTGGTCGGATCGACGGTGGTTCTTCAACCCGTTCGGCTGGCAATTGGTCTTCTTTACCGGCTTTGCTTTTATGCGCGGTTGGCTCCCCAAACCGCCAGTCCACAGCCTTTTGATTGCTCTGGCCGTGTTTATTTTGGTCGCGAACATCCCGCTTAGCAGTATTGGCGTTCGCGCAATCGCGCGGGATTGGTTTTACGTCACTGAAACTGGAAACTGGGTCATAGATACCCGGATCGCAATCAAGCCGCTGATCAACAAAAGTGACTTTGGTCTCTTTCGGTATCTGCATTTTCTTAGCCTCGCTTACCTTGCTTGGGTTCTCGCCGGAGACAAAGGTGCAAGGCTGATTGCTAGCGGCCAAGGCGCTTTGGCGAGGGCCTGGCAGGGGGTCGTCGCCGTCATTCTAAAGGTCGGACAGCAGTCGCTTGCGGTTTTTGTAGTCTCAATGTTCACTGCGCGGGTCATGGGCTTTGTTATGGACCAGATCGGGCGCGACACATTCAACGTTTGGGTGGTGAATATTGGCGGAGCCCTTATCTTGGTCGCAACGGCCTACGGTGCCGGGTGGTTCAAATCACAACCTTGGCGAAAGAAAGTAAACTGATGCAACGTCGCGATGTCCTCAAATCACTCGCTGCACTGGCAGCGGTACCGCAGGTCGCTTGGGCGGATCAACCTGGCCTCCGCGTCGGTAATGCGGTGCAATTTGACCACGCTGATGTTGTTGAAAAAGCGCGCGTGCTGGCTGCCAAGGATTACGCGCCACGCCCGATGGTTCCGGACGCTTGGCAAAAACTGACTTATGATCAATACCGTCAAATCTGGTTTGATGGTCGGAATGCTCTTTGGCAGAACTCTGAGGTCCCGCAGCGGGTCGATGTATTCCCGCCGGGCCTTTATTTTCCCCAGGCTGTGGGCATCAATGTGGTCGAGGGTGGCATGGCCAGCCCTGTTCTTTTTGATCTTGAGGTCTTTGACCGCACCGATGAATTCCCCGAACTGCCGCTTGATGAGACATTGGGTTACTCAGGGCTGCGCCTGCGCGCGGAGCTGGAAAAGCCCGGCATCTTTCAGGAATACGCCGTATTCCAAGGGGCCAGCTATTTTCGAGGCATTGGCACAGGTGAAATATACGGCCTGTCCGCGCGCGGCCTCGCGGTCAAAACGGGCGACCCAATGGGTGAAGAGTTTCCCGACTTCACCGAATTCTGGCTGGAAACACCAGCAGCTGGCTCAAATACAACCGTGTTGCACGCGCTTTTAGACAGCCCCAGTGTAGCGGGAGCCTACCGTTTTGAGATCACCCACGGGGTGGTCCTTGAGATGCAGATTGAAGCGCATCTCTTTGCGCGCACCGAGTTGGTGAACGTTGGCATCGCGCCGCTGACATCTATGTTCTTGTTTGATGATACCATGCGGCAGCGGTTCTCGGATTTCCGCCCCGCTGTTCATGACAGTGACGGATTGCTCATTCACAACGGCGGCGGTGAAATCATCTGGAGGCCACTGTCGAACCCGACACGGCTTCAGATCAGCGCGTTCGGTGATAATAACCCGCGCGGATTTGGACTGATGCAACGCAAGCGAGAGTTTGGCGACTACAACGATCTTGAGGCGCTGTATCACGACCGCCCAGCTGTCTGGATCACCCCAAACGAAGATTGGGGCCAAGGATCCGTGACGCTGGTTGAAATCCCTGCTGACCTTGAAATTTACGACAATATCGTCGCATATTGGCGCCCTTCCAAAGCCATCCCAGCTGGGTCCGAGCATAAGATGAGCTACGGTTTGCGCTGGGGAGCAGAGCCTGCGCCCAGAGAGCACGGCCTGTTGCGCGTGCAGAATACTGCGATGGGTGGACGACCTGAGGGCGGTCAGATTGTTGTGATCGATTTCGAAACCGGCGACGCCCTGCCAGAAGATCTGAGCACCATCGAGATTTTGGTGCGCAGCAATGATGTGGAAACCACGCCGGGAATATTGCAACGCAACCCCGAAACAAATGGGCCTCGGTTGGCGTTTACCTTTCAACCCGATGAGGCCGACGTTGCAGAGTTTCGTGCGCAGCTTCGGATTGATGGACGCCCACTGAGTGAGGTGTGGCTCTACCGGTGGACAAAACCATGACGCCATTGTTGCCAGAAAACATGCCGCCGCGTGCGCCTCTGGATGTCGAGGTGCAGGATTTTTCCCGCGCGCCGACGCCAACGGAGTTACCGCGCAAGGCATCCGCTGAAGCCGAGATCGGCTGGCGCTGGCGTGCGGCTACTTTTGTACCAGCGCTGATTGGCACGGCACTGTTGGTTTATGGGCTCTATGGGTGGCTCGCAGATGCTGGAATGACGTCCCTTGAATGGGCGCTCTTGACGATGATTGGCGCGACGTTTGTTTGGGTCACATTATCCGTCAGCACCGTGGGCGTCGCCATCGCTGGCCTGCTCGCCCGCGCAGAAGCTGACACACGTGGCCCCGAAGGCGTGCAGGGCCTTGATGTGGCGCTGTTGGTGCCCGCCTATAACGAAGTGGCCGTTAATGTCTTTGGCAATGCCGCGGCAATGCTTCAAGATCTCGCCCAACGCAACGGGCCGCACAACTATACATTATTTGTCCTGTCCGACACGCGAGACGAAGCGATTGCCGCGCAAGAATGGCGTGCGTTCCAAACATTGCAGGCCGAGGCCCCCAGGGGATTTGCGGTGCACTACCGTCGTCGCGCCATGAACACTGACAAAAAAGTTGGAAACCTGCTGAACTGGATCGAAGGATGGGGTGCCGCATACGAAGGTATGGTGGTGTTGGACGCAGACAGCCTGATGTCGGGCCGCGCAATCGATCGGTTGGCCTCTGAGTTGTCGCATGATCCGCAGGCCGGTTTGATCCAGACCTTTCCGATGTTGATCGGGGCGCGCACTGTTTTCGCGCGGTTGCAGCAGTTCTCCAACATCGCTTATGGCTGGCTTTTGGCCGAGGGTTTGGCGCTATGGGCAAGCCATGAGGGCAACTATTGGGGCCACAACGCGATCATCCGAACGCGCGCCTTTGCAGACAGTGCGGGCCTTCCGCATTTGCGCGGTTTGCGAGGCCAGGATCAACTAATTCTAAGCCATGATTTTGTTGAGGCGGGGCTTTTGCGCCGTGCAGGATGGGGCGTTCGGTTCCTGCCGCGTGTCACCGGCAGCTTTGAAGAAACCCCTGCTACCTTGGTCGATTATGTGATCCGCGATCGGCGCTGGTGTCGCGGCAATCTGCAACACCTGCGTCTGCTCCGCACGGCAGGGTTCCATCCTGTCTCGCGCTTTCATCTGTTCCACGGTGCGGTGGCTTATCTTTTGTCGCCAGCATGGTTTGTGTTGCTGGTGATCTGGTCATTGCTTGGCAAGGATTCTGAGACCAACGTGATCCGCTATTTCAATGAAACGAACCCGCTCTTTCCTGATTGGCCCCCCGCGATGAGCCATATCGATTCAGCCGTCTTTCTTGTCATCATGTACGCGATGCTGCTGACGCCCAAGATCGCAGGCGCCGGGATCATTGCAGCGACACCCAAGGCGGCGCGCGTGTTTGGCGGGGTGCCCGCGTTTCTTGGCGCTTTTGTTACCGAGGTTCTGCTGTCCATCGCCTATGCGCCGATCCTTATGATCCAGCAAACCAAAGCCGTGCTGCGTGCAACCTTTGGCCAAGCTGAAGCGTGGGCACCTCAATCACGCGAAGCACGCAGTCATTCTTGGCGCGAGCTTTTGGCGTTTCATTGGTTTGAAACGGTGTTTGGTTTGATATTGCTCAGCGGGTTGATGGCGGGACTCATCTCGTTGTGGTTGGTGCCGATTGTCGCGAGCCTCGTTTTATCAGTGCCCTTGTCGGCACTCTCCGGTGTTGAGATCGCAAGGGTCATGCCCGGCACGCTGCGCCTCAACAGCCCCCATACCTTGCGTGAGCCCGCAATCGTCGGCCGCGCACGCTTAGAGCGTGCGCACCTGCGTGAAGTCTTGGAAAAAGCAGACACCATCGCTGCGGAATAGCAAAAAGGGCGCGAGGTTGTGATGCCTCCCGCCCCCTAATCGCGTCAATTCACCCTAGATTGTCTGGTCGTATTCGCCCACACCCGGTTCTGTTTTAATCACAGCGTCAATATCGGCAAAGATTGCGTGCATCTCGGCTTCGCTTTCGGGGCTTTCGCAAACCACGACCAGATTGGGTGTGTTGGACGAAGCGCGAACCAGCCCCCAACCGCCGTTATCCAAGATCACACGGGCACCGTTTACGGTCACGATCTCTTTGATCGTCCTGCCCGCGATCTTTTCACCTGCTCGGTGCATGGCTACAAGTTTATCGACCAACCGCGCGAGGATATCGTATTTTTCAAGGTCAGACGCGTAGGGCGACATTGTCGGCGTGGCCCATGTCTGTGGCAAAGCGCGTCGCAAATCGGACATCGACATCTCTGGATTGCGGTCCATCAGCTTACAAATTTCAACCGCGACACGCATGCCGCAATCGTAACCTCGCCCAATTGGCTCCGCCAAGAAATAGTGGCCAGATTTCTCAAACCCCGCAAGGGCCCCAAGCTCTTTGACGCGCCGCTTCATGTGGCTATGCCCAGTTTTCCAGTAATCAGCTGTGATGCCGTACTTTTGCAGCTCCGGGTCTGACGCAAAAAGGCCCGTTGATTTTACATCTGCCACGAAAGTCGAATTAGGGTAAATTTTGGCCAAATCACGCGCCATGATGACGCCGACTTTATCTGCAAAAATCTCTTCGCCTTCATCATCCACAACGCCGCAGCGGTCGCCATCACCATCAAAGCCGAGAGCAAAATCAGCACCTGAAGCTTTGACCGATGCAGACATGTCATGCAGCATTTCCATCGCTTCTGGGTTCGGATTATAATGCGGGAAGGTGTAATCAAGCTGGTTGTGGCTCTCAACGACCTCAACGCCCAGACGCCGGAACAGCTCTGGCGCGAAAGCAGACGCGGTTCCGTTGCCGGTGGCGCAAACCACCTTGAGCTTGCGCGTCATTTTGAAGTCGCCCACCAGATCGTCAAGATATGCTTCTTGGACACCGGGAATGAATTCGTATTTTCCGCCATCACGCGGTTCGCCCTGCCCGTTCAATACGATCTCGCGCAGCTCGTTCATCTCGTCCGGGCCGTGGGTCAGCGGGCGTTCAAACCCCATCTTAACGCCTGTCCAACCATTGGGGTTGTGACTTGCCGTGACCATCGCAACAGCAGGCGCATCCAGATGAAACTGCGAAAAATATGCCATCGGGGACAGTGCCGGGCCGATGTCTTTGACATGGATACCCGCCTCTATCAGGCCCAGCATCAGCGCATTTTTGATCGACAGCGAATAGTCGCGGTAGTCGTTGCCAACCGCGATCACCGGTTCAATTCCGCGGCGTTGCATCTGGGTGCCAAGACCTAGGCCCAGCGCCGTGATGCCTGGCAAGTTGATGTCATCGGGATATTTCCAACGGGCATCATATTCTCGGAAACCTGTTGGCGTGATCATTGGATCGCGGAGGAATTCCCAAGTGTTTTGGGTCACGGTGGAGGCCGGTTTTGTCACGTCTACAAACCTTCTATTTGGAGAGTACTCAGAAGCTGAGCGGGAATTCTTTGGCCAATGCGTCAAACTTCATCAGCGTTTTGATGAGGTTCGGCATTTGGTCCAGATAAATCATGTTGGGCCCATCAGACGGAGCGCTATCGGGATCTTCATGCGTTTCCATAAAGATCGCAGCAACCCCAATGGCCGCTGCGGCACGTGCCATCACCGGTGCGAATTCACGCTGCCCACCCGACGAACCGCCCTTGCCACCAGGCTGAGCAACCGAATGGGTCGCATCCATAACAACCGGATAGCCCGTTTGCGCCATCTGCGGCAGGCTGCGCATGTCAGCAACCAGCGTGTTGTAGCCAAAGGATGTGCCGCGTTCGGTCAGCAGGATATTCTTGTTCCCGGTGCTCTCGATTTTGTCGACGATGTTTGGCATTTCCCACGGGGCAAGGAACTGACCCTTTTTGACGTTCACTGCCTTACCGGTGTTGCCTGCCGCTAGCAGGATATCGGTCTGTCGACATAAAAACGCTGGAATTTGCAGCACATCGACAACTTCGCCTGCGATGCTGCACTGCTCTTGGGTATGGACATCCGTCAAGACAGGTACGCCATTTGCGCGGCCCACAGATTGCAGAACTTTGAGGCCTTCGTCGATGCCAAGCCCCCGCTTGCCACCAAGCGATGTGCGGTTGGCCTTGTCGTAACTCGCCTTGAAAATGAACTGTGCGCCCACGGCTTCGCATGCTTCTTTCATCACGCCTGCAATCATCTGGGCATGCGTTTCCGTTTCAAGCTGGCAAGGCCCAGCGATCACGGTCAAGGGGCGGTCATTGCCGACGATCAGGTCGCCGATATTTACATGGGTCACGATGTTACCTGTTCTCTTAGGATGGATGTCGTCAGCGACAACATCAAATAGATGCCTGCAAACACTAGGAATGCCAAGATCGTGTTCTCGAACTTGCGCGGATAAGACGGCTCTTCGCTTGCCACGGGGCGCACCGCAATTGTGAGGTAGCGAACTTGGCGATTGGCTTCCGTGCGCGCGGCTTCAAGCCCGGTCAACGACAGTTGCAGATTGGCATCCGCAGATGCCAGATCGGCTTGGGCCAGTTGCAAGTTCACGGCTTGTTGGGCCAGTGAGTTCTCGCCTTCTGTGGCGTTGATCATCCGCGCGTTAAGTTTAACCAACTGAGCCCGGATCCTGCGGACGTCGGCTTGCGCGCCTTCGACTTTGGCTTGGTTCGGGCGGGAATTGTCCAGCAATGCCGCCAGCTCAAGTTCCTTTTCGATCACAATCGTCTCGTAGTTGGTGATCTGGGTGCGAAGTGCAGCAATCACAGCTTCGGGATCGACGCCGTTCTCGATCTGCAATTTGATCAGGCTTTCTTGTGCACTGCGGCGCGTACCAACGGCCTTGTCATAAGTAATGCGGGCATCGCGCATCCCGTCTTCACGCTTGGTCTGGCTCAACGCGTTTACGCGTTCTTCAGCATAAACCAGCAGCCGTTCTGAAAACTGTGTCGCAACTTGAGGATCCGCTGCGATGACCTCCATGCGAATAACCCCTTCGGTAGGGTCATAGCCAATTTTCACATTCTTTTTGTACAGCTTATAGGCTTCCTCATTTGTCGGATTTGGATTGAGGCGCTGAATGGGATCGACGTTTTCTTTCGTAAAGTGGTCCTTGAAACCAGCATCCTCATCAAGCCGCAACATGGCGTCTTTTGAAGTCAAATAACTTTGCGTGGCAATACTATCCTGGCTGGTTGCGTATTGCGCGGGCAACAGCCCACCCAACCCCCCCGGCGACCCGCTGCCTTCGTTCTGAATGATCAAAAACTGGCTATCGGTCGCATAAAGTGGTGTTGCAATATTGTAGAAATAGTAGCCTGCAAAGAAGGTTGGGATCATGACAAAAAACGCCAACCGAACCAACAATAGACCCATCTTTTTGCGACGACGGTTCGAAATATCGGCCTGAATATCCGAAATTTCGCGCATCCGGCGCTCCATCGGGCTTAGCTCAACCGACGGCAGCGGTTCGCGGTCTGTGGGGACGGTTTGTGGCAGTTGGACACGCCCCGCGCCGGCACCACCCGTTTGACCCGGCAGTGTAGCAAACGTATCGCCCGCCCCGCCTTCATGCTGCTCTCCCCCCGCCTGCGGGACGACAAGTTCCAGCATGTTTGAACGCTGAAACGGATCGATGCCTTTTGCGCGCAAAAGGCGTACAGCATCAAAATCTGAAGTCGCAGGCAGCCCATGCTTTTGCGCCACGCGGCGCGCCATGCGCAATTGCCGCCCGGTCAGGCCCTCGCGGCGGATTGCATCCATGTCCTGCTCACCGCTCACTTGGGTTGCTGAAGACACCTGACCGCGGCGCGGCGGTTCTTCTTGGCGCATCGCCTGCGGATTGGGAGTTTCAGCCGCTGGGGCTGCGGCACGACGTGTCACGCCAGCGGCGGGATCTGCCGGACGTGATCGCAATTCCCCGGTCTGTGCCGAAGGATCGACAGAGGGCGCGCGCTTGATGCGGAATTTTCTAGCTTTGGGTTTCGTAGTCATAGAGCTGTTTCGCTTCTTCCAAACTATCGAACATGGTCAGCTGTCCATTCATCAAGACAGCAGCCGAACGGGCGAATTTTTCAAGCGTCTGCGCCTGGTGCGAGACGATAATGATGGTGGTCGTGCGCAGACGTTCCTGAAGGATTTCCCCTGCTTTTCGGTTAAATTCCACATCTGTGGTCGATGGCATGCCCTCGTCGATGAGGTACATATCAAAATCGAGCGCCAACATCAGCGCAAATGAGAACCGCGCGCGCATGCCCGCTGAATACGTTCCCAGCGGTTGATCGAAATATTCGCCTAAGTTGCAAAGCCACCGGCAGAAGCTTTCGACATAGTCGGGATCCAACCCATAGAGCCGCGCAATGTAGCGGGCGTTTTCCATTGCAGAGACTTTACCCACCACGCCCCCCATAAACCCAAGGGGAAATGAAATTTTGCATAGGCGTCGGATTTCGCCCTCGTCGGGCTTTTCCAAACCGGCCATCATATTGATTAGCGTTGTTTTTCCCGTCCCGTTGGGAGCCAGAATGCCGAGAGAATTACCCAGCTCCACGCGGAACGACACGCGATCAAGGATCACCTTGTGCTGTGTGCCCGTCCAGAAGGACTTTGAGACATTTTGAAACTCTAGCATATCGCCTGACTGCTCCGGCTTGGCTTGCGAAGTCGAACACGCCCCTCCTTAGCAGAGGTGTACTAATGATCTATTCACCGAACTTGTCCGCATTATGTCTGATTTGGATACAAATGTACAACGCTGGCTCAAACCAAATAGGGGAATTCAGGCCTCCGGAACGCAAAACGCCCCCAAAGGCCCGTTCCCTTTGCATTCAAGGTGAAAAATATGTGTGAATCCGGGTGCTTATACACACGAAAATGGGGTCTAGCCAAACACCACCTTGCGCTGCATCAACGCCCGTTTTGCGGCGAAATCCAGGTTCGGCACGGTTACAACCCGGGCTTAGAGGTCCGCCAGCAAACCCGTCGGGTCTATCGCAACGATGGATTTGCGCGGTTCCTGATTGCTGTTCACGGTTCTCGAATTCGAAGTGCGTCAGTAAAATCTGTCGTTTTGGGAGGCTTGCGGTTGGCTGTCATGATCGGCGGGCATGCGATGAAATCAGATCTGCCCGGTTCTCGCACCACAACAAAGGCATTGGCGGAATGGCGTGTTTGCCTTGTCACATCCGTCGTCGCGCAATACGAGGTGGCTAAAGAGAACCCTTGGTTCGAGGCGCAGCTCCTGCCGCGCCGGAGCCCCTGTGCCAGAGGTAATGGATGACGCAGACCCCGCTTGATACCGCCCACGCTGCAATGATGGCCGCCCCGGATGACGACACTGTGCGTTTGCGGTTCTACGAACGCATGGCGGATATTGAGTTGTTCGTGCTGCTGGAATCTGAACCCGAAGGCGACCAAGTCACACCAAAACTGTTGGAGATGGAGACGGGCAATTACCTGCTCGCGTTTGACCGCGCGGCCCGGTTGGCAAGCTATGTGGGGGCTGAAGCACCTTATGTTGCGTTATCAGGCCGTGCCGTAACGCAAATGCTCGAGGGTCAATCGCTTGGACTTGCACTTAATATGAATGTCGCACCCTCGGCGATTTTGCTGCCATCCGACGCGCTCGACTGGTTACGCCAAACACTGAGCCATGAGGCAGGTGAGGTTCAGGCACGCATTGAAACCGTTTTGCCGCCCAAGGGCTTACCTGAAACGCTGATCACCGCGATCGACGCCAAACTGGCGACCGCGACGGGTATGGCTGCCAACGCATGGCTGGTCGGTGTCGAATATGAGGGGGGCGGACGCGGGCATCTGCTGGCCTTTATCGGGGCGATCCCACGTGCGCAGGATGCCCTAGTGCGTGCCGCGTCCGAAGCCCTGACATTTTCGGGGATTGAAGCGGGCGCAATGGACGTTGGCTTTTTTGCTCCGGGCGACCCTGTGGTCGATAAATTGATGCGGGTGGGGCTGCGTTTTGACCTACCGCAGATGGAGCCTTTGCAACAAACACCTCGGATGGCTCCGGGCAGCGACCCGTCAAAACCTCCGATCTTGAAATAATCGAAGCGCAATTCTGACGCCCAATCACGCCGCGGTCACAAGCGCTTGAGACACGCCGTCTTGGGGATGCACGGCGCGCCAAGCTCGCTTACCAATACCTGTATCGGGGCCATGCCGCCCCAAAATAGGAGAAGTTTAGATGAAACGATTCGCCCTTACTCTTGCCGCCGCGGCCACAGCAATCAGTATGGCTGGTGCCGCTTTTGCTGGTGGCCAATACATTGACGAGACCGGCTTTGCCGCGTCGGGCTTTGACGTTGTCGCCTATTTCAGCCTGCCGCAAAATCAGGTTGGCGAAAGTCAGACGGCCCCTGTTCCCGGTAACGCGGCAATCACTGCCGACTATAACGGAGCCACGTTTGCTTTCTCGTCTGAAGCAAACCGCGACGCGTTTGTCGCCGAACCTGCGAAATATGCGCCTCAATATGATGGGCACTGCGCCTATGGCGTCGCAAAGGGCGGTAAAGTACCCGGCAACCCAACGCTTTGGCGCATTTTGGACGGTAAGCTTTATCTCAACATTACCCCGGTCGTCGTAGGTTTTTGGGAAGAAGACATTCCTGGCAACCTCGTGCTGTCTGAGAACAACTGGGTCAGCATTGAGCCCAAAGACGCTTCGACAAGCACAGTTCCGCAATGGTCCAGCACTGCGCCATTGAACTAACTATGACAGCCGGAACGCCCCAACCGGCTGGCAAAGAACCCCGTCTGCGTAAATCGCGGCGGGGTTTTCTTGGTCTTGCGGTATTGCTTGGTGGGGGTGTTGCAGCGGCACGGTGGTTCAATCTCGGGGCCGAAATCTCCAACAATAGCCTCAGCGTTTCGGATGCACATGACAAGGCATTGTCGGGGCAGATCGCGCTGATTGATATACGCCGCCCTGATGAATGGGCCCGGACGGGTATTGGTGCAAGCGCATTGCCCCTTGATATGCGCGACCCGGAATTTAGCGACGTTCTTTTGGCGCATGTCGACAATGACCTCGGGGCATCGATCGCGCTGATCTGTGCACGTGGCGTGCGGTCGCGCGGGTTGGCCAAGCGGCTGACATCAACAGGGTTCACCCATATCATTGACGTACCCGAGGGGATGCTTGGCTCCGGTGCCGGGCCGGGTTGGATCAAAGCAGGGCTGCCTGTTACACATCCGTGATGCAATTGCCCCACCGCGCGCCTTGCCCTATAGGCGGCACATGAGCACAAACCCACCAAACCTCCGCCCGGATCTCGCACCAAAAGTGCGGCTAGATAAATCGTCGCCCAGTGACCGCCCCGGCCAGCCAACAATCGGCATGGTGTCGCTTGGCTGTCCCAAGGCGTTGGTGGACAGCGAACGGATCCTGACGCGCCTGCGCGCCGAAGGCTATGCGATTTCGCCAGATTATGCGGGTGCAGATGCGGTGATCGTAAATACCTGCGGTTTCCTCGACAGTGCCAAGGCCGAAAGCCTTGATGCGATTGGCGAGGCGCTTACAGAAAATGGCCGGGTGATTGTGACAGGCTGCCTAGGTGCAGAACCCGATTATATCACTGGCGCGCACCCCAAGGTGCTCGCGGTCACAGGGCCCCATCAATACGAACAAGTGTTGGACGCGGTCCATACCGCTGTGCCGCCTTCTCCAGATCCCTTCATCGACCTGTTGCCAGCACAGGCGGTCAGCCTGACGCCACGACACTACAGTTACCTCAAGATTTCCGAGGGCTGTAACCACAAGTGCAAATTCTGCATCATCCCTGACATGCGCGGCCGCCTGCAATCGCGCCCTGCCCATGCTGTGCTGCGCGAAGCCGAAAAGTTGGTGGCGGGCGGGGTCAAAGAACTGCTGGTGATCTCTCAAGACACCTCGGCTTACGGCGTTGACATCAAACATGCCGAAGACCGTGGCCACCGGGCGCATATTACCGATTTGGCCCGTGATCTGGGGTCTTTGGGTGCTTGGGTGCGGCTGCATTATGTCTACCCTTACCCCCATGTGCGGCAGTTGATCCCGCTGATGGCCGATGGCCTTGTGCTGCCCTATCTCGATATTCCATTCCAGCACGCGCATCCTGATGTCCTCAAACGTATGGCCCGCCCCGCCGCCGCGGCCAAAACGTTGGACGAAATCGACGCTTGGCGCGACATTTGTCCGGATCTGACCCTGCGTTCTACTTTTATCGTCGGCTACCCCGGCGAAACCGAGACCGAATTCCAGACATTGCTTGATTGGATGGACGAAGCGCAACTCGATCGTGTCGGGTGTTTTCAGTACGAGAACGTCGCGGGCGCGCGCTCCAATGATTTGCCCGATCACGTCGCCGCTGAGGTCAAACAAGAACGCTGGGACCGCTTTATGGAAAAAGCGCAAGCCATCTCTGAGGCAAAGCTGGCCGCAAAGGTGGGCAAAGTGATGGACGTTATCATCGACGAGATTGACGACGAAGCAGCGACCTGCCGAACCAAAGCGGATGCCCCCGAGATCGATGGGAATTTGTTTATCGATGAAGGGTTTGAAGGGCTGTCAGTTGGCGACATCGTCACGGTCGAGGTTGAAGAAGCCGGCGAATACGATCTTTGGGGTGCTGTGAAAAAACCTTAGATGGCGCTGTAATTGTGCCAAAATAGCCTACCCCTTGAAAATGTTCCCGTTCTGTTCTATATTGTTGATAGCGAATAGAACGGAGTGCATCTCATGTCT
This sequence comes from Sulfitobacter sp. SK012, assembly GCF_003352085.1. NCBI lineage: Bacteria > Pseudomonadati > Pseudomonadota > Alphaproteobacteria > Rhodobacterales > Roseobacteraceae > Sulfitobacter > Sulfitobacter sp. SK012. The sequence continues at coordinate 3,693,422 of NZ_CP025804.1, forward strand.
TTCCAACCACAGTTTCCCGGTATTTTTTCCTCGGCCCAAGGCGCGCGGCCGGTTCAGGACGACTTGCCACTGGCCCAGCCAATGCCTGCGACCGAAAAGCAGATGAGTTATGCACGGGTGCTTGCAAGTAAATCAGGCACGCCTTTGCCGCGCGGGATCGAACGTGATCGGGCGGCATTATCGGCATGGATCGATGCGCATAAAACTCCAGCACCTCAGGGGCGGTTTTCGAATTACCCCTCCTCAAAGCAAGTTGCCTTTGCCGAGCGTATTGCACGGGTTAAACGCCGCGACGTGCCGCAGGAGTGCTTTCGCGATAAAACCATGATGTCACGTTGGATTGATAGCAACAAACCGCGCTGAGCACTGTCGCTGCGCGGCTTGCGCACTATGTGGCGTAATATGAACAAGCCAACGGACGTCCTTTATAATGCCTCCTGCCCAGTGTGCCGGCGCGAGGTCGATCACTACGCCAAGCTTAGCGCTCAGGCGGGGTTACCCATCACGTATGATGATCTCGATGATCCGGTCCAGCTGGCAAAATGGGGCATCAGCGCTGAGGATGCGGCAAAACGGCTGCATGTCCGCCAAGACGGTCAGGTTTATGCGGGGCTGCCCGCCTTCATCGTACTTTGGCGAGAAATCCCGCGCATGCGGCGCATTGCGAAGTTCTTTGCCCTGCCGGGTGTGAACCGCGTTGCAGCTTGGGTCTATAATACATTGCTGGCCCCGGTCCTTTACCGCATGCACCTGCGCCGCTCGCGCGAATGACGCAAGGTTAGCAATGATCAAACAGTGAAGGGATGCTAACTCAATCCTATGGGGTATCCTTTTTCCAAAGCTGAAACAGTCGCCGATGGGGCGGTACACGCCGCTGGGTTGGCTTTTGCTATTCCAGCGACCGCGCTGCTGGTGATGAATACAGACAACACATGGGCCGTGCTGCTTTATGGGCTGTGCATGGTCGGTGCCTTTGCGGCATCCGCGATTTATCACATGTCGCCGATTGACCGCACACGACCCTTGCTGCACCGCCTTGACCACGCCGCGATCTATTTCAAAATTGCCGGCACTTACACGCCGCTTGTCGCGGTTATCGGCTCCGGTTTTGCCTACGGCATCCTTGGAATTGTCTGGGCGCTGGCACTGATCGGCGCGGTGGCAAAGCTTTGGTTCTGGAAAACCGATGCGCGTGGATCGCTGGCTCTCTATTTGGGGATGGGTTGGCTTTCTGTTCTGCTGATCGTTCCGATGTGGAAAAACCTGCCCGGAACCGCGCTGTCTTTGGTAGTGGCGGGCGGCTTGATCTATTCGCTGGGTACCATTGTCTATGCACGCAAGTCGATGCCGTTTCATAATGCGATTTGGCACGGATTTGTGCTGATTGCGTCAATCTGCTTTTTCGGAGCCATCGCGCTGAGCGTCTAAGTAGGCGCGCACGCAGGTTTGGACATGGCGAAACCGGTCACCACCCAAATGTTTGCCACCGTACCACCGCGTGACCACGATCAAATGATCCAGAAGGTCTTCGCGTTCCAGCATCCGAATTACGATCATCCCCGCACCGGATTCGCCGTCATCAGCTTTGATCCCGCCCCCCTGTGACAGCACCGCCGCCCAAGTATTATGGGTGGCCTTGGCATATGCCTTGTCGCGTCGCAGCGATTTGACGGCAGCATCAATGCTAGCGCGGTCGCGGACGGGGCATCCAGACACCGCATATTTGCTGCCTTTGTCGGTCAAAATGACCCCAAGTTTACGCATGGTAAGGAATACCCCACTTGGGTCCGCGCGGCCCTGCGCGTAGCGTTGAGAGATTATACGGACCTGCTTTTTTCAAATAAATTTTAGAGATGGATTTTTCTCCATGAGCTTTATGCTTTTTCCGCATGCGACGGCCGAGATGATCGGCATCACCGGGTTTGCGCTCTATGTGACGACCTACACCCTGCTCACCCTGCGGATAATCTCGGGGAACTCGGTCAAGTATTTCTGCATGAACCTGTGCTCGTCCAGTTTTGTGCTGATCGGACTAACGTCCAGCTTCAACCTTGCCTCGGCCCTTATTCAAACGTTCTGGATCAGCATGTCGCTTATTGGTATTGCAATCCGCTTGATGCGACCGACGGTGCCTCAGGTTCCACATGCAAACGTTGGGGCCTAAAGCCCAGCGACCGTGCGGCGCACTGTTTCAAGCCGATCGCGGTTGGGTGGATGTGTGCCTAAAAAGCGGTCACCCGGATCGGGAATGCGGGTAAAAAACTCTGCCCCGCGCAGCGGCTGAAAGCCTGCGCGCGCGGTGATGATCGTTCCTAGTGCATCTGCCTCCAACTCAAAATCCTTGGAGTAGCTGCGCGCACCTACCTGTGCGCCGAGCTCTTGAGCAGAGCGTATCGTGTTTGCATCGCCCCCGCTGAGGGTTGCAAGCCCGGCAAAGATGACAGCCCCCGCAACAGCATTTTGCTGCTGGCGACCGATATGGCCTGCGATGTGATGCGCCGCTTCATGGCCGAGAACAAAGGCCAGTTCATCCTCGTTGCGTGCATCCTCAATCAGCGCCAGCGTAAAGGCGATAACCGGACGGCCACGTTTATCAAGCGTCTGATAAGCGTTGGCAGGTTGGCCGGGGCGGTCATCAACGACGATGTAGAAATCGCAGTTGACCCTCGAGGTGCGTGCACGGCACTCCCGCTCCGCCACAGGCTCAACCAATTGAACCACGCGCACAAAACTACGTGCCGCTTGATTTGCCGTAAGCGTGGGCCCAGACAACTTCGGCGCACCCGCAGGCCCGCCTTGCGGCGCAGAGACAGTTGTAACTTCGCAGGCCGCCAACAAGACAACGGCCGCAAGTGTGCCAAGCGTGCGAATGAACATCTGGGGCTCCTGTCCCGAAAAATAACTAACAATAGTTCTAGCACGCTGGGCGTTCAGGGCCACCCCGAACACGCCACGTTGACCAAGCGCTTGCGCCGGTTCCCTGATGGGCTAAACTTGTACCATGTTTACCATAGAGCACGAATTTGACGCCACTGTGATCACGTTGATCGACGAAGGCACCACACCGCTTCGCGAAGACGTGAGCGTGCACGCTTTTGCCTCCTCCATCACGCTCGAGCAGTGGGACCCGCGCAATGACAAAGTAGATAAGATCACTCTGTCCCCCGAGCAATTACGGGATTTGGCAGCCGCCTTGGACCTCCCTGAAGGCATCTACCGCAGCAAGCCTTGAGCGGCCTTAAATTCCAAAACTTACTGGTCCCTTCATGCTATCCGGCAAGAAGGATCGCGTTTTTACACCCTGTGCATGACGGTGACCTCGCTGTGCGCGAAAACCAAAGGGTAGGTTGATCAATAGCCATAAAGGGCTGACCCAATACTCCGGTTCAGCATTCGTTCGGGTCCGCCAGATGTATCAAACGCTCGGAGGCGACGCTTCGGGGTGTCGCGGCAAGTATTTGGATGATGCCGCGTCCATCTGCTAAATTTACCGACTGAACCTACAAAAGCTAATTGCAACGGCGCGCATCCCCCGCCATGATCTGCAAGCCGCGCTGCGGCCTGAATTGGAGAAAACCCATGCGTAAGTTTCTTGTGGTGCTTGATGACAGCCGAGAATGTCTAAACGCGATGCGATTCGCTGCGATGCGGGCGTCCAAGACCGGCGGCGGGGTCGAAGTCCTGGCGGTGATCGAGCCTGATGAGTTCAATCACTGGATTGGCGTTAGCGATTTGATGCGCGCCGAGGCCCGCGAACGGATCGAGGTCCATTTCGAAGTTTTTGCCAAGTGGATGCGCGATCGGCAGGGCATTGATCCTGAACTCGTCATTCGCGAAGGCAACGCCGCAGAAGAAATAATGGCTCAAATCGCTGAGGACACAGAAATCGGTGTGCTGGTTTTAGGGGCTGGAACCGATAAGAAGGGTCCAGGGCCGCTGGTTACGCAACTGACACGCAATGCAGGCACCCTGCCCGTTCCAATTACAATTGTGCCCGGCGACCTCAGCAAGGAACGTCTGGAAGCTATTACGTAGGTCGGCCTTGATGGTGCTTTTGTAAGGCTCTGAAACGGCTGATTTACGCGTTTAAGGTGACCACGACAGCAATTTAGAACGCTTCTAAACCTTGACTTGAGCCGTGGTAATCCGCATATCAATAGGGAACGCTGCCAAGGAGGCTTGTGATGTTTATTCAGACCGAATCCACCCCAAACCCGGCCACACTAAAGTTTCTGCCGGGGCAAACTGTTCTTGAAATGGGAACGGCGGATTTTCCAGCACCTGAAGCTGCGGTCAGCTCGCCTTTGGCGACACGACTATTTGCTGTTGATGGTGTGAGCGGTGTGTTCTTTGGCACCGACTTTGTGACCATCACCAAAGCTGAAGGCATCGAGTGGGATCACCTAAAGCCAAGCCTTTTGGGTGCGATCATGGAGCATTTCCAATCTGGTCAATCGGTCATGGCATCTGGTCACGAACATACATCAGGTCACGCGGATCATGACGGTGAAGACGGCGAAATCGTTGGTCAAATCAAAGAGTTGCTCGACAGCCGAGTACGCCCTGCGGTTGCACAAGACGGCGGTGATATCACGTTTCATGGATTTGATCGCGGCATCGTGTACCTGCACATGCAGGGGGCTTGCGCGGGATGTCCCTCATCAACGCTCACCCTCAAGATGGGTATTGAGAACCTGCTGCGCCACTATATTCCAGAGGTGACAGAGGTGCGCCCTGTTGCCTAATACTCCTTTGGTTTTGGCGTTTGATACATCGGCCGCGCATTGCGCGGCCGCTTTGCTTTTGGGCGAGCAGATTTTGGGTCAGTCACAAGAAGAGATGGCAAAGGGTCAGGGCGAGCGCTTGTTGGCGTTGTGCGGTGAATTACTAAACACTGCGGGTAAAGAATGGGCAGACCTTGATGCGATTGGTGTCGGTATTGGACCCGGTAATTTCACGGGCATCCGCATTGCAGTCTCTGCTGCGCGTGGGCTCGCTTTGGGATTGGACATACCAGCCGTTGGGGTCAACGCGTTTGACGCGCTGCGCTTTGGCACCGAGGGTCCGTGTGTGTGTACCGTTGACGCCCGGCGCGAAGACGTGTTCGCCCAAGGTTTTGAAATTCCAATTCTTTCCGATCCGTCGCTTGTTCCCTTCACCGATATTCCGCCTCATGACGGCCCACTTATCGGCGCGCGTGGAGAGGCCCCTAAGCATCTCACCGCCGTCGCGATCGCATATCTGGCTGCACAGCGGTTTCACAACAATCCTGGGCGGCCCGCACCGCTTTACTTGCGGCCGGCGGATGCGGCACCGGCACGCGATGCGCCACCTGTGATTGTGTCATGACGCCCAATGAAATGGCGCGTATCTATGCCCTAGCCTTTGCGCATGACCGGCCTTGGCATCCGGCCGAGTTCTCTGACTTGCTCGCAAACCCCTATGCAATGGCGCATGAAGTCCCGCATGGCTTTGCCATCACGCGCACGGTTGCTAGAGAATCAGAGCTGATCACAATTGCTGTGGATCCGGCCCATCATGGCTCAGGTTTGGGCAGAAAGTTGATGATTCAATGGCTAGAGCACGCAGAAAAACACGCGGACTTCGCTTTTCTTGAGGTCGCAGCGGATAATTCCACGGCAACCAAACTATATACCACATCTGGCTTTGAGATCACCGGCACCCGCCGTGCCTACTATACCCGGCAAGACGGGCCCGCGGTCGACGCTTTGCTGTTAACGCGTGCGTTTACCCATGGTCAGGCACCAGATAACCCTCCCTCCTAGACAGAATCCGGTTGACCCGGCGGCGTGGCTGCGCCCTACTTTGGCGATGATCGCGCATCACTTTTGTGCGACCGGGCAAACCGCGCTGATTTTTGATCTGGGCGGCACTTGCCCCAACATTAAAAACTGGGAGAGATTTATGACTCTGATGACAAAACTTCTTGGTGCCGCTGCTGGCATCGCTCTAAGTGCTGGCGCTGCCATGGCAGACCCTGCCCTGATCTTTGATCTGGGTGGCAAATTCGACAAATCCTTTAACGAAGCAGCCTTTGCCGGCGCGCAGCGTTGGTCAGGGGAAACTGGCGGGAAATTCGCCGAGATTGAGATTCAGTCCGAAGCACAGCGTGAGCAGGCTCTGCGCCGCTTTGCCGAATCCGGTGCGAACCCTGTTGTGATGACCGGTTTTGCGTTTGGCGATGTGCTGGGCCAAGTTGCACCAGACTATCCTGACACCGATTTCGTGATCATCGACATGGTTGTGGATCAGCCCAACGTCCGTTCTGTTGTGTTCAACGAGCATGAAGGTTCGTACCTTGTTGGTATGATGGCTGCTGAAGCGTCCAAGACTGGCACTGTTGGTTTCATCGGCGGCATGGACATCCCATTGATCCGTAAATTTGCTTGCGGCTATGCCCAAGGCGTAAAAGCGGTGAACCCTGATGCAACCGTGATTGCAAACATGACGGGCACAACGCCGTCCGCTTGGAATGACCCCGTAAAAGGCTCCGAGCTGACCAAAGCGCAGATCAGCCAAGGTGCTGACGTGGTTTATGCTGCTGCCGGCGGTACAGGCGTAGGCGTCCTGCAAACAGCTGCCGATGAAGGCATCTTGTCAGTCGGCGTGGACAGCAACCAAAACCACCTGCACCCAGGCAAGGTTCTGACGTCAATGCTCAAGCGGGTTGATAACGCTGTTTACCAAGCAATGACCGATGGTCCAGGCATGGAAAAAGGCTTTAACGTCATGGGCATCGCCAATGGCGGCGTCGGCTATGCGATGGATGAAAACAACGCGTCTCTGGTGACAGAAGCGATGCAGGCATCCGTTGATGCAGCCGCAGCCAAGATCGGCTCCGGCGAGCTGGAAGTGCACAACTACATGGCAGACGATAGCTGCCCTGTCTTGAGCTTCTAAACGTGGCTTTGAACAAAACATCGGGGCAGGCGGAGACGCCTGCCCCAGCAATTGAACTCAAAGGCATCTCAAAAGCCTTTGGCCCTGTACAGGCGAACAAGGATATTTCGATCCGCGTTATGCCCGGCACAATCCACGGCATTATTGGCGAAAACGGCGCTGGAAAATCCACGCTGATGTCGATCCTTTATGGCTTTTACAAAGCCGACGCAGGCGAGATTTTTATCGCAGGCAACAAGGCAAATATCACCGACAGCCAAGCCGCGATTGCAGCGGGCATCGGGATGGTGTTCCAGCACTTTAAACTGGTCGAGAATTTTACGGTGCTTGAGAATATCATTCTGGGTGCCGAAGACGGAAAGCTACTGAAACCATCGCTCGCCAAAGCGCGGCGCACGCTTGTCGAATTGGCCGATGATTACGGGCTGAACGTGGACCCTGACGCGCTGGTGCAAGACATCGGCGTTGGCATGCAGCAGCGTGTTGAAATCCTCAAGGCGCTTTACCGGCAAGCCGATATTCTGATCCTTGATGAGCCCACGGGCGTGCTTACCCCTGCCGAAGCCGATCAACTTTTCCGTATTTTGGGGCGTCTGCGTTCCGAAGGGAAAACCATCATTCTGATCACGCACAAACTGCGCGAGATCATGGAAACAACCGATACGGTTTCGGTGATGCGCCGCGGAGAGATGACCGCGACCGTCAAGACATCCGAGACATCGCCCGCAGAGTTGGCTGAGTTGATGGTCGGCCGCAAGGTGTTGTTGCGCATCGATAAAATTCCTGCGACCCCCGGCGAGGTCGTGCTGGATGTCCAAGGCCTGCGGGTTATCGACGAAAAAGGTGTGGAGCGGTTGCGCGGGATCGATCTGCAGGTGCGCGCGGGCGAAGTTGTTGGCATTGCAGGCGTTGCGGGCAATGGCCAATCAGAGTTGCTTGAGGTGCTGGGCGGCTATGAAGACGCCACGGGCCGCATCACCGTTAACGGAAAAGAAATCGATCTAACGGGCAAGCTGTCGGATGCCCAATCGCGCCGCAAACGCGGCATTGCACATGTACCAGAGGACCGTCAGCGCGAAGGTTTGATCATGGATTTCCACGCGTGGGAAAACGTTGCATTCGGCTATCATCATGATGACGCGTACCGCAACGGTATGTTGATGGACAATACTGCGATCAAGGAAGACACCGTCGCCAAGATGGAGCGGTTTGATGTGCGCCCGCCTAACCCGAAATTGGCGGCCAAGAATTTCTCGGGCGGCAACCAACAAAAAGTTGTTCTTGCGCGTGAAATTGAACGCAATCCCGACTTGCTATTGATTGGCCAGCCGACACGCGGCGTGGACATCGGAGCGATTGAATTCATCCACCAGCAAATCATCGCTCTGCGCGATCAAGGCAAGGCCATCTTGCTGGTCAGCGTGGAGCTAGAGGAAATTCTGGCACTATCTGACCGCATCGCAGTGATGTTTGACGGGCAGATCATGGGCATGCGCCACCCTGATGAAACTGACGAAAAAGAGCTTGGTTTGATGATGGCGGGGATCACCGACACTGACGCAGTTCAAGGCGTGACAGCAAAGTCGGCGGAAGCGTCAGACGCAGGAAAAGGAGCCTGAGATGGATGTCATGCCAAAATGGGCTGAGGTTATCCTCGTCCCACTGATCTCATTGTTGCTGGCGGCGATCTTATCGGCCCTCGTCATCCTCGGCATTGGCGAAGACCCCGTTGAGGCGGTTAAACTGATGGTCAACGGCGCGCTCGGCTCGACCTATGGCTGGGGCTATACGCTTTATTACGCGACGAATTTCATGTTCACGGGGCTTGCCGTGTCCATCGCCTTTCACGCGCGGCTCTTCAACATTGGTGGCGAAGGCCAAGCGATGCTAGGCGGTTTGGGCGTGGCAATTGCCTGTCTCTACATTCCTTGGCCACATTGGTCGCTGGCGCTGGTTGGGGCCGCGGTAATGGCGGGGCTTTTTGGCGCGGCGTGGGCGGCAATTCCGGCTTGGCTGCAGGCGAAGCGCGGCAGCCATATCGTGATCACCACGATCATGTTCAATTTTATCGCGGCGTCCCTGCTGAACTACGTTCTGGTCAACTTGATGCGCCCGCAAGGCAGCATGGACCCTGCAACCGCGCGTTTTCCTGAGGCAACCAACCTGCCTACGCTCCATGATCTTCTGGCCCCATTTGGGATTGAGTTCTCTAAGGCGGCACCGGCGAACGTGTCTTTGTTGGTTGCTATGGCCGCTTGTGTCCTGTTGTGGCTGCTGATTTGGCGCACGCGGCTGGGATACGAGATCCGTGCGTATGGCCATTCGGAATCCGCGGCGAAATATGCAGGCATCTCACCGGTAAAAATCACCATGATCGCTATGATCATCTCTGGCGCGCTTGCTGGGCTGATGGCGGTGAACAATGTCATGGGCGAGGCCGAACGGCTGGTTTTGAACTCCACAGAAGGCGCCGGATTTATCGGCATCGCCGTGGCTTTGATGGGCCGTTCGCATCCCCTGGGTGTGTTTATCGCGGCCATTCTCTTTGGGTTCTTGTATCAGGGTGGGGCAGAGTTGGCCTTGTGGACCTCTATTCCACGCGAGCTGATTGTGGTGATCCAAGCCTTGGTTATCCTGTTCACCGGCGCGCTCGACAATATGGTCAGAATGCCGTTAGAGCGGATATTCCTTGCGCTGCGGCGCGCCCGTTCGTCCAAGCCTGAACGCAAGGAGGGTTGAGCAGATGGAAGCATATCTCACCCTAATCCAAGTTCTCGACAGCACCATCCGTTTGGCAACGCCGCTGCTATTGGCATGTCTTGCGGGCCTCTATTCTGAGCGTGCAGGCATCTTTGACATCGGCCTTGAGGGCAAAATGCTCGCCGCGGCATTCTTTTCGGCTGCGATTGCCTCGTTGACGGGGTCGGTCTGGTTAGGCCTGGCTGCAGGCATAACGGCGTCGGTCGCGCTCAGTGCGCTGCATGGGGTCGCCTCAATCACGTTCCGTGGCAATCAGCTGATCTCTGGCGTGGCGATCAACTTTTTGGCGGCGGGCATGACGGTTCTCATTGCGCAGCATTGGTTCAGCCAAGGGGGCCGCACGCCTTCCTTGTTTGCTGGCGGCCGGTTCGAACCCGTTACACTGCCCTTTGCTGATAGCATTGCGGATGTACCCATCATTGGCCCGCTTTATTCAGAGCTGATTTCGGGTCATTCGGTGCTGGTCTACGTCGCCTTTGCTGCGGTGCCACTCACGTGGTGGCTTCTTTACCGCACACGCTTTGGTCTGCGACTGCGCGCGGTTGGGGAAAACCCAGCTGCCGTTGACACCGCCGGCGTCTCGGTGATCGGCCTGCGCTATGCCGCGGTCGTGATCTGCGGTATTTTGTGCGGACTTGCCGGCGCATATCTCAGCACAGCGCTACAGGCAGGATTTGTCAAAGACATGTCGGCCGGACGTGGGTTCATCGCATTGGCAGCACTGATTTTTGCAAAGTGGCGGCCTTGGTATGCGCTTTGGGCGACGTTGTTGTTTGGTCTTTTCGGCGCGCTTGAAACGCGACCCGATGTTATCGAGTCGCTTACGGGCATGAAAGTACAGGGCCAGCTTTTGGGGGCCCTGCCCTATATCATGACAGTCCTGATCCTCGCCGGTTTTGGTGGCAAAGCCATTCCACCACGCGCCGGAGGCGAACCTTACGTCAAAGAAAGATAAGTCCAGATAGGGCCAACCCCTGAGTCCTCCTTGCGGCACCGCAGCATCCGTTGTTGATTTTGAAAGGAGCCCCCGCTAACAGGGGTCATGCAAATATACCTGCCCATAGCCGAAGTGTCGGTGAATGCCTTTCTCCTCCTGGGGTTGGGCGGCATTGTGGGCATTTTGTCTGGTATGTTCGGCGTGGGCGGCGGGTTCCTTATGACGCCGCTGCTTTTCTTTATTGGCATCCCTCCAGCGGTCGCAGTGGCGACAGAAGCAAACCAAATCGTTGCTTCGTCCTTCTCCGGTGTTCTTGCGCATTTCAAGCGAAAGACGGTGGATCTCAGGATGGGCACCGTGCTGTTGATCGGTGGTCTGTTTGGCGCGGCACTTGGTGTGATGGTGTTCAACTATCTCAAGGCGCAGGGTCAGGTCGATCTGCTGGTCAAGCTTTGCTATGTGGTTTTCCTAGGCGTGATTGGGGGACTGATGTTCCTCGAATCCCTCAATGCAATCCGCAACATCAAAAAAGGCAAAGTCGCCAAGCGTAAAAAGCACAACTGGATCCATGGATTGCCTTTGAAGATGCGGTTCCGCGTCTCGGGTCTTTATATTTCCGTCATTCCACCGCTGATCGTTGGTGTGGCTGTTGGTATTCTTGCTGCGATCATGGGCGTCGGTGGCGGATTTATCATGGTGCCTGCGATGATTTACCTCTTGGGTATGCCGACGAAAGTTGTCGTGGGTACATCTCTGTTCCAGATCATCTTTGTAACTGCATTCACGACGATGCTTCATGCGACGACAAACTTCACCGTTGATATCGTGCTTGCCGTTTTGCTACTGATTGGTGGCGTCATCGGCGCGCAGATCGGCACACGCATTGGCGTCAAAATGAAGGCCGAACAGCTGCGCATTTTGCTAGCGATCATGGTGCTGGTGGTGTGCGGCAAACTGGCGCTCGAGCTTTTGATTCAACCCGCTGAGCTTTATTCCCTTGGCAAAGCGGGCGGTCACTGATGCGCGCGCTAATCATCACGCTGGCGTTGATGCTGGCCTTGCCTGCGATGGCAAAAGAAGAGGTCGTATTGGGCCTGAGCAAAAACGAAGTGTCGATCACAACGAATTTCGATGGTTCGGAAATCCTGATATTTGGCGCGGTAAAGCGCGAACAGGCGATCCCAGATGGCCCGCCTCTGGAAGTCATTGTGACGATTGCAGGCCCATCGATGCCTGTTGTTGTTCGTCGCAAGGAAAAGCGCTACGGGATTTGGATCAACGTAGATTCAGTTGAAGTCGACCGCGCGCCCAGTTTTTATGCCGTCGTTACAAGTTCACCGCTGGAAGATATTCTGAGTGCGGTCGAAGACCAACGAAACAAAGTGTCAATTGCGCAGGCTATTCGGTCCGTTGGCGCGCCGCATGATATCGCGGACGCCGCTGCCTTTTCTGAATCGCTTATTCGTATCCGCAAGAATTCTGGTTTGTACCAAATCCGGGAGGGCGAGGTCTCGATCGAGGAACAAACGCTTTTCCGAACCTCTGTCGAGCTGCCAGCAGCCCTAACGGAAGGGGACTATCTGACGCGGATTTACCTTACACGGGGTGGTCAAGTTGTAGCGGACTACGAGACGCTGATTGATGTGCGCAAAGTCGGCATGGAGCGGTGGCTTTATAATATGTCTCGCGAGCAGTCGTTTCTCTATGGGTTGATGTCCCTGGCGATTGCGATTTCGGCCGGTTGGGGTGCTTCCGCGATCTTTGGCCTGCTGCGCCGCTAGCTTTTAGCCGCGCCCAATATACGGCATTTTTGTCGCCATCACGGTCATGAACTGCACGTTAGCGCTTAGCGGCAGCTGCGCCATATGCAGCACCGATTGCGCCGCGTGATCCACCGACATCGTATCAAGCCCCGGCTGCTTTGATTTCAGGTCCGCCACCATCGGAGATTCTGCGTTGCCGATGTCAATTTGCCCACACGCAATATCAAAAGGCCGTCCGTCCAACGACAAGGAGCGGGTCAGCCCCGTGATCGCGTGTTTGGTGGTTGTATAGCAAACTGAACTCTCACGCGGGACATGCGCGGAAATGGATCCGTTGTTAATGATCCGTCCACCCTGCCCCCGCGCCCGCATGGCCCCGAACGCAAGCCGCGCGGCGATGAACATGCCGGTCAGATTTACGCTCAGAACTCGTTCCCAATCCTCAAGGGCTACCTCGTCAATGGTCGCGGATGGGCCAAAAAGACCGGCGTTGTTAAAGAGCACATCTGGCGCACCGAACTGGTCAAATGCCGTCTTCATCGCGGTGGCATCAGTCACGTCTGCAGGTAGGGCGACGGCGCGGTCATGGCCCGCACAAATTTCATGCAATAGCTCTGCGCGCCTCGCGATCAGACCCACACGCCACCCAGTGGCCAAAAACAACTCAGCCGTGGCGCGGCCAATTCCGCTAGAAGCCCCTGTAATCAAGATTTGCGGCATCAAATTTCCTCTTCGGTATTGTCTAGCATGAGAGGTGCTGCTGGAGCGGCACGCAGGTCATCCACTGTCAATTCATAGGTCGGCTTGGCCAAACGGTTGCGCACAACCCAAATCAATCTCTCCTGCGCACGGGTAATCGCGACATACGCAAGGCGCTTCCAAAGGGGCTGTCCTGCCTCAACGCGGCCCATTCGGGCCGCACCGTATAAATCTGGGGCAAAGACCTGCACCGTGTCCCATTGGCTGCCCTGCGCCTTGTGGATCGTCACCGCAGCGCCATGCAAGAAAGTAGCCCCCATGCGCGCAGCAAAGGGAATGAAAGGCTCTTCTTCATCAGGTTTTTCGATCTTCACGATCGAGGCGGCGCTAACCTGCGGGTCTTCGGCCCCCATCACGTGCAACCGGCTGAACCCCGGCTTACGCCCTTCGCCTAGATAAATCACCTGCGCCCCCTTAATCAGCCCGCGCGCTTCCAGATCAAGACGTTTTTTGCGGTGCTTCAAAGGCAACTCAATACCGTCGCAAATCAACGGCTCGCCGGCCAACAGCGCATCTTCGGGTGCGCCATGCACGTTGCGAAACGCATTTATCAAACGGATGCGTGTGGCATTTCGCCAAACCAGCACTGGCGAGCGTGCCATCAAATCAACCTCGACCCGCTGGCCCCAAACGACGCGCTCGTCGCGCTTGGACGCGTCTTCGATCATGCGTTCAAAATCTTCAAACGTCAGGGAGGGATCCCCCAGCGCATGGGCCAGATCAAGGATCGGGTTGTCGGCCTCTTGCCGGAAAATTCGGTCGAGGTTTTTAACGCGGGTTTCTGGCAGTTTCTCAAACACCATCGTGCCTGACTGGTTCACAGGAGCCAGCTGTGCGGGATCGCCAAACAGCAGCAAAGTTGGGAATATTTCCTTGAGGTCTTGGAACTGTTTATCATCGAGCATCGAGGCTTCGTCGATGAAACCAATATCGAGCGGGTCTTCGCGGCGCTTCCAGCCGGTGATGAAATCGCTACCGCGCAAACCGGCTGCTGCAAGCGCACCAGGTATCGATTTATTGTTGGCAAAAAACGCCGCGGCGCGGTCTAGCGCCAGATCGGTCAAGCCTTCGACATCCACAGGCCGTTCACCGCTGCCCGATAACCATTCGGCAATGCGTTCGTATTCGGGGTCATAGACGGGCGTATATAGAATGCGGTGGATGGTGGTTGCGGGCACTCCGCGCAAGCGCAGAACACTCGCCGCTTTGTTGGTAGGTGCCAAAATCGCAAGCGTGCGTTTGTCACGCTTTTTGCGGGACTCGTAATCACCAGAGATGACATTAACCCCTGCCCCCTCAAGCGCCTTATAGAGCTCGGCCAACAACAGCGTTTTGCCTGAACCCGCCTTGCCGGTGATCGCCATCACTTGATCTGCACCACTGGGCGATGGGGTTAGCAGGCTGTCGTCCAGATGCACCCCCGCACTGCGCAGCATCTCGGCTACGGCGTCAAAGGCGGCGGCCTGATCATCGGAATATGTGAGGGCTATTTCGTTCATGCGGCGACCCTATGACAGGGCCGCCGGAGGGGCCAGAGGGGTTAGCCTGCCTTGGCAAAATCTTGGGTGGGTTGGTGGCCGAACGCGCGTTGAAACCAACGCGCCGTAAGGGCCGGATCAATGCCTGCGCGGATGGCCAAACGCGATTGTGACGCGTCATCAAACTCCCACAAACCCACACTTATCGCCGCCTGGCCTTCGCCGTCTGTTCCCAAAATTTCTGGGGAAGATCCTACGCGTTTACATATCCGTACCATCCGTGCATCAAAGACGCCGACGAAATGCTTGATCCCAAACCCTTTCATGATCTCACCACCACCCAGCATCAGAGCAGCCGCAACGTGCGGGCCTGCGCTGCGGGCCAGGCAGAAACGGGTACATTCCCAAATGAGCGGACTGGTTATAGGGCCACACAGCAAATGGCTGAAGTGGTCGTTTACCATGATGGGGCCGGTAGAGGGTAAAAACCGCATAGAGCCACCGTGCTGCCCTTCAGGCGTCTCCCAGATCACGTAAAGCGGGTTCATCGCGTCATATTCGTCTTGCTCATAGCCGTCGGCGCCTACGTTGACCTCCCAGCCAAGTCGCGTGTGGAATTGATCTGCGCGATCCGTGAACATTCCACTGGCAAGGCGTGGGTAGTCCTTCAATTCGTCGGCATAAAGAAATCGCAGCATCTGTTCGGCCCTCCCGGCATCCAAGTGATGCACAAAGGATTACCGGAGCGCCCTTTAACGTTGTCACAGCAGAGCGTTCGTTGGGTGCTGGTCTTGCGCAACGCGCAGTCAGACGACGATCAATCCGCGTGTAAGGGCGCGCGCAACTGCATGAGTTGTGTTCATGGCCCCGAGCTTGAACCGGGCACTTTCGATATAGACACGCAACGTGTGTTCAGAGATCGACAGCGTGTCTGCCACCTGCGCCCGGCTGTAGCCGATGGCCAAGAGCGTCATGGCATCCACTTCGCGGGGGGACAGAGGTTGCGCACTTTCGGGTTTGCGCAGCGGTTCGAACTCCAGCGCTTTTTGGTTGAAGTAATGCGCAATGAGTATGAAATCTCGGCGATGGAGTTCGCCAAACTGTTCCCATGTATCGTCGTCACATGTGGTGTTGGCGGTAAAAAGCGCGAATTGACCATTGGGGCCGCGGATCGGCACTGAGAAGCCCTGGTTGCCCAATCCATATTCCAGCGACTCTTTTTGGAAAGCACGGGCGGCTTTGCTGGACCAATCCAACCGTTTCCAATCGACAGGGTGAAATCGCTGGTAGCAGCCAAGTACTACGGGATCGATGCGCAAGAAATTCTGATCAAGGTATCGTTCCTGCCACGCGACAGAGTAGGTCCCGCAGCCGTATTGATCCCCTGCACTATCGACCCAATGATAGACCATATGGTCAATTTCGTAGAGATCCCTGAGCGCTACGATCGCTACTTGAAGAGCTTCAAGCGCGTCCGCCTGCTCCAATGTCTCCAAAATCTGTTCTGCCTGTCGATGTGTTACCATTCGTTTGAACCGCAGTCCTCTCTTCCAACGCGGCGATCTCACCCAAAGCGACGATTGCAGTGTCGTCCAATTGTTCCGCAAGCGCGGGCAAGTCGTTCGACATCGCAAAGGCGCGTAGATCGGCAAGAACGTCCAATATCCAGTCACTTCGCATTGTCAGATTCACTTTCTAATGGTTAATAGATGGTTAACACAACCCTAACATGTATTAATTGCGATAATATATTCACGCTTTTCAACTCCCCAGAAATAGTGAGGCCGTGTTTATCAAGCCATTGTTCTGATTAACCCCCAATTCTGAAACGTAAAAACCCGCGAACCGAAGAAACGATTCGCGGGGCATTGTTGCGCAGTTGGAAACAATAAAATGTTAACTGCGGGCTTCGAGCGCATCCTCAAGCGTACGCAGACCTGTCGTTGGGGCCTGCACAAGAACGGACATGTTGCCCGGCTTATGTTCGTTGCGCATCATTTTCATATGAGCCTGAGGCAGATCGGCCCAGGTGAACACCTCTGACATGCACGGGTCCAAACGGCGTTCCAACATCAGCTTGTTGGCTGCAGAGGCCTGTTTCAAATGGGCAAAGTGGCTGCCTTGAAGGCGCTTTTGATGCATCCACATGTAGCGCACGTCGAATGTGAGGTTAAAACCTGACGTGCCTGCGCAGATCACGACCATGCCTCCTTTTTTGACCACAAAAGTCGAAACCGGAAAAGTTGCTTCGCCGGGGTGTTCAAACACCATGTCGACGTTCACACCCTTGCCCGTAATTTCCCAGATCGCCTTGCCGAATTTGCGCGCCTCAGTGAACCACGTGGCATATTCGGGCGTGTTAACCGTGGGCAGTTGACCCCAACAGTTAAAATCCTTGCGGTTCAGGACACCTTTGGCCCCCAAATCCATCACGAACTGGCGTTTGCTTTCGTCCGAGATAATGCCGATCGCATTGGCCCCTGCAGTGTTGATAAGCTGAATTGCATAGGAGCCCAAACCACCTGAAGCACCCCAAACAAGCACGTTTTGGCCGGGTTTGAGGTCATGGGGTTCGTGACCAAAGAGCATCCTGTACGCCGTGGCCAAAGTAAGCGTGTAGCATGCGGATTCTTCCCACGTCAGGTGCTGTGGGCGCGGCATCAGCTGCTGACTTTGAACGCGGGTGAATTGCGAAAACGACCCATCAGGCGTTTCGTAGCCCCAGATCCGCTGGCTTGGCGAATACATCGGGTCGCCGCCGTTACACTCTTCATCGTCGCCATCATCTTGGTTGCAGTGGATCACGACCTCGTCGCCGACCTTCCAGCGCGTTACTTTATCGCCGACGGCCCAGATGATCCCTGACGCATCAGAACCCGCAATATGGTAGGGTTGCTTGTGACCATCAAAGGGGCTGATCGGAACACCAAGGGCGGCCCAGACGCCGTTGTAATTCACGCCTGCTGCCATCACGAGGACAAGCACGTCCTGGCTGTCGAGCTCTGGTACGTCCACGACCTCTTCGAGCATCGCGGTATCAGGCTCTCCGTGGCGTTCGCGGCGGATGGACCATGCATACATCTGCTTTGGCACGTGGCCCATTGGGGGCATTTCGCCCACTTCATAAAGGTCCTTTTCAGGTGCCTCGTAGGTTGCGTGTTGTGTATCCAGTGCCATGCCAGCCTCCTGCCATTAATTCAAAGTGCCGCAGCGCAGAATCGCGGCGTTCAACGCATGGAATATGTCCGAGCGCGCAACATTGCAACCTTCAAAGGCCCATTCTGGTAACTTTATGACCCTGCAGGTGCAGAAATTTCCTTTGCACCCGCAGCACCACCTGGAGCGGCATCGGATAAGAAATGGGCGATTGAGTTGGCATAGAATTGGGCCACCGACTCTTGCCCCACCTGAATCGCCCAACGACCGTCCTGCTTTTCTATGGTGCCGTGTAATTCCATGTGCTGGCAGGCGCTTGCGACATCTTCGGGTACGGCATCTTTCTGCAAGGCAAGGTTCTTTGCCGGCACCCGCGTTATCAGCTTGGCAACTTCGGCCTCTAAATCCACTGCGCTGAGCGGCCCTTTTTCCAACAACGCCGTCGCGATCAGCGGGACGCCCAATACCGGCATCGCAACTTCGATCCGGCGCATTAGGTCAAGAGATAGGGCATCAACTTTCATTCCTTGTACCGCACGTAAGGACAACGGTTCGCCAAAGGCCACAGCTGCGGAACCAAATCGCGTATCAGCGCCTCGCAACCGTCCCCAAAGCTTACGCAAGATGAAACCCACAACCACGGATATCCGCGCGCCAAAGCGGCGGTCGCCGCGCTTGTGGGCTGCGATCAGCACCCGGTCTTCGAGAACGCGGTCATAGTTAATAGCGACGGGTACAAACACGACGTCACGCTCCGCCTCGGGGTCAAAACCGTCGACCACATAAGACAACAACCCCAGTTTAGGCGGCTGCAATACCCCTGTAAGGCTCAACCCACCTTCGGGAAAAATCGCCTGATTAACCCCACCGGCTGTTGCAAGCTGAACATAGCGCGCTAGCACCTTGCGGTAGAGCGCACCCCGTGATTTGCGTCGGATGAAATACGCCCCCATCGACCGGATCAGCAGGCTTAGCGGCCAAACCCGCGCCCATTCACCCACGGCATAACTCAGCGCTGAGGTTCGCGCAGCGAGATATGTCACCAGCAAATAATCCATATTGCTTCGGTGGTTCATGACAAAAATTACAGTGGCGTCCGCAGGGATCGCGTTGAACGTCGGCTCATTCTGGTCTGACGTCTTGATACTATAGACGGAGCGCGCAAGGGCCTTGGACACGCCAATACCAAAGCCGAAATAGGCAAAGGCAGAGAAACTGGGCACGATCTCGCGCGCATAGCTTTTTGCTTTTTGAAACGCGACGTTTTCCGGAATTCCTTCGGTTTTGGCATACGCAGCTATCTCGCGGCTGACTTCTGGATCATAGATAAGCCGCTGAATCATGTCGTAGCGCCGCGCGAGTTTGAAAGGCTCAATAGGTCGGGTGAGGCGCTTATTGATCTGAGTGACGGCACGTTCCAGCCTGCGGCGGAAAAACCAACGAACAGATGGCAATAGAAAATGGCTCAAGGCGGTGACGGCCGCAAAAAGCATGATCAAGATAAAGAGCCACAGTGGAAGCTGAACGGTCTGCGTCATAAGCTATACCGTCGCATCATTTGGCCTGTTGAACAATCGCCGACAGGTCCGGCACAATGCCGCAACGCAGCGAATTGACAGCAGCATAATATTTCGCCTATCTACTGCACAGCGCAATATTATTACCAATCCGATTCAGTGAGGCCTACCCATGTCACAGACGCAAAAAGACCGCCCTTGGTTGATCCGCACCTATGCTGGTCATTCGACAGCCACCGCGTCTAACGCGCTTTATCGCGCGAACCTTGCAAAGGGGCAGACGGGGCTTTCTGTGGCTTTCGATCTGCCTACGCAGACGGGCTATGATTGTGATCATATCCTGTCGCGCGGCGAAGTTGGCAAAGTTGGCGTGCCCGTCAGTCACCTGGGCGACATGCGCACACTTTTTGCGGACATCCCGCTGGATCAGATGAACACATCAATGACGATTAACGCGACCGCGCCGTGGCTACTTTCGCTCTATATCGCGGTGGCCGAGGAGCAAGGTGCCGATATCTCGGCTTTGCAAGGCACGGTGCAGAACGATCTGATCAAGGAATACCTAAGCCGCGGTACGTATATTTGCCCCCCCGCCCCGTCGCTCAAGATGATCGCGGATGTGGCTGAATATTGTTATACGAACGTGCCGAAATGGAACCCGATGAATGTGTGTTCTTATCACCTGCAAGAAGCCGGGGCGACGCCAGAGCAGGAATTGGCTTTTGCATTAGCCACAGCAACGGCCGTATTGGATGCCCTAAAGCCCCGCGTCGCACCCAAAGACTTCCCTGCATTGGTGGGTCGCATTTCGTTTTTCGTAAATGCTGGTATTCGGTTCGTGACCGAGATGTGCAAAATGCGGGCCTTTGTCGATTTGTGGGACGAGATTTGCCTAGAACGCTACGGCGTTCAGGAAGCCAAATACCGGCGGTTCCGGTACGGCGTGCAGGTCAATTCGCTTGGCCTCACCGAGCAGCAGCCTGAGAATAACGTCTACCGTATTCTGATCGAAATGCTGGCCGTGACGCTTTCAAAAAAGGCGCGTGCCCGGGCTGTGCAATTACCTGCGTGGAACGAGGCACTTGGCCTACCGCGGCCATGGGATCAGCAATGGTCCATGCGGATGCAGCAGATCATGGCTTATGAGACCGATTTGTTGGAATTCGATGACCTGTTTGATGGAAACCCAGCCGTAGATGCCAAGGTCGAGGCTCTCAAATCCGGGGCACGTGCCGAATTGGCAAATCTGGATGAAATGGGCGGCGCTATTTCCGCAATCGATTATATGAAGGGCCGACTTGTTGAAAGTAACGCGGACCGTCTGAACCGGATCGAAGCCGGCGAAACGATTGTTGTCGGCGTCAACAAGTGGCAGCAGGGTGAACCGTCGCCTCTGATGACCGGAGACGGTGGGATTATGGTTGTGGACCCCGCAGTAGAAGCAGAACAAATTGAGCAGTTGGAAATTTGGCGCGCCGGGCGTGACACGGATGCTGTAGCAAAAGCCCTCGCCGATCTGCGCGCTGCCGCCGCCGAAGGGCGCAATGTTATGCCCCCGTCAATTGCAGCGGCTAAGGCTGGCGTGACAACAGGCGAATGGGCGGCTCAGATGCGCGCCGTACATGGTGAATATCGAGGGCCCACAGGCGTAGCCAAAGGGCAGTCAAATAAAACCGAAGGCCTTGATGATCTGCGCGATGCTGTGGACGCGGTGAGTGACCGATTGGGTCGCCGTCTTAAGTTCCTCGTGGGGAAGCCCGGTCTTGATGGGCATTCCAACGGAGCCGAGCAAATCGCGGTACGCGCGCGGGATTGCGGCATGGATATTGCTTATGAGGGCATTCGTTTAACCCCATCAGAAATCGTTTCAGCGGCGCGTGACGACGGCGCGCATGTGGTCGGGCTATCGATTCTATCTGGATCACACATCCCATTGGTTGAGGATTTGATGGTGCAAATGAAAGATGCCGGGCTTGGCCATATCCCGGTTATCGTTGGCGGAATTATTCCTGAAGACGATGCTCAACGACTGAGCGCAATGGGTGTGGCACGGGTGTATACGCCCAAGGACTTTGAATTGAATGTGATAATGCACGACATTGTTACTCTCGCCCATCCCGCAGAAGTTGCGGCGGAATAGCGCCTGCTGTTACAAAATAGGTGAAGCTTTGTCGGAATTTATTAGATAATGGCGTTTTAATCATAGAGTCCTGGGAAAAGAGAAAGACTGCTGATGAATAAAGATCTAAAGAATATGAGTCAAAAGGAGCTTGAGAAGCTTCTGAATGACGTCAAAAAAGCGTTGGAATCTGTTCAGGCACGCGACCGTCGCAATGCCCGGAGAGCTGCCGAGAAAGCTGCTGCTGAATTTGGCTTTTCTCTCAATGACTTGAGCGAAGATCAAAAGCCGAAAAAGAAGCTCGCCAAAGCTGCAAAAAAGCCCCGCAAACCGGCCAAACCTAAGTTCGCTAATCCCGCCGATCCAAAACAAACTTGGACAGGCAAGGGCCGTCAGCCAAATTGGTATCGCGCGCAGGTTGATGCTGGAGTTTCTCCTTCAGCGATGGAAATTTAAATCCGTCGAATTCGATTACCACTGACACGCGTATTGAAGTGAGCTATTCGCCAAATACGCGTGTTAGAAAATTGAATTGCCGGGGTCCCTGTCGTGCATCGCTGCTTCGCTTTTGTTATTTCACCTACTTCGAGACCTGCGCACTTTAATCTTGTTCAGGCGGGTTGAATGTTGCGTAGGTGCTGGGCACCCGCGAACAATCAGGTTCATAAATTGATCAAGGGCCGCGTTCTTGATCCTGTGAAAACCAAACATGAGTGCTCATTGGGCGTTGGGCCTGAAGAGCATATCTCGACATACCCCCTACAATTGCCCCTTGTGGCGCGTCCGCTCTTTCGGCAACGTGCTAGAAATTAAAGGGAGAGTGCGATGACCGTCCATATCGGAGCAAAACCTGGCGAAATCGCCCAAACCGTATTGATGCCTGGCGATCCCTACCGCGCGAAATGGGCCGCTGAAACATTTCTAGATGCGCCAAAATTGGTGAATGAAGTGCGCGGCATGCTTGGCTTTACCGGCACGTGGAAGGGCAATCCTGTGACGATTCAGGGCTCTGGCATGGGCATGCCTTCGCTATCTATCTACGCCAATGAGTTGATGACCCAATATGACGCCCAAACCCTGATCCGCATCGGGTCTTGCGGCGGCATGCAGCCACAGGTGGGCATTCGCGACGTGATCATTGCGATGACGGCCACCACGATTACCTCGCCCTCTTCCGGTATTTTCCGCGAAATGAACTTTGCGCCTTGTGCCGACTGGGGCCTGTTGCGCGCCGCTGTTGCAGCATCAGAGGCAAGGGGCACCAAGACACATGTGGGCGGGATTTATTCGTCAGATGTGTTCTACGCCGAACGCCCCGATCTGGATGAGCAGATGACGCGCCATGGTATCCTTGGGGTCGAGATGGAAGCCGCTGAGCTTTATACGCTTGCTGCGCGTCATGGCCGCCGTGCCTTGGCCGTTTTGACTGTCTCAGATCACCTGCAAACAGGCGAAGCGCTCCCATCTGAAGACCGCGAAAAGACGTTTGGAGACATGGTGGAGATCGCGCTGGAAGCGGCCTTTACCTAGGCGCCATGGCTGCGGTCATACCCGTTTTGAACAGGCGACTGCCAATCCCTTAAGGCACCGGGTTTCGGTGCAAAGGTTTCAATCAATAGCGGGTAGCAAATTGTGCTATCCGATGAATGTTCGGCAGAACAATCGCCACCAGGGCATGCGCTTAGGGCACCAATCAGGTCAATCTCGGCAAAAAATTCAAGATAGTCACCGGGCCGCACCGGGCTTGCTTTCATGAAATACTGCCCCGTATCGCGGGTAAATCCGGTGCACATGAAGACGTTGAGCACGTCGTGCACATGCTGTTCCGCCTCGGCCAAAGGCACGTCTAAATGATTGGCCAGCGCGCGCGTGAGGTTGGAATGGCAGCAATGATGATACTGTCCGCCCGACAGCAAATTATGCGTGTAAGGATCGCAGCGGGTGCCAATCACATCATGCACTGATCCGCCGAATTCATCGATGCCGTACCAGCCTAATGTATCATGCGTCAGCGTCGCCATTGGGCGTAGCCCCGGAAAACTGGACCACATACGATCGCCTCGGGTGATGTGGGTGCCATGCAAAGCGCGGGTTTTTCCAGAATAGAACCGCTCAGCCAAATCATTGGCATTCCAAAGGTTTAGATCGCCCACCTGTGAACCCTCAACGGACGAGATGCGAAAAAAGTGGCCTGCGGGCACATGGAACACCGCCGCCTCACGGGGTGCCGCGATCACTTCGCCCGTTTTGGACATTCCAGACCGTGCAAGATCCAAGAGCGCCATATCCGGCTTTGGTAGCGTTTCCACCGGATAACAGATCACCGGCTTCACGGCACGGCGGGTGTTTGCATCTGCAGGAGCATCGGTCATGGGCATCCCCTTTTTGGTACTGGCTTCTCTTACAGCGATGGTTATGAAAGTGCTTTCTTGCATGTGTCGGGCGGGCCTTTGGACGCGGTGAACGCTTCGGCACCACATGCAGCACATCGGTATTTTCGCAAACTGCCCTTGTCGCCCAGCGCATCTTTGCGCCACCGGCAATTGCGGGTAGCGGCCCCTTTTCGAGTGAAAAGGTAGACGATGCCAAAAGCGATGAGCAGACCGAGAACAATAGGCATAGGCGTTCCTCAACCGCGCTGAGGGTGGCGCGCCACCCTCAATCGCATCTTTTCTCAGACTCTCCGTTCGACCATTAGCTTCTTGATTTTGGCAATCGCCAGCGCTGGATTCAGTCCCTTGGGGCAAGTCTTGGCGCAGTTCATAATCGTGTGGCAGCGATAAAGCTTAAACGGGTCTTCTAGGTCATCCAAACGCTCGCCTGTGGCCTCATCCCGGCTGTCGATGATCCAGCGGTACGCATGAAGCAGCGCGGCTGGTCCTAGGTACCGATCGCCATTCCACCAATAGCTGGGGCATGAGGTCGAGCAACACGCGCACATGATGCACTCATAAAGGCCATCAAGCTCAGAGCGGTCTTCGATAGACTGCTTCCATTCTTTTGCTGGCGCGGGTGTTTCGGTCTTCAGCCATGGCTGTACCGACGCGTGCTGTGCGTAGAAATGGGTCAGATCCGGGATCAAATCCTTGACCACTGGCATATGTGGGAGCGGATAGATTTTCACCACGCCTTTGACCTCGGCCATGCCGTAGGTACATGCCAGCGTGTTGATCCCATCGATGTTCATCGCGCAGGAGCCACAGATCCCCTCGCGGCAAGAACGGCGGAACGTCAGCGTTGGATCGATCTCGTTCTTGATCTTGATCAGCGCATCCAAAATCATCGGACCGCAGCTATCGAGATCGACAAAATACGTATCGACCGCGGGGTTTTTTCCGTCATCGGGGTTCCAACGATAGACGTGGAATTCCTGCAGGTTGGTGGCCCCTTCGGGCTTTGGCCAGGTTTTGCCACTGGTCATGCGCGAATTCTTGGGAAGGGTCAGTTGTACCATGGTGCGGTTCCTTTTTCTGTGTCGGGGCGCGTTTGCGCAAATAGGGTCGGGTTCTGAGTGATAAGCTGTGCCACGCTACGGCGGGCTGGTCGGTCTAGATTGAGGCCATTCATCAAACGCATAAATTCCAATGCGCCGTGCCCCAAGCTTTCGTTTCGGGCCGAGCTGAGCGGTTTAAGCGCTGCGTGCTGATCTGCATTCACGCCGCAGAGCTGCAAAAGCTGTTGCCCCGGACGCGTCCGGTCTGCCTCTTTTTCTAGCGCAAAGAAATGCGCGCGCTTTTGGCCAAGGACATTCGAGACACGCTGTTCGAGCGTATCCCATGCCCCGCAATCAGCTGTATCATGCATGAATTCTTCAAGCGGATTGGTGTAACTATCTGATTTTACAGCCTGATTGTGAACAGAACGCTTCCAGCCACCCATATCTCGCGTGTAAAACGCATATGTCGGGTGTAACGGCGCAAGATGCGCTTCAAAAAGAGCGAGCAGCGCGTCGAGACGCGGATAAAGCGTTGTAACTCCTGCGCGCCCCATCATCGCACCCGGCAGATTTTCATGGCTGACCAGAACACGCGACACCGAGAGCGATTGGACCTCCGCGCGGATTTCTTCGATCGCATGTACTAGCGCGCCTTCGGTCGCATCCCCAAGGGAAAAGAGACCCGCAAGCCGACCCATTTCGCGCAACGCAGACCCTTTGCGCGGCGTCAAAATCGCCAGGTCACCCCTCAGCGCATCTTGGTTGGCCTGCAAAAAATGGTGCAACGCCGTGCTGCCCGTTTTTTGCACACCGCAGTGCAGGATCAGATCAGGTGTCATGCTGCCCTACCCTGCCAAACCGTTCGTGCTGGCGCTGCGCAAGCATTCGACCGTCTCTGGGCGCGAAAGAATATCACGGATGAGCGCGGCCGTTTTTTCGTCTGTGCCCACAACTGTATCCTTGGTGAATTCGCCAATCTCAGACGACGACGCGTTGTCGATGATGCAATCGGTGAACGGAGAAATCATCTCCTTGGGTACAGCGGGAAATTGGATCGCAAGCGTTTCGGCGACGACGCCTTTGGCACCACGCCTTGCTGTGCTGTCAACGGCGGTCTGAAATTCGGCGCAGCCACTCAAAGCAACCGTTGTGGCCAGTGCTAGGGTCATTAGACGGATGATGACACGTCCTCCAATTTGGGTAAGGTCACGTTAATATTCGATTGTTCGGCCAGCTGCACCAACCGCTCGGCATCTTTCGGGAAATGCGGGATCAGGCGTTCAACAAATGCCGCGTCATGGGCGGTGGTCCACAGCAACATCTGGTATTCGATGTCATCTGACATTTCTTCGGTGCGTGATGTGGTGTTCAGGTCTTCAGGGGCCGACACTTTGTTCTGAAAGGATGATCCGCCACCAAATCGTTGGACTTGGCCGCGCGCGTTATCAACAACCGGCAAGCCAAGCCGCGCCAACATGTCAGCACGCGCCGCCTCAGATTGCATCCAGTCGTCATAACAAAGCCCAACCACATGCGGTTGAGCCAGTAAATCAAGCCCATCAATGTAGGTGCGCAGGCTATTAAACATCACCCGCATCCGCTGCGTAGCGCCTAGGGACGCGTTGCGCTTAAGCTTGGCGAGCATGGATGCAGACCAATTTAGAAAGCTCCGGTAGATCAGGACTTCGCGGCTAAAATCATCGCTTGAAAAGCCCCGGCTGGCTTGTTGTGGTTTGCTCTCCTGGCGCGGGATCATGTCTTCGTATGACACCAACACCATGGGCCCATCCCCCGCACTTTGCATGCGGTCGGCCAATTCCATGTCGCGCGACGAGATCACTTTGCGGTCAGAACCGGAAACATCAACCGATGCGAAATGCTTGGTCGGATCGGCACGGGGGCGACAGTTGTTGTAAAACAACCCACCCGTCGCAGTCACCGGCGCATTGCGCATCATCCAGTCAATAATCGCGTGATTGCCCGACCGCCGCATGCCGAACACCTGAAAGGCCAGCACGGGGGTTATCCCATGCTGCTGCCATCCGGTGCCGATCTGTTGCGTGTCGTTCATGGCCTCACGTTTCTGGCTGGTGCCGATTGGCGATCAATAGACCCGCGCTTTTGGAGCGATTTTCTTGAGGTCGATGCCGCCTTCATTGTGGCTGGTCAGTGGGTTCAGGTGAACGCCACGGAACCCAAGTTCGGCTTTCTGACCTTTGAACCAGATCAAGCTGTGCTTGCGCCAGTTCTTATCATCACGGTCCGGGTAGTCCTCGTGGGCATGTGCCCCTCGGCTTTCCTTGCGTGCTGCAGCCGCAGTGATTGTCGCAACCGCGTTTGGCATCAGGTTGGTCAGTTCAAGCGTTTCCATCAAGTCAGAGTTCCAAACCAGCGAGGTGTCGGTGACGTGAAGGTCGTTCAGTTTTCCTGAAACGTCTTTCATCTTTTCCTCACCCTCAGCCAGCGTCTTGTCGGTGCGGAATACGGCCGCATCGGCTTGCATGGTCTGCTGCATCTCAAGGCGCAATTCAGCTGTTGGCACCTGGCCTTTGGCATGGCGCAGGCCATCAAAGCGATCGAATGCTGCATCAATGGATTTCTGGTTTGGCGTCGGTACGGCCGACTTAGGGTCAACAATCTCTGCCGCACGAATAGCTGCGGCACGACCAAAGACCACAAGGTCAATCAACGAGTTTGAACCTAGACGGTTGGCACCGTGCACGGATGCGCAGCCTGCCTCGCCCACAGCCATCAGGCCTGGAGAGACACGATCAGGCTCGTCCTTCGTCGGGGCCAAAACTTCGCCCCAATAATTCGTCGGAATGCCGCCCATGTTGTAGTGGACCGTCGGCAGAACCGGGATCGGCTCTTTTGTCAGGTCAACGCCGGCAAAGATGCGGGCCGATTCAGAGATACCCGGCAGACGCAGGTCCAGTGTTTCGGGTGGCAGGTGGTTGAGGTGAAGGTGGATGTGATCCCCCTTCTCGCCCACGCCGCGGCCTTCTCGGATTTCCATCGTCATACAGCGGCTCACCACATCACGGCTGGCCAAATCTTTGTAGGTCGGCGCATAGCGCTCCATGAAACGCTCGCCCTCAGAGTTGGTGAGGTAGCCGCCTTCACCACGTGCGCCTTCGGTGATCAGGCAACCCGCACCATAGATACCGGTGGGGTGGAACTGCACAAATTCCATATCTTGCAATGGCAGACCCGCCCGTGCGGTCATCCCGCCGCCGTCGCCGGTGCAGGTATGCGCAGAAGTTGCAGAGAAATATGCGCGGCCATAGCCACCTGTCGCCAGCACGACCATCTTGGCCGAGAAAAGGTGCATGGTGCCGTCATCAAGCTTCCAGCACAGCACACCTTGGCAGACACCATCATCGGACATGATCAGATCGATGGCGAAATATTCGATGTAGAATTCCGCGTTATTCTTGAGAGACTGACCATACAGCGTGTGCAAGATCGCGTGTCCGGTCCGGTCCGCAGCAGCACATGTACGCTGTACGGGTGGGCCTTCGCCGTATTCGGTTGTGTGGCCACCAAAGGGACGTTGGTATATTTTGCCCTCTTCGGTCCGCGAGAATGGTACGCCGTAATGCTCCAACTCATAGACCGCTTTGGGTGCTTCGCGCGCGAGGTATTCCATCGCGTCCGTATCGCCGAGCCAATCGGACCCTTTGACCGTGTCATACATATGCCACTGCCAGCTGTCGGGGCCCATGTTGCTCAAGCTCGCTGCAATGCCTCCCTGCGCCGCAACGGTGTGGGAACGTGTTGGAAACACCTTGGAGATACAGGCGGTCCGCAGCCCCTGCTCCGCCATGCCCAGCGTTGCACGCAGGCCAGCGCCACCAGCGCCAACAACAACTACGTCGTATTCATGTGTCTCGTATTCATAAGCAGCCATCGGTCGTGCCTTTCTCGATCAAGTGGCGGAGCGCGCATGAACGCAGCACACGCCTTTCGTCATTGTTCAGCTAAATCTCAAACTGCCAGGAGCAGCTTTGAAATCTTCCAGTGTGTCACCGAGCATCGGCTCGTTGGGAATCCCTTTGGCGCGCAGATGCCCCGCCAGGTCATTCCCCGGCACAAAAAGTGGTATGCCCTTTGCAAATTCGACCATGCGACCCTTCAAAGCGCCAAACGAGCAATTGCAAAAATACCAACCGCGGCTGCACCGTAAGATACGCAAGTCATCAGAATGATTGCGACCTTTTGGCTTGTGCCGTGGACGTAATCTTCGATCAACGTCTGCACACCGCCGTTGAAGTGCTTAAAGCCCACCCCAATCGTTAATGCTGCGATGATTGCCGGGAAAGGTCGTGAATAATACGCGAGGATTTCCTCGTAAGTGCCGCCAAGTGCTGAACCGAAGGTAAAAACGAAAAACGGGATCAGGATCAGCAAAGCAACGGAGCTCACTTTCATGGCCCAGAAATGCGCGGTGCCTGTTTTTGCGGATCCAAGGCCCATTGCGCGTTTGCGGTCTGTCATAAATGCCATGTGTCAGCCCCCTCAGACGATGATGACGGTCAGAATGGTCAAAACCACCGACCCAACAATTGCGGCAATCCCCAGCTTTTCGGCGGTGGGAATATCCATCGCAACTGCGTTATCCCAAATCAGATGCCGCACGCCTGCGAGCGTATGATACCAAAGGCCTAAGACGGACAAGAACATGATCAGATCACCGAACCAGCTGGTGATAAACCCGTTGACGAAGTCGAAATAGGCAGGGCCGGTCGCGGCGGCCAAGAACCACCACACGATCAACAACGCTGCGACCAACATCGCATTGCCGGTGATCCGTGTCAGGATCGATGTCATGGACGTCAGTTGCGGACGGTAGATTGTCAGGTGCGGTGACAGCGGGCGATTGCCCCGGTTCACATCAGCCATTGTGCGGCTCCTTTGCGATTGCTTGGTCTAGTGATAGCGGATTTTACGGGAGTGTCACGTGACTGCGCCTCATATTCGCATAGAAATTGCCCCAGCCCAGCTATGGTTTGCGCCCATATCTGTTCAGCTGGCGTTTTTGTGATCACAGGGTTCGCGGCTGTGATCACTTTTTCAGTGCCGAAATTTGTTGTGTCGTTTCACGTTGCAGTTTTCGGCGTATCTGAGCGGGATAGTCTTCAAATCCATTTGCAGTGATCACGAATGCGCCTTCCCCGTGAATAAGGTGTTCAAAAAACCACGCCGTGAGGTCGGCGTCGTCCGTCTCAATCGCGAGGGCGTTCACGGCAATGCCCTTGTCGGCCAAGACGCTTCGGTATTCCTCCGGGGATGGCCCTTCGTTGGAAATGCCGTCACCTGACACGTCAATAACCCGACGACGGCATGTCGGAACCTGCTCAAAAGACCGGATGGACAAGGCCACCGCCTCGCCCACGGCGGTTGAAAAGTTGCGCCACAGCCGCGGGTCGGCGGCGATCTGGTCTGCAAGCACTGCAACATCATTGAAGCTCTTTACAGCAGTCCAAGGGATCGTTTGGCGCTGACGGGACGAACCGGACCACTGGATCAAGCCCACGCTCGCGGTTTGCCGCACAAGAGCGTCGGCCACGACCCCGTCGCGCAGGGCTGCGGCCAGACCATCCATTTGCACCCGGTATTCATGTTCATCCACCGAGCCTGAAACATCCACAGCCAGCATCAGCGCAAGATCGCAGGCGGGCGCGATGATGGGCCAAAGAGCAAGGGTCGAGGCAAGCAGTAGACGCATGAGGCGACCTTAGCCCAATCGGCGTGAAGGCGCATCTCACTTTCAAGTGCAACATTTGGCGTAAACGAATCGGTTGTTGAGCAGAAATCAGCTCGTGAGTCGTTTCCGTTTTACACACAATGCGTTGAGACACTGGATCTCTGAATTGGCGTTCGAGACAATCTTCTAGGCTAACGTGTAATATCACCCATAATCCAATGGATCTTTGGGTGGGCACCTTTGAAGTGTTATTCTCTCTTCATTCGAACAACTCTGCCGATCTGCCCGGCTTAATCGGTTCTCGACTTATCTGAGTTTGCGGGCAGATCGGAAATTCCCCTTCATTATAAAGCTCTCACGAGCCTTTGAAGTTTTTTTCGCGCCCACGCGCGCCACTGCTGTTGAAAGTTTGGCGCGCGAACTTCGTCGTGCTTTGCTTCAAAGATTTGCGCTCCAAGACGTTCGGCATTCAAAACCAGATCAGACCTGTTTCGGGGGATACTGCTCCGCCAAAACGATTCTCATAGCGCTGCAAACATCTTGGGGATGGCACACCGCCACCTATCGGCTGTTTCCCATTGAGCTACAGTAATGACACATTGCCGCCATAATCCCTCAACGGCGCACCAAATT
Source organism: Sulfitobacter sp. SK012 (assembly GCF_003352085.1). NCBI lineage: Bacteria > Pseudomonadati > Pseudomonadota > Alphaproteobacteria > Rhodobacterales > Roseobacteraceae > Sulfitobacter > Sulfitobacter sp. SK012. Next base: position 3,724,608 of record NZ_CP025804.1, read on the forward strand.
TCGCGGGTACCGTGCATTTCGTGCCGTTTCACCCAATTCCTTAGTGGCAGGTTTATGTCCTTGATAGTTTGCAGCGAATTGTCGCCGAACTGCTGGCGGCATTTGTGCAGTTCGTGTCGATAAACACGTTCTTTTAAATATGACCTTGAAAGGTACAATAAGATGAAAACGCTTATTTCTACATTGGCCATTGTCGCTGCCACGACAACTGCCGCCGCCGCCGCCACGGTGGATATAAATTTTGTTGATCTCGTCGCCAGCATTGGTGAACAGAGTGTCGAAGGGCAAACCTTCAACTTTGGTGGCCTTGACGTCAGGCTGACATCGAACGCCTATGCTTATCTTGACGGTGTGTCTGGTGGTCAACCAGCTGGTCTGGGCGTTTGTTCGACTGGACTGACGGCCTCATCGCAATGCGTCCAGTCAGGTGACGACAATGTTGACGGCAGGGAAACGGTCACGCTGACCTTTGGCACTGCCGTCACATTCTTGTCTGACTTCACCTTCCGCGGGGCCAGCCATGATGACATCTCCGGGTCAGGGGATAGGCTTGTTGCATCAATCACCACTGATGCTGGTTTCCTCACGGCCACTCCTTCTTTCGGATTCCTTAACAGCGCGTTTGTTAGCGTCACGACGCCCCTTGGACCCGTCAGCGAGTTTTTCTCGATCAGCTTCTCGGCGGTCGATACTCCCTTCTATCTCTCCGGATTCACTGCTGAATTTGAGCCAACCCCCGTGCCACTTCCTGCCAGTGTTCTGCTGTTGGGCGGCGCAGTTGCCGGACTTGGTGCCTTCCGTCGTAAGCGCAAAGCGGCTTGATCTGCACTTAAGTTAACGATCAAACCAAAAAGGGGCGCGCTGTGATCAGCGCGCCCCCTTTTCGTTTCTATCTCTGAGACTTAGCTCAATGAGCCGTCGATGCCTTTGCACGCTTCGACCAAACCTTTGACGGCCTTAACGGAGCTGTCGAACATCGCCTGCTCGTCTTTGTTCATCGAAATCTCGACGACTTTCTCAACACCACCGGCACCGATCACAGTCGGCACGCCGACGTAAAAACCGTTAAGCCCGTAAGCACCGTCCACATAGGCCGCACAAGGCAGCACGCGCTTTTGATCCTTAAGGAAGGCTTCGGCCATCTCAATCGCGGATGTCGCAGGCGCATAGAATGCAGAACCTGTCTTCAGCAGACCCACGATTTCAGCGCCACCGTCACGGGTACGCTGGATGATCGCGTCGAGTTTTTCCTGACTGGTCCAGCCCATTTTCACCAGATCGGGCAATGGGATACCGGCCACAGTCGAATAGCGCGCCAGTGGCACCATGGTGTCGCCATGCCCACCCAGCACAAAGGCTGTCACATCGCGCATGGACACGTTGAATTCGTCAGCAAGGAAGTGACGGAAGCGCGCGCTATCAAGAACACCCGCCATGCCACAGACTTTTTCATGTGGCAGGCCAGAGAATTCACGCAGCGCCCAGACCATCGCATCAAGCGGGTTGGTGATGCAGATCACAAAAGCGTTGGGGGCGTGCTTTGCGATGCCCTCGCCGACAGATTTCATAACCTTGAGGTTGATGCCCAGCAGATCATCGCGGCTCATCCCGGGTTTGCGGGCGACACCTGCGGTCACGATGCAGACGTCAGCACCTGCGATATCTGCATAGTCTTGTGTGCCGGACATTGCGGCATCAAATCCAGCAGAAGGGCCGGATTCGGCGATATCAAGTGCCTTGCCTTGCGGTAGGCCCTCGGCGATGTCGAACATCACAACGTCACCCAGTTCTTTGACGGCAGCAAGGTGGGCAAGCGTGCCCCCGATGTTGCCCGCGCCAATCAGCGCGATTTTGGCTCTGGCCATGTGCAGTACTCCATGAGGTTTGCGTTGCAGGGGGGATAAACCCATCCGCTTGGACGCGCAAGTTGGCATACAAACCTTGCCCAATTGCGCGACAAATCGGAAGACAGCCAGCAATATGAGCCAAACTCAATCTCCGCGCGGCCCTCTTGGATCCTTCACACCTAAAGATGTTGATTGGTACGGGCCATGCGTTGTCGAAGACGCGACCCAGCGGTTATTCACGGCCGTACGGGTTTTCAAAGCCGCGCGATGTTCGTTGGGTCAAGCTCTATCGAACAATGCGGGAGGGATCGTAAGTGTTCTCTCAGTGCACTTCTTTTGGGATAGTCCCCGTAGAGGTTTGGTGATCTTGTCGGCGCAACGGCCGAACCTTCATCTGTAGTGGTTGTGCTGAATAAAATTGGATTCTTTAGTAGATGACATGCTGACCCTCGATTGGACCTTCTTTGCTGTCGCTGTACCTGCGGTCATTTTTGCTGGCATTTCCAAAGGCGGTTTTGGCTCGGGTGCGTCCTTTGCCTCAGCCACGATACTTGCTCTGATCATCGAACCCGGCATGGCACTGGGGATCATGCTGCCGCTATTGCTGTTGATCGATCTTAGCGCGCTTGGCCCGTTCTGGGGTAAATGGGGGCGTCGCGAGGCGGTCTTGCTTATCGCAGGGGGCCTGCCGGGGGTTGCGTTGGGCGCACTTGTCTACCAACTGGCCACGCCTGATCTGTTGCGGCTCTTAATCGGCGGTGTGTCGTTGGGGTTTGTGTTTTGGCGCTTCGCGCTTAAGCGCGGTTGGATTCGCATTGCAACTGGCACCATGCCGGACTGGGTCGGGGGGCTGATGGGGGTATCAGCCGGCTTTACCAGCTTTGTCAGCCATGCAGGCGGGCCGCTTGCGGCGATTTACCTGCTGTCGCGCAACCTGAACAAAACGGAATATCAGGCGACTACCGTGGTCGTATTTTTGATAATTAACATCGCGAAATTTGTGCCTTACACTTTTTTGGGCATCTTTAGCGCGCAGACGATCTTGGCTGATCTGGTACTCGCCCCATTTGCAGTGCTGGGGGCATGGATTGGGGTGCGCGCGCATTTTTTAGTACCGGAGCGTCTGTTTTTTGGCCTTACTTACCAGCTTTTGATCATCACAGGCTGCAAATTGATCTGGGATGGGCTGACCTAGGACAAAGGTTAAACGCGCTTGTGACTGAAAACTACAACCGATGTGGTGCAGCGCCCCCCAAATGTAGCACCCCCAACAATCCCGGTGGTGTTGGGACGGCTTAAGCGTCAGTGCCTTTGGCGGGCAGCGCTTCGGCAATATGCTCGAACGATTTGCCAGAGGCGATCAGGCAAGTCACACCCGTCGGCATCGTCGCCGTGATGGTCCAAGACCCGGTATCATCAGAAGCGAAAACCTCAATCATGGAATTGTTGGCCCCAAGCCCTATCGATTGCCGCGATTCACCATGTTTCTCGGCAAGGCGGCTGACGATGGTTTCACGTGGACCACAATTGCGTGCGCGCTGAGCGGCGGCGTCTGTCGTTGTGGCAAGGACGAGTGCTGCCGCAGCGGTCAGGGCCACCAGGTGGAAAATCTTAGCGGTACGGTTCATATTAAGGGCCTTTCATTCGAAAAGGCGATCCCCGGTATTATCTGTCCGTTCGGTTTTGAAACAGACCCGGATGGCCTAGGTTATGTAGACGCTCCACACCTCGTCAGAGTGCCTCACTGGCCTCTTCAGTCTGTGCAACGTCTGAAACATGCGCCCCGAGACCTAAAATACTGGTTAATCAATCGTGCGCAGCTGCTTCCGGTCAAGTTTTGCTGCGGTGCGGCGCAATTGCTCTTGAAGTTTTCATCCCAAAATGCCCCTCTGCGCGCAAGATTATTACCAAAGGAATCTTCCTATGTCCGATGCGACCCGCCCGCTGCGCTCTGTCCTTTATATTCCCGGCTCCAAAACACGTGCACTCGACAAGGCGCGCGGCCTGCCAGCGGACGCGATCATCTTTGACCTCGAAGATGCGGTAACGCCTGAGGAGAAAATCGCGGCCCGTACAACCTTGGCAGATGCTCTCGCCACTGGCGGCTACGGCGCACGGCTCAAAGTTGTGCGGATCAACGGGTTGGATACGCCATGGGGCAATGATGACGCGGCAGCTGTCGCAAAGATGGGGGCCGACGCGGTTCTTTTGCCCAAAGTTGACTGCCCCGCTGATCTTGATGCGCTGGCACAGGTCACTGGCGGTCTGCCAATCTGGGCGATGATGGAAACCCCCCGCAGTATGCTGAATGCGCCGGCGATTGCTGCGCACCGATTGCTGTCCGGCATGGTGATGGGCACGAATGACTTGGCCAAAGATCTACAGGTGCGGTACCGCTCCGATCGGCTACCTCTGATGACGGGGCTTGGGCTGTGCGTTCTGGCGGCCAAAGCGGAAAACATCGCAATCATTGATGGCGTTTATAATGCATTCAAGGACGAAGATGGATTGCGCGCAGAGTGCGAGCAAGGCCGCGATATGGGTTTTGACGGCAAAACACTTATCCATCCCGCCCAGCTTGAGATCGCAAACCAAGCGTTTTCCCCCTCTGACGCTGAGGTCGATCTTGCCCGCCGCCAAATCGCCGCGTTCGATACCGCATCGGCTGAAGGCCAAGGCGTGGCCGTGGTCGATGGGCGGATCGTAGAGAATTTGCATGTTGCATCGGCCCGTGAAACGCTGGCAAAGCTGGAAGCTATTGCACGACTAAGCACGGAGTAATCTGCCATGACCCTACTAATACTCGGCCTGATCCTTTGGGTCGGCGCACATTTCTTCAAACGCCTGATGCCGGAAAAACGTGCCGCGATGGGCGATGCAGGCCGGTTGCCTGTGACCATCGGCATCGTGGTGGCGCTGTTGCTGATCATCATCGGCTACCGGATGGCAGAGTTCATTCCGGTCTGGAACCCGCCATCGTTCTTTACCCACATCAACAACCTCGCGATGCTGATTGCCTTGTGGGTCTTTGGATCGAGTGCGGCCAAAGGGGCCAAGGCGTGGCCCGCTTACACGCTGCGCCATCCGCAATTGGTCGCCGTCGCCTTTTGGGCCGTGGCGCATTTGTTGGTAAACGGGGATTTGGCGTCGATACTCCTTTTCGGGGCGATGTTGGCCTGGTCTGGTGTGACAATGCTGCTGATCAACCAGGCAGAGCCAGACTGGACACCGCCGCCGCCTGCAGGGCGTGCCACTTATATCCGCCTTGCCGTGATCGCCACAGTCCTATTTGTGATCATCTCGGGTGTGCATGTTGCCCTCGGCGTATCACCATTTCCAACCTGACCGGAGCCGCCATGAAGCTTTACCGATTCCTGTCCGAAGAGGACACATCCGCATTCTGCCACAAGGTTACAGAAGCCTTGAACAACGGTTGGGCGCTCCACGGCTCGCCCACGCAAACATGGGACCATACGGCTGGGATTATGCGCTGCGGACAAGCCGTCGTTAAAGACGTTGAGGGCAAATACACGCCAGACACAAAGCTCGGGGCGCATTAAGATGGCAGCCAAGACAAACGCCGGGCGCTTCTTTGAAGATTATACCGTTGGGCAAGTGATTAATCACGCCGTCCCACGCACGGTTAAGATGGGCGAGCGCGCGCTTTATCACATGCTCTATCCGGCGCGACATGCGCTCTATTCCTCGGACCAATTTGCGCAGGCTTGTGGACTGCCCTTCAGCCCGCTGGATGATTTAATCGCGTTCCATGTGGTCTTTGGCAAAACCGTCCCAGACGTTTCCCTGAACGCCGTCGCCAATCTTGGGTATGCTCAAGGGCGATGGCTAGAACCGATCTGGCCTGGCGATACGCTGCGCAGTGTGTCTGAAGTTATCGGCCTCAAGCAGAACTCAAATGGCAAAACGGGCGTGGTCTATGTGCGCACCACAGGGTTAAACCAGCATGACGAAAAGGTGCTGGAATACGTCCGCTGGGTCATGGTGCGCAAACGCGATCTGGATGCACCTGCTCCCAAGACGGTGGTCCCGAATTTGCCCAATGCGCTTAGCGTCGGGCAGCTGCGCATCCCCAAGGGCCTCGATTTCTCACGGTACGACTTTGAGCTTGCAGGAGAGCCACACCGCTGGGGCGATTATGAGATCGGCGAAATGATCGACCACGTCGACGGCGTGACGATCGAAGAAGCCGAACACATGATGGCGACGCGCCTGTGGCAGAACACAGCCAAGGTGCATTTTGACACATTGGCGCGGCCCGACGGGTCCCGCCTGATTTATGGTGGCCACGTTATTTCGATGGCGCGGGCACTTTCGTTCAACGGGCTAGCCAATGCGCAGATGATCGCCGGCCTCAACGGAGGGGCGCATGCCAATCCGTGCCTTGCAGGCGACACTATAAGGGCATGGTCTGAAGTTCTTGATAAAGCGGAGACCAAAGCACCGGGTGTTGGTGCCATTCGCTTGCGGCTGGTTGCAACAAAGGGCGGCGATCCATTCAAATTGAAAGGCGCGGATGGCAAATACCCACCTGATGTGCTGCTGGACCTCGATTATTGGGCACTGATGCCGCTGTGAAGCGGCTCGCACTCGCATTTAGCATGGCCTTGCCTTGCGGTGCCCTTGCGGATGAGGTGCAGGATGCATTTGTCGAAGCCAATCTGATCTCAGTCTTTTACCATGAGCTGGGACACGCGCTTATCGACGTGCTCGGACTGCCGATCATGGGCCAAGAAGACGACGCGGCAGACACCGCGTCGATCTTGCTGATCAACGCCACCTTCGATGACGATAGAGCAACTGAGATTGCCTATTATGCTGCAATCGCATTTGAGGCGGAATCAGCAACGGATTCGCCTGAAACAGCGTGGGATGTGCATGGGGCAGAATTGCAGCGTTTCTACAATCTGGTGTGCCTGTTCTATGGCGCAGATGTCGAAGACCGCGAAGATTTCGCCCGTGATCTGGGGTTACCGGAAGAGCGGGCAGAAACCTGCCAGGAGGAATTCGAGCTGGCGATTGACAGCTGGGGGCCTGTTTTTGATGAAATGGCGGAAAAGCGCGACGGCGAAACATTCCAATTCACCGAAGGCCAAAGCGGAATGGCGACCATTGTGATTGAGCGAGAGGTTGGTGCACTCAACACCCTGATGACCTTACCTGAGACCGTTACGGTCTCAGTTGTAACTTGTGGCGAGGCAAACGCATTTTACAACCCAGACGACAAAGCCATCACAATATGCTCCGAATTCGAAGACCATTTACTTCAAATTGCCCCAAACGACTGATTTTGCAGATTCTCAACATGTTTAGCAGGGTATCCAGAACGGCTTTGTGATCACAGGATTTAAACGTGTGATCACAAATGTCGGTTTTGGGTGGGAATCTTTTGTTACATGGGAAAAACTGCTAACTGAGCTTTAAGACTCCGTCGTATAACGCGACTTGACTGGAACAAAAAACGGGACCGTTTTTCATGAACATCCACGAATATCAGGCGAAAGCCCTCTTGCGTAGTTATGGTGCCCCTGTCTCTGACGGACGGGTTGTCCTCAAAGCCGAAGATGCAAAATCTGCCGCTGGCGAAATGGACGGTCCTTTGTGGGTTGTCAAAGCGCAGATCCACGCTGGTGGACGCGGTAAAGGGAGTTTCAAGGAAGCTGACGCAGGCGAACAAGGCGGTGTTCGGCTGACGAAGTCTGTTGAAGAAGCCGCGCAAGAGGCCAAAAAGATGCTGGGCCGCACGCTGGTGACGCACCAAACAGGCCCTGCCGGCAAGCAAGTCAACCGCATCTACATCGAAGACGGCGCAGGCATTGAAACTGAATTATATCTGGCCCTGCTGGTCGATCGCCAAACAAGCCGTGTAGGTTTTGTCTGCTCAACTGAGGGCGGCATGGACATCGAAGAGGTGGCTGCAAGCACGCCAGAAAAGATCATCAATTTTGCTGTCGACCCTGCAACTGGCTACCAACCATTCCACGGCCGGCGTGTCGCCTTTGCCCTAGGTTTGGAGGGCAAGCAGGTCAAGCAATGTGTGGGCTTGATGGGTCTGCTCTACAAAGCGTTCATGGAAAAAGACATGGAGATGCTTGAGATCAACCCGCTGATCGTCACAGACAGTGGTGATCTGAAAGTGCTGGACGCCAAGGTTAGCTTTGATGGCAACGCCATGTACCGCCACAACGACATCGCAGAACTGCGCGATGTAACCGAAGAAGACCCCAAAGAGCTGGAGGCGTCGAAATACGACCTCAACTACATCGCTCTGGACGGCGAAATCGGCTGCATGGTGAACGGTGCGGGCCTAGCGATGGCGACGATGGACATCATCAAACTTTATGGTGCCGAGCCTGCCAACTTCCTCGACGTGGGCGGCGGTGCAACCAAGGAAAAAGTGACGGAAGCGTTCAAGATCATCACCTCTGACCCACAGGTCAAAGGCATTTTGGTAAACATCTTTGGCGGCATCATGCGCTGCGATGTGATCGCAGAGGGCGTCGTTGCCGCGGTGAAAGAAGTTGGGCTAAAAGTCCCGCTTGTTGTCCGCCTTGAAGGCACCAAGGTCGCCGAAGGCAAAAAGATCATCAATGAAAGCGGCCTAGACGTGATCGCGGCGGATGACCTGAAAGATGGCGCACAAAAAATCGTCAAAGCGGTTAAAGGCTGATCAATTGTCGCGTCTTCGCACTAGCTCTACGGCTGTTTTCACCAATCTGCTCTCTGCTTTGCAGGAAGGATTGATGAAGCGACTCGGCTATTGTGCAGACGCCTCGATTTCGCTCAAGCTGGTTTGTTCCGGCTTGGGCAAGGCTCGGCAGACAAGTCAACAGACCGTTGAGGCTCGAGCGACGATTGGTTTAGCTTTCAAGTTCCCACACCAATTTGGCGCGGTGGCACTTTCATCACTTTTGCTGGTGGTGCCTCAATTTGGTACCGCGCAAGCGACACCTCACGCCGGCATCACAGCATTCAACAAATGGTGCTTCAAGGCGGGTCAGACCGAAGCGCAAGCGCGTCGCAATATGAACACTGACGAAGCACCTTTCTCGCTCACCTTTTGGGGCGATAGCCTTGCTCCACGTCCGCTTGATGCACCACGCGGTGTTGAGAGGCGTTGCGAAGTGACCTTTGACGGTGACCACAGCGATGCGGCGATCGCTGCGCTGCGTGCTCAAATGGCCCAGCCACCGGTTTTTGGAACGCCAATTTCTTTGCCCGACACTCATGAGATTGGTAAAGAAACCGCCTTGATCGAAGGCCGCGAATTGGTACGGGGCCGTGTCGCGGTCGTGCATGTTGGCACTCAAGATGGGCAAACCTTTATTGCTGTAGACCGGCTTTATGCTGGATTAAAACTGCAGGGGTCTAGTAACTGATGCGCGCGGTCTTTCATATCGGAAGGCCCAAAGTTGGCTCGACCTCGATTCAGAGTTTCTTGTATGCCAATACGAACGCATTGAGCAGAATGGGCGTTTTGTATGATCGGCTTGATCCGAACTACTCCAGCCAATGGGAACTGCCAATCGCGGCACTCTCTGCCAGCGGGATCCATATCCCTGACCCACATATCTCGAGGCTCTTGCAGATCGAAAAGCTGACCGAACAAGAGCGCTATGCTGAACAAATGGTCCGCAGGTTTGAGGCAAGCCTTGCCAAGAATAAAGCGGACAAAGATCTGTATGTAGCGTCCAGCGAACACGCCGCACATTATCTGCGCACACCGTCCGACGTGACTCGTTTTGACAAGCTACTTAGGCAGTACTTCGACGCACCCGATTACGTAGTCTATATCCGCGATCAAGTGTCACTCACGCTCAGCGCCTATTCTGAAATGATCAAACGCGGCGGTACAACAGCATTTCCTGAATATCTAAACAAGTCCCTTAGACAAAAGCGGTTCGATCACGCCCGGGTGCTGGCGCCTTGGATCGAGGCGGTCGGACCTGAGCGCCTCAAAGTAAGGCTTTTGGAGCGCGACGGCCTAGTGGGCGGAGATTTGATCGATGATTTCTGCGACAGCGCCGGGATCGACCCAACAGGACTTGAGCGCCCAACAAACGAAAATCCGTCCTTGTCCCGCGATGCTGCTGAAGTGATGCGGGTGTTGAACGGCTATCTACCCAGTTTGCTGGAAAACGGACGGCGCAACCCTTTGGCGAGGGGCCTGCTTGATCGGCTGATGACGCATTACGCAAACGAACCACCGCTGCAAATGAGCGTTGGTCGACGAACGCGAACCCAAACGGTTTATGCCGAGGGAAACGAAAGTGTTCGCGCCATGTTTTTTGCGGAGCGTACGTCTTTATTCACCCCGAAAAAAGATAGCCTAACCAACCCGCAGGTCACCAATTTCGATCCCGAGGCAACGTTACAAATTGCTCTGTCGATGCTGATTGCAACGCGTCAGGGCAAGATCGCTCCGCTTAGCGCGCGTGAACTACGGCGCGCGATATCGCTTGACCCTCTTACCGCCACACCTTCGGGCACTTCTCCCCAACGCGCCACGCTATATGACAGATGGCCCGTGCTCCGTTCCCCTCGTTTCCAACAGCTCAATCCTTTCAAACGCGGCTGACACCTGCCGCTTTCATCCCGCCCTTCCGGGGCAAAACAGACCAGAACAAGGACCGCATCATGGCCGTACTCGTAGACGAAAATACCAAAGTCATCTGTCAGGGGCTCACCGGCTCGCAGGGCACGTTCCACTCCGAACAGGCGATTGCTTACGGCACCAAGATGGTTGGTGGTGTGACACCGGGCAAAGGCGGGCAAACACATTTGGACCTGCCGGTGTTCAACTCGGTTCACGAAGCAAAGCACATGACTGAGGCCAATGCGTCGGTCATATATGTTCCGCCGCCCTTTGCCGCAGATTCCATTCTTGAGGCAATCGACGCCGAAATGGAGCTGATCGTCTGCATCACCGAAGGCATTCCTGTGCTCGACATGATGCGGGTTCAGCGCGCACTGCAAGGCTCAAAGTCTCGACTAATCGGGCCAAACTGCCCCGGTGTTATCACGCCTGACGCCTGCAAAATTGGCATCATGCCGGGCCACATCCACAAGCGCGGTTCTTGTGGCGTCGTCTCGCGTTCGGGCACGCTGACTTATGAAGCGGTAAAGCAAACCACAGATCTGGGTCTGGGCCAATCCAGCGCCGTAGGAATCGGCGGTGACCCGATCAAAGGGACCGAGCATATCGACGTCCTTGAGATGTTCTTGGCCGACCCCGAGACAACGTCCATCATCATGATTGGTGAAATTGGCGGTTCAGCCGAAGAAGAAGCGGCTCAGTTCCTGGCGGATGAGCGTAAAAAGGGCCGCTGGAAACCAACTGCTGGTTTCATCGCAGGCCGCACGGCCCCTCCCGGCCGCCGTATGGGTCACGCTGGCGCGATCGTCGCTGGCGGCAAAGGCGATGCAGAAAGCAAGATCAACGCCATGCGCGAAGCAGGCATCATCGTCGCCGACAGCCCTGCGACCTTGGGTGAAGCGGTCAAAGAGGCGATTGATAAGGCATGATCCGAGCGCTGGCATATGGTTCGAGAACAGCATGCTCCAGCCGTGGCGTAGAACGAGCGATGCCTTGGCGCGCCTCAAGACTACTGTCAGCACTCAACTTGCCCGCTTATTTTTGGCAAGCGCCTGCACGCCACAGATGGTCGAGGTCACTTTCCGTGATCCCGGCCCTCGGGGCGGGCAGGTTTTCTTACTCCCTGAAGGGAGTGCCCAAATAATGCGCAATCATTTCCGCGCTCTTTGCGCTTCGATCGATCCGGCTCACACAATTTACAACGCTTTAACAGCATGCACTCCTGATCCAACCGTGCAAGCCCAATGGCACCTGTATTGTAGAGGCTCCGTTGAGCCCGATGTAGCGCCTTCACCTCTGAAAACACTAAGTAGAACAAAGCGATGAGATATAATCTGCGCCTCGTTGCATCTGCCTATTTCACTACGCTGACATGCGTAGAAAGAAGCATACGATCTAATTTTACAAAACTCCGAATGCGCGAATTGGGCGCAAGTGGCCCCCACCCACAAGAGGTACTTCTATGACCGACCACCCAGCCAACGACCAGTTTCATGCCTCCTCCTTCATGCAGGGGCACAACGCGGAATATCTGGAACAGATGTACGCGCGCTATGCCAACGATCCCAATGCGGTCGATGAAGCATGGCAGGCGTTCTTCAAAGCGCTCGGGGACGAGGGCAGCGATGTCAAAGCTGAGGCCACGGGCCCTTCATGGGCACGCGCCGATTGGCCCCCCTCGCCCGGCGATGACCTAACTGCTGCGCTCACTGGCGAGTGGCCTATTGAGGCCAAAGCCGCGGGTGGCAAAATCGCTGAGAAGGCCGCCGCCAAGGGCGTAGAAATTTCCAACGATCAAATCCAACGTGCCGTGCTTGATAGTATTCGGGCGCTGATGATCATCCGTGCCTACCGTATCCGCGGACATTTGGCGGCGGATCTTGACCCATTGGGCATGCGCGAAACCGGCAAGTTGGCCGAGCTCGATCCAAAATCCTACGGCTTTTCGGATGCCGACATGGACCGCCCGATCTTTATCGACAACGTTTTGGGCCTACAAATCGCGACGATGCGCCAGATTGTGGACATCGTGAAGCGGACGTACTGCGGTACCTTCGCACTCCAGTACATGCATATTTCCAACCCCGAAGAGGCCGGTTGGCTCAAAGAACGGATCGAGGGTCTGGGTAAGGAAATCGCCTTCTCCCGCGAAGGGCGCAAAGCGATCCTCAACAAATTGGTCGAGGCCGAAGGTTTTGAGAAGTTCCTGCACGTAAAATATATGGGCACCAAACGTTTCGGCTTGGATGGTGGCGAAAGCCTGATCCCAGCAATGGAGCAGATCATCAAACGCGGCGGTCAATTGGGCGTTCATGATATCGTGATTGGCATGCCGCACCGGGGGCGTTTGTCGGTCCTCGCCAATGTTATGCAAAAACCCTACCGGGCGATCTTTAACGAATTTCAGGGCGGCAGTTACAAGCCCGAGGATGTCGATGGATCTGGGGATGTAAAATACCACCTTGGTGCGTCATCAGACCGCGAATTCGACGGCAATACTGTGCACCTTAGTCTGACGGCGAACCCGTCACACCTTGAGGCCGTAAACCCGGTCGTGATCGGCAAAGTACGGGCGAAACAAGACCAACAAGAAAACATCGACCGGACCACGGTTATGCCAATCTTGCTGCACGGCGATGCAGCCTTTGCGGGTCAGGGCGTTGTGGCAGAGTGTTTCGCATTGTCAGGCCTCAAAGGTCACCGCACTGGCGGCACAATGCATATCGTGGTCAACAATCAGATTGGCTTCACCACGGCCCCGCACTTTAGCCGCTCAAGCCCCTACCCCACCGACAACGCGCTGGTGGTCGAAGCACCGATTTTCCACGTGAATGGCGATGACCCCGAAGCGGTTGTTCATGCGGCACGCGTGGCGACGGAGTTCCGCCAGAAGTTCCAAAAAGACGTTGTGATCGACATCATTTGCTACCGCCGCTTCGGTCATAACGAGGGTGATGAGCCCATGTTCACCAACCCGGTCATGTACAAAAAGATCAAAACTCAGAAAACCACGCTGACCCTTTATACGGATCGTCTGGTCAAAGACGGGCTGATCCCGGAAGGCGAGATCGAGGACATGAAGGCCGCGTTTCAGGCCCACCTGAGCGACGAATTTGAGGCGGGCAAGGAGTACCGCCCCAACAAGGCCGATTGGCTGGACGGAAAATGGTCGCACCTGGACAAACAGGACACGAAGTACCAACGCGGCAAAACAGCCATCAATAAGGCAACTCTGAAAGACGTAGGCACCGCCCTGACTACGGCACCTGATGACTTTCCTTTGCACAAAACTATTGGCCGCCTTCTGGATGCTAAGGCTCAGATGATGAAATCGGGCGAAGGCTTTGATTGGGCGACAGCCGAGGCATTGGCATTTGGCTCGTTGCTGACCGAAGGCTATAAGGTGCGGCTTGCCGGACAGGACAGCACGCGCGGCACATTCAGCCAGCGCCATTCAGGGCTGATCAATCAAGACACTGAAGAACGCTACTATCCGCTCAACCACATCCGCGAGGGGCAGGCCGAGTATGAAGTGATCGACTCGATGTTGTCTGAATACGCGGTACTTGGGTTTGAATATGGCTACTCGCTGGCAGAGCCCAATGCACTGACCCTTTGGGAGGCGCAGTTCGGCGATTTTGCCAACGGTGCACAAATCATGTTCGACCAATTCATCAGCTCTGGTGAAAGTAAGTGGCTGCGGATGTCAGGCCTCGTCTGCCTGATGCCCCATGGCTATGAGGGCCAAGGGCCGGAGCATTCTTCCGCACGTCTGGAACGTTTCCTGACAATGTGTGGCGGTGACAACTGGATCGTGGCCAACTGCACGACACCAGCGAACTACTTTCATATTCTGCGCCGCCAGCTGCACCGCAGTTACCGCAAGCCGTTGATGTTGATGACCCCAAAATCCCTGCTGCGCCACAAAAAGGCTGTCAGCAAGGCAGAGGAATTCACCACTGGGTCAAGTTTCCACCGTGTCCTGTGGGACGATGCGCAACAGGGCAATTCCGAGACTGAATTGGTTGCCGACAACAAGATTAAGCGCGTCGTCATGTGTTCTGGCAAAGTGTATTTTGACCTGTTGGAAGAGCGCGACCAGCGCGGCATTACGGACGTCTACATTATGCGTTTTGAGCAATTCTATCCCTTCCCCGCGCAATCCGCGGTCAAAGAGTTGGAGCGGTTCAAAGGTGCCGAAATGGTATGGTGTCAGGAAGAGCCCAAGAACCAAGGGGCTTGGTCCTTCATCGAGCCCAACATTGAATGGGTCTTGGGGCGTATCAAGGCCAAATTCGGCCGACCCGATTATGCGGGACGTGCCACCGCCGCGTCACCCGCCACGGGTCTGGCGAGCAAACACAAAGCAGAACAAGCAGCCCTCGTTGACGATGCGCTGACAGTGAAAGGGAAATAAACCATGACAAGCGAAGTACGCGTACCGACGCTAGGCGAATCCGTGACCGAGGCGACCGTGGCGACATGGTTTAAGAAACCCGGTGATGCTGTGGCCGTTGACGAGATGCTCTGCGAACTGGAGACCGACAAGGTCACAGTCGAAGTGCCCAGCCCAATTGCAGGCACCATGGGAGATATCATTGCGGCCGAGGGCGAAACTGTGGGCGTTGATGCGCTCATTGCGACCATAAGCGAAGGCGCTGGCACTGGCGATGCCCCGGCCAAGGCCAAAGAAGCAGCCCCTCAAAAGGCCAAGACCGAAGCCACGAACGTTGATGTGATGGTCCCGACCTTGGGCGAAAGTGTCACCGAGGCAACTGTCAGCACGTGGTTCAAAAAGGTCGGTGATACGGTCGTTCAGGACGAAATGCTGTGCGAGCTTGAAACGGATAAGGTGAGCGTCGAAGTGCCCAGCCCTGCTGCAGGTACCTTGACCGAGATCATCGCCGAAGAAGGCAGCACCGTTGATGCCATGGCAAAGCTCGCGATTATCGCGTCGGGCGATGGTGCCGCTGCAGCAGTTGCACCCGCGCAAGAACAGGCACCAGCGGCGCAATCTTCGGGCGGCAAAGACGTCGAAGATGCACCCTCAGCCAAGAAAGCAATGGCAGAACAAGGCGTCAGCCGTGATCAGGTCACAGGCACCGGACGTGATGGCCGCATCATGAAAGAAGACGTGGCCAAGGCGATCACAGCAGGTACATCTGCTGCATCGGCTCCTGCGCCTGCGGCAACGCCTCGCGCACCAGTCACCGCTGACGATGCATCACGCGAAGAGCGCGTTAAGATGACGCGTTTGCGCCAAACAATTGCGCGGCGTCTCAAAGACAGCCAAAATACCGCAGCCATGCTGACCACCTATAACGAGGTCGACATGACCGAGGTCATGTCACTGCGCAACGAGTACAAAGATCTGTTTTTGAAAAAGCACGGTGTGAAGCTGGGCTTTATGTCCTTCTTCACCAAGGCCTGTGTACATGCCCTGAACGAAGTTCCTGAGGTCAACTCAGAGATCGACGGCACCGACATTGTCTACAAGAACTTCGTCCACATGGGCATTGCCGCTGGCACGCCCACGGGTCTTGTGGTTCCGGTTATCCGCGATGCGGATGCAATGAGTTTTGCAGAGATCGAAAAAGCCATCGCAGAAAAAGGTGCCCGTGCGCGCGACGGCAAGCTGTCGATGGAAGACATGCAGGGCGGGACGTTCACAATCTCCAACGGCGGCGTCTATGGCTCTCTGATGAGTTCACCTATTTTGAACCCTCCGCAGTCAGGCATCTTGGGTATGCATAAAATTCAGGACCGTCCGATGGCGATTGGCGGGCAAGTCGTGATCCGTCCAATGATGTATCTGGCACTCAGCTACGACCACCGCGTTGTCGACGGCAAAGGCGCGGTTACGTTCCTGGTACGTGTGAAAGAAGCGCTTGAGGATCCTCGGCGTTTGTTGATGGATCTGTAGACCAACAAAGGCTCAGCGGGCGCGGGCAACCAAGTGTGATATGATCACCTGGCGCGCCCGCGCCACCCCACTTGCCCTCCCAAGGAGCAATGCCATGCAATTGATCTGCTACCAAAACATCACCAGCTATGCGCCTTGGAAGGCCGCCTTTGACGCAGATGACGAGGCGCGACGTGACGCAGGCCTAACGGTGCTACAAATTTGGCGCGATGCGGACAGCGACACCCATGCATTTATCCTGCTGCAGGTCAGCGACCGCAGCCGCGCCCAGGCATGGATCGACCGCTCCGCCGCACTAAGCTCGGATGACGGCGCGACTGTGACGCATGCGACTGCCTATTTCATCGAAACCGCATGACCCCAGAACTCACCGCTCTTACGCTTGCGGCACTCCTGCAGATCTTGCAATTTATGCTTTACGCCATCCCTGCCAACTTGGAGCTGAGCCCCGGTTACACCATGTCGCCGCGCGATCGCGCCCCTTCGCGTGACCTCTCAGAACGCACAGCAAGGCTTGGCCGTGCATTTGGCAACCATTTCGAAGGGCTGATCCTTTTTGGCATTGCCGTTGGCGTCATCCAAATGTCCTCCCAAAACAGCGGCTTCACCGCCGTGATGGCCTGGATCTACTTGGCTGCTCGGGTGCTCTATATCCCTGCCTACGCGCTGGGTCTGAAACCTTATCGGTCTTTCATCTGGATGACCGGCTTTGTTGCCACGGCACTGATGCTGGTCGCCGCGCTTGTCTGACGTACATCCTTCCAGAAAAACTTCTGGGGCTGACGCTTGCGCCGGGAGGCCTGCCCCCCTACCCTCAAATCAACATGCGCGGTAAAATCATGCGCCTCACCACCAAGGAGACCCCCCATGTCCAGCTATGATGTTATCGTGATCGGCTCCGGCCCCGGCGGCTATGTTTCAGCAATTCGCTGTGCGCAGCTTGGCCTGAAAACAGCTTGCGTCGAGGGACGTGACACGCTGGGCGGGACCTGCCTGAACGTTGGCTGCATCCCCTCCAAGGCGCTCTTGCATGCATCGCATATGTTGCATGAAGCGGAACACAACTTCGCTGAGATGGGCCTTAAGGGCAAATCTCCTTCCGTTGATTGGAAGCAGATGCAGGCCTACAAACAGGGTACTGTGGACGGCAATACAAAAGGCATCGAATTCCTGTTCAAAAAGAACAAAATTGATTGGATCAAAGGTTGGGCGTCCATCCCTGAGGTGGGCAAGGTCAAGGTCGGAGACGATCTGCATGAGGCCAAAAATATCATTATCGCGTCAGGCTCTGTGCCGTCTTCCTTGCCAGGCGTTGAGGTAGACGAGAAAATCGTTGTGACTTCAACCGGCGCGCTGTCGCTGTCAAAGACGCCCAAGCGCCTTGTTGTGATCGGTGCGGGTGTCATCGGACTTGAGTTGGGCTCCGTCTATGCCCGTCTTGGCTCCGAAGTGACGGTTGTGGAATACCTTGATGCGGTCACGCCTGGCATGGACGCTGAGGTACAAAAGGTCTTCCAGCGGATGCTGAAAAAACAAGGTTTCAAATTCATCATGGGCGCTGCCGTTCAATCGACCAAAGCGACAAAAACCAAGGCAACGGTGACTTACAAGCTGCGCAAAGACGACAGCGAACACGAGATCGACGCCGACGCTGTATTGCTTGCAACGGGCAGGCAGCCTTACCACGACGGACTTGGTCTTGATGCGCTCGGGATCAAGATGACAGACCGCGGCCAGATTGCTGTGAACGACCATTGGGAGACCTCTATCAAGGGCGTCTATGCCATCGGCGACGTGATCGAAGGGCCAATGCTGGCGCATAAGGCCGAAGACGAAGGCCTTGCCGCAGCGGAGGTGATTGCTGGCAAACATGGCCACGTAAACTACAGCGTGATCCCGGGTGTGATCTATACGCATCCCGAAGTTGCCAATGTTGGCGAGACCGAAGAAACGCTCAAGAAAGCAGGCCGCGCCTATAAGGTTGGCAAGTTCAGCTTTATGGGGAATGCGCGGGCAAAAGCGAATTTTGCCGGTGATGGATTTGTGAAAATCCTTGCCGACAAAGACACCGATCGCATTCTGGGCTGTCATATTATTGGCCCATCGGCTGGTGATCTCATTCATGAGATTTGCGTCGCGATGGAATTCGGCGCGTCGGCGCAAGACCTTGCGATGACTTGCCACGCGCATCCAACCTATTCAGAAGCGGTCCGAGAGGCTGCCCTAGCCTGCGGCGACGGTGCCATTCACGCATAAGCTCAAGCTCGCGCGCCGATTTCTTTTGATTTTCGGCACGCGGGCCCCACTCCTTTTTTCGTCCCCAATTTCAAATCTGGCATACTGTAGGCTTCGTCTTGCTTGAGGCCTGCGATTTTGGACACATTGAGGGACTGCGATGAGACGATCAACAATTCGGATGTGATCTTTGGCGCACAGCCTGATCAGTCTGCTGCTGCTGCTGCTGCTGCTGCTGCTGCGAACCGAATTGTTATAGCTCAAGGCCGACAGAGGCTTTCGAAAAAAATCTTCGTTTTTGCATGACGAGACCACCCAAAAAAAGCGAGCCGATGCGGGGTGGCTTAGGTGTGAGAACAAATTTCAAGCACTTCACATTGATTGCTCTTTTGGTCGCCAGGTCATCAATATTATTAAGTTCTAAAGCTCGCCTACCACTACCACATGGTCTTGGCTGCGCGCGCGCCCCAAGCCGCATCATACTCGGCCCCACCTACCTCACCTAGACTAACTTCAGCCAAGATTTCTCCAGCTGAAGGCAAATCATCGCTCTGTTCCACATTTCCCCACGTGCCTGCGCGCAACAAAGCGCGCGCGCATTGGGTATAAACCTGAGCCACTTCAATCACGATAACAGTCGCGGGTTGGCGGTTCTTCTTTTCAAAACGCATCCGCAGATCGGCATCATCTGTTACCATGGCTTGGCCATTCACACGCACAACCGTGTTTGAGCCCGGTACGAGAAACATCAAAGATATACGACCGTCGGTTACGATGTTGCGCAACGTATCGAGCCGCTGATTGCCGCGCCAATCGGGCATCGCCAGCGTCTTTGCATCCAGTGGTAAAACAACGGGTCCATCATCGCCACGGGGGCTGCCATCGGTTCCGTCAGGCCCAACTGTGCTGACGATGCACAGGCGCGATGCCATGATCCATTTCAGGTAAAGTGGCGTCAGGTGATCCGCAACTTTGCGCAGCGAGGCGGCTCCGGGCGTTCCATAGAGCGCTTCTAAGGACGCGATATCTAAAATCTTACGCATCGGGCCGCTCAAATCCTGCCTCGTCCAGCAGCTTTTCAGAGGCCACCTCCACGCGTTCTTCTAGCGTGGCCATAAACGTTTCGCGATCAAGCCCCGGCTCTATCGGTTCCAGAAATTCGAGCACAGCCACACCCGGGCGCCGGAAAAGACCTCGGCGCGGCCAAAAGACGCCAGCATTGGTCGCCACAGGTATGCAGGTCTGGTTAAGCTGTTCATAGAGAACCGCAGTGCCGACTTTATAAGGCACTTTGCGCCCCGGTGCGACACGTGTGCCCTGGGAATAGATCACCAACTGGCCAGGTTCGCGTTGGCCCGCTTTTACATCCGCAACCATTTTGCTGATCGCTTTGCCGCGCTTGCCACGGTCCACGGCCACCATCTCCATCCGCTTTGCGTATTGCCCAATCACCGGCGTCCAGAGGATTTGTTTTTTCATAATGAACTTGGTGCGGGGCAACGCCGTAAAGATCATCATGATATCAAGAAACGATTGATGCTTGGACGCGACCAAGACCGCACCTGATGGAATCTTGCCGCGCACTTCGCAGCGCATGCCAATCATCCAACTCGCCGTCCAGAAGATATAGCGCGAATACCCCTTACAAGCGGCGTAAGCACCGCGTTTTGAGAACATTGCCCAAGGTGCATAGAGTAGGCCAATGATGGGCATTGCGATCGTTGCCTGCGCCGAAAACAAGATGGACCTGATCCACTGCAGAATGTTCATGCGAGGCTCTCCAATGTGCGGCGTGCAGCGAGGCGCGTTGCGATAAAGGCCACCAATCCGGCCAGAGGTGGGATCAAAAGTGGAACCAACCAGTGCCAGCCCTGAAAGCCGATCCCGGTCAGAAAGCTTGCTGTTTCTTCATTACCACGCGGCAGGGCAAACACTGCGATAAGGCCCAAAACCGTACCGCCCGCAGCCCCAACGAGCGCGCGCAGGGTGAAGCGACGGATAAAAGCCTGAGCGATATAGGCATCTGTCGCACCAACCAAGCGCAAGACTTTGACCACCTGAGCGTTTGCCGCCAAGGCCGCGTTTGCAGCCAATGTCACCATCGCCCCCATAACGGCGGCAATCAACACGATCGACAGCCAGCCCAGACTGCGCAACCGGTCCGCAGCATCGACCAAAGGAGCGCGCCAGCGGGTGTGGTCGTCTAAAACGGCACCGGGAACTTCGGCTGCTAAACGCAACCGCAAACCAGCGGCATCCATGCCTCCGTCTTCTTCAATCACTTCAATCAACCGTGGCACGGGCAGTGCATCCAGCGCCAGATCAGCTCCGAACCAAGGTGCCAGCAGCGCTTGTTGTTCTTCATTGCTTAGCGCGCGCGCGCTGGCGACACCCTTTGTTGTCTCGAGGATCAGCAGTGCTGCATCGGTCTGCGCTTGTTGCTGGTCCTGCGGCGCTGCGATGCGGATAGTCGCGGATTGAGCAAGCTCCGCTCCCCAACGCTGCGCCAATCGACCTGAGGCCAAAGAGAGAGCCAGCGCAAAAACTGCCAGAAAGGCCATTGCACCTGCAGCAAAGAGGGTCAGTTGTGCGGTAAAGCCCGAAGGCGGCACGACACGATCAGCTTGACGATCACCTGACAACATTCGGCGCAATGGGGTCAGCGCAGCCTTCACAAATCTGCCCCCGCAAGCTGAATGCGCCGATTTGCGATCCGTAACACCCGGGCTTGTACATGCGCCTTTGTCGCGCGAATGAGGCTCAGATCGTGCGTGGCAACCAAAACGGTTTTGCCCATGCGGTTCAGCTCGATCAATAGGCGCAGCAGTCGTTGCGACATCTCCCAATCGACATTGCCCGTTGGTTCATCGGCGAGCACCACGTCAGGTGACATGATGACCGCGCGCGCGAGGGCTGCTCGCTGACGTTCCCCTCCCGACAGCTCGTCTGGCAAAGCCCGAGCGCGATCAGTCAGACCCACCCACGTCATAAGGTCGCTCAGGTCTTCGCCACCAGCATCGGTGTCACGCCCGGACACGGCCAAAGGCAATGCGATATTGTCGGCAACAGGCAGATGGTCGAGGAATTGGCAATCTTGGTGGACCACACCAACCCGGCGGCGCATCAAGGCGATACCGTCGCGGTCCAACTCCCGAACATCAGTTCCAAAAACCCTGATCTGTCCAGCAGTTGGCAGGAGCGCGCCGTAGCACAGCTTCATTAATGTGGTTTTGCCCGCACCCGAAGGCCCCGTCAGGAAGTGAAACGATCCCGCAGCCAGCTTGAGCGAAATATCCGACAGCAGCTCGCCACCCCCATAGCTATAAGCCACATTTTCCAGCTCGATCACGCAGGGCCCCCATCCTGTTTGGCCTCTTGTGCCTCAGCAAAGTTCGGGTTTCAATGCATCTGAGCAACGCTTCAAGTCTTAGGTGTACTTTTAGTGTACAAACGATGACATTTGCTAAAGGTTAACGGTTAGAAATGAACAATCTTTAATGCAGCAGGACACGAGATGCGGCTGACTTGCCCGAATTGCGACGCACAATACGAGGTGCCGGACGAGGTAATCCCAACCACAGGGCGGGATGTGCAGTGCTCAAACTGCGGCCAGACTTGGTATCAACACCATGCAGATCATGCGCCGTCCGACGAGGACGACGAGGCTGAAGACATTTCGGCCCCTGCCCCGGACGAAGAAGTATCCCCCCCGCCGGAGCCTACGCCCCCCGCTGCCGAACCCGAGCGCAAGCGACTTGATCCAGCTGTGGCAGATATCCTTCGCCAAGAAGCGGAAGCCGAGCGCGAAGCGCGTACCAATACGCGTGACACCGCGACGCTTGAAACACAGCCGGAATTGGGTATCGACGACAGCGCGCCCGAAGATGACGCAGAGCGCCGCGCCCGCGAGTCCCGCACACGTATGGCTCGGATGCGGGGCGAAGATCCTGAACAACTTGATGACGCTGCAACCACGGCGGCTGCGCTAAATTCTCGTCGTGACCTGCTTCCGGATATCGAAGAAATCAATTCTTCGCTGCGATCTTCGTCCGATCAGGATGAAGGCGGGGCGAGTGATCAGACCCGTATCGATGCTCCAACCCATCAACGAAAAAAACGTGGGTTTCGTTCCGGGTTCATGCTGATTGTGCTGCTCGCGTTGATCCTCAGCGCTATTTATCTTTTTGCACCACAACTATCTGCGGCCGTTCCAGCGCTGGAACCCACGTTGACGCAATACGTAGCGTTGATCGATCAGGGGCGCGTCTGGCTGAACGGACAAGTGACGACGTTCCTGCAGTGGCTTGATGCGATGGCATCAAGTTCAAAACCCTCCTGAGCGGCAGCTTACTTTAACTCAGAACCGATCCAGTAGTCGGTTAAGGTAGTCACGCTCCACCTCGGGGCGGGCTGTCTCGCCTGAGCGGCGACGGATCTCATCCAGCAACTCGCGTGCGCGGCCATAAGCTTCATCGTTCAGGGTCAGATCATTATCGCTGCCTGACGCCCCGTTGGAGCCTTGCTCGCGGCCCAACGGATCCCGGTTGTCCCCACGGCGATCCGATTCCGCAGTGCCTTGGCCAGCCTGACGGTTCTGCTCTTCTTCCGCCATCGCTTCGCCAAGCGACCGCATGCCTTCACGCAAGGCCTCCATAGCCTGTGACTGGTTGTCGATGGCCTCGGCCAAATCCTGATTACGCAGCGCCTCTTCGGCTTCATCCATCGCATCACCCGCACGCCCAAGCGCCTCGCGGGCATCGCGACCTTCTTGCGTTCCTTGACCGGGAAGCTGTCCTTCTTGGCGGCTCAATTCATCACGAAGCGCTTGCTGCCGTTCGGCCAAACCCTGTTCTTGTCCACCGGCGCTGCCGTCTTGGCCTTGTTGGCCACCTTGACCGTTTTGCCCCTGTTGCTCGCCTTCTTGGCCTTGACCGTTCTGGCCCTCATGGCTTTCGCCGCGCCCTTGCCCACCATTGCGGCCTTCGTTTTGCTGGCTCTCTCCCGTCTGCGCATTGGGGTTGAACTGTTCTTGCAGATCGCGGAACGCCTGATCACTCAGCCCCTGCTGTTCACGCAGGGTTTCGGCAAGGTCCTCCATGGCCTGTTCGCCAGCCGACTGCCCGCCTTGGCCTTGCTGGCTTTCAGTGACGCGCATGTTCTCCATCAGCTCTTGCAGCTCTTTGAGCGCCTGTTCGGCCTCGGCCATGCGGCCTTGCTCCATCAGCTCTTGGATACGGTCCATCATGCGCTGCAGGTCATCCTGCGTCATCTGCATGGTTTCGCCCTGTTGTTGCTGGTTCTGTTCGCCTTCTTGCTCTTCGGCCTGCTGGCGTTGCAGCTGCTGCATGTATTCTTCGGTTGCGCGGCGCAATTCTTGCATCAACTCTGCGATTTCCTGATCCGAAGCACCATTTTTCATCGCCTCATTCAGTCGGTCCTGTGCACGTCGCATCCGTTCAAGCGCGTCCGCCAAGTCGCCTTCTTCCAATTCAAGCGCGAGGTCCCATAGCTCTTGCGCCAGATCATCTTGGACCTCTTCGTCAAGGCCATAACTGGCGCGCAACTCAAGCCGTGAGATCAGACGGTTCAGACGCAGTGCTGTGGTTTCAGAGCGAAAAATATCTTGGGGCAAATAGCTGATCGCGCGCAAAACTTGTGCTGTTTCACCCGCATTCGCGCGGCTCCAAAGCAGATATCTGCGCTGCTCAATCACTGCGGCCGCCAAAGGATCAAAAAATCGACGACCTGGTAACGTTATCTTGTTAGGTGCCGTCACCGCCTGCTGCTCTGCCGCGTCAAGCGCTGTAAGGGTGATGGTCACTGGCAGGTTCGCCCAAGGGTGCTCGGAGAAATCGTCGATCAGATTTTCCTCAAACGACGCGCGGTCCCCCGCAATTGGCATCGGTAAGGGGATAACAATTTCGGGCCGAACGTCAGGGTCAATGATCAGGCCGTACCGTCGATCCACCGAGGCGAGATCAAGCGTGATACGCGCCTCTCCTGCCTCAACCCCGTAGTCATCCTCTGCGGCAAAGGGCAAACGCATCTCGCCTAGGGCTGCCACTTCGGGCTGCCCAAGAATGCTGATTTTGGGGGCTTGATCCGCCATCACGCTTACATCCCAGCGTCGGCCATCTGGTCCGTTGATTGCAATTTCACCGTCCTGCAAAACCTTGAAATCTTGTGCAAGTTCTTGCGATTCCTCTAGTGTCGCCACCGCACCAGAGACGGTTTCTTCTAGCGCCAACGCCCCGACTTCGCCGTAAAGGCGCAGCGTCATCAGCGTGCCGACCGGCAGGCGCAGCACGCCTTCGTTGAGGTCATTGAGATACAGCGTTGGACGCCCGGTGTAGCGCGGTGGTTCTGCCCAGCCTTCCCAAACCGGCCCACTTGCCAACCCGCCCGCACCGGGTGCCATTTCAGTCACGCTTCCAACACGCCAGATCGATCCAAAAAGCAGAGCGATGCCAAAGGCAAGCACCGCCACATAACGCAACGCATAAGGATCGCGGTCCGAGACCCGCAGATCGCCCGGCACGGCGCGCGCAGCCTCAGCCCGCGACGCCATTCTCTGTTTATGGGCGCGCCAAACATCGGCTGAGGCATCATCCTCAGCGCCAATCGCTTGAACGTCCAAAAGTGCGGTGATTGGCCTGCCGGGCAGGCTCGCATCCAACCGGGCCATTGCGGCACCCTTTGATGGGATCCTGAACCGACGCAGGCCGTAAACCAGCGCGCCAATTGCTGCCGAAATGGCCACAACGAACGCGGCCCAAACCGCTTCGATCGGCAGTGTTTCGTGCAGTCCCAGCATCAGCGCCGCCAACGACAACAAGCATACGGTCATCAACGGCCACAGGCTTTGAACCGCAGCTTCGGCGAACATACCCAAACGTGTCCAACGCAGCGGCCAGCGCACGGCGGCCATTGCGCGGCGTAGATCGTTGGGAGTGAATGTCGCCATGAGGAACCTTCGTTTTGGGCAGCCTAGGGGCGGAGCGCTCCTAAAGCCATTCAGGAATGGTATCTCGATTTATCATTTCGTCAAAGGTCGGTCTTGGGCGGATAACCGCGAATTGATCGCCATGCACCAACACTTCGGGGATAAGGGGGCGCGAATTATACTCGCTGGCCATCACTGCACCGTAGGCACCAGCACTGCGAAACGCGACAAGATCCCCTGCTGCGAGCGGCGGCATCATCCGCTGCTTGGCAAATGTATCGCCAGATTCGCAGACGGGACCGACAATGTCGTAGGGCTGTTGATCAACGCCTACGGCTGGCTCAATCACCGCAACAATATCATGGTGTGCTTCATACATGGCAGGGCGAATAAGATCGTTCATCGCACCATCAAGGATCAGGAAATCACGCCCCTCGCCTGATTTGACATAGATAACTTCGCTCACCATCAATCCTGCGTTGCCTGCGATCAGACGGCCCGGTTCAATCTCGATTTCGCAATCCAAATGCCCAAGTGTCTTCTGGACCATTGCACCGTACTCCACTGGTGAAGGCGGCGCGGTATTGCCTTTTTCGTAAGGGATACCTAGCCCACCGCCCAAATCAAGCCGCATGATATCATGCCCATCCGCGCGCAGGATACCGCACAGCTCGGCGACCTTCTGGTAGGCCTGCTCAAACGGGGCAAGGTCAGTTAACTGGCTGCCAATATGAACGTCGATGCCGATAATCTTGAGGCCCGACATCGACGCGGCAAGTTGGTAGACTTCGCGCGCACGTGCGATTGGGATGCCAAACTTGTTCTCAGATTTTCCGGTCGCGATTTTTGCGTGGGTTTTGGCGTCCACATCTGGATTCACGCGGATCGTAATGGGAGCAACCACGCCAAGCTTGCGCGCTACCGCGTCGAGCACCACCATCTCTGGCTCACTTTCCACGTTGAATTGGCGGATACCGCCCTCAAGCGCCAACGTAATCTCTTCGGCGGTCTTGCCTACGCCGGAAAACACGATGCGCTCGCCTGGCACGCCCGCGGCTTTGGCACGCAGGTATTCGCCACCTGACACAACATCCATCCCCGCCCCAGCCTGCGCGAGTGTGCGCAGGACGGCTTGGTTGGAATTGGCTTTCATTGCGTAGCAAACCAAATGTTCCATGCCATCAAGCGCGTCGTCGAATGCTTGAAAATGCCGCAACAAGGTCGCTGTTGAATAGACATAGAACGGCGTACCCACGGCTGCCGCAATTTCAGAAATTGCAACGTCTTCAGCAAAAAGTGCACCGTTCTTGTAGATGAAATGATCCATAATTTCCTTGGTCCTGAATACCTACGCTGCAGGCTGTCGCCCTATTTGACAGGTGCCGACCGCAGAAAAAGATAAAGTGGCAAGCCGCAGCTTACCCCAATACAGAAGGTCGCCGGGATGGCAACCAGCGCGAGCCAATTGCGCCGAACAGCTACTTCAGCCACGATCCAAACCGTCAAGGCAATGGCAGCAATTGTTAGGTCCCAAACCAATCCGCTGGAAGCCGCATTTACGTGCCATGCATCCACCATACCCCTGATATCAAAGCCATTCTGGCTGAACCATTGGATGAAATAATACATCGGATGGATGGCCCCCCAAACCGCGAGGGCCAGATAGATCATGCGCAAAATGGACATTGCTCAGAAAGTCCCGCTTACGCCGACCCGTGCTTCGCCTTCTACCTTCACGCCTGTCGTCGACGGTACTGGGTTTTCAGTAGCGCGGTAACGCTGGGTATCTTGAGATTGAGGACCGTCGCACCCTGCAAGAAACAGAGCACAGATTGTAAGTGTAATACGCATCAAAATCCCAAACCGACCGACAGCGGCCCTTTATTAATTCCGAGAACGCCGCCAACCCGCACACCGGAGTTTGACAGGGTTACAGCACCATCAACCGTTGGACGTACTGGTTCACCGTCCACACCGCATGCACTCAATGCGGTCAACACCAGCAATAGAGACAGTCGTTTCATGCCAAAACCTTTTTCCAGCGTATGACTTGGGCACGCACCTGATCGGGTGCCGTCCCACCATATGATGTACGTGAGTTAACTGAATTTTCCACCCCCAGCACATCAAAGACATCGCTAGTGATACCATCATGGGCGGATTTCATCTGATCCAGCGTCAAATCGGGCAGGTCGCAGCCATTTTTCTCAGCCAACGCAACAAGACTGCCGGTGATGTGATGTGCATCACGGAACGGCAGGCCCAACACGCGCACCAGCCAATCTGCTAGGTCTGTCGCAGTTGAGAACCCAGAGCCCGCCGCGGCGGCCAGTTGGGGTCGGTTGGCAGACATATCGCGTACCATGCCTTCCATTGCGGCCAGCGCGAGCATCAAGTTATCCGCGGCGTCAAACACCTGCTCTTTGTCTTCTTGCATGTCTTTGGAATAGGCCAGCGGCAGGCCTTTCATCACCATCATCAACGCGACATTCGCGCCAAAAATACGCCCGATCTTGGCGCGGATCAGCTCTGCGGCATCGGGGTTCTTTTTTTGTGGCATGATGCTGGAGCCGGTCGAAAAACGGTCTGACAGCGTGACAAATCGAAACTGAGCCGAGGACCAAATCACCAGCTCTTCTGCAAAGCGGCTTAGGTGCATAGCGCAAATGCTGGCCGCTCCTAAGAACTCCAGCGCAAAATCACGGTCGCTGACCGCATCAAGGCTGTTGCTCGCAGGACGGTCGAACCCCAACGCCTCGGCCGTCATCTGCCGGTCGATGGGAAAAGAAGTGCCCGCAAGTGCTGCGGCCCCTAAGGGGGATTCGTTCATGCGCGCACGCGCATCGCGCATGCGGCTCAAGTCACGGCCAAACATCTCGACATAGGCCATCATATGGTGGCCCCATGTCACTGGCTGCGCGGTTTGGAGATGCGTAAAGCCGGGCATGACCCAATCGGCCCCCGCCTCCGCCTGACCCAAAAGCGCCGTGATCAGCGCCAGCAGACCAGTTTCAGCTGCATCAAATTGATCCCGGACCCAAAGCTTAAAGTCTGTCGCAACCTGATCATTTCGGCTGCGCCCAGTGTGAAGACGACCCGCAGGTTCACCGATGACCTCTTTGAGGCGCGCTTCGACATTCATGTGAATGTCCTCGAGTGCGGTGGAATATTCGAAGGTACCGCCTTCGATTTCTGACAAGACCGTGAGCAGCCCTTCCCGAATGGAAGCCGCGTCGCTATCAGTGATTATGCCTTGTGCGGCTAACATCGCCGCATGGGCACGAGACCCGGCAATATCTTGCGCCGCCATCCGCTGATCAAACGAGATTGAGGCATTGATCGCCTCCATAATCGCATCAGGTCCAGCGGCAAAGCGGCCGCCCCACATTTTGTTCGAGGTTTTGTTTGACATTTGGCCTATCCCCGGAGGGACCCATGAAGAAAATTGCATTGGCGCTCGTGTATACGGCCCTGACATGGGGTGCAAACCCCGCCCTTGCAGGGGACGGTGAAATGATTCTAAGCCTGCGCGAAGGTGATATGAAAAAACTTGTGGTGCATGATACGCCCAAGTCCACGTCCAACGCCGCTTTTGAACTGGCGGACGATGCCGGTAATGCAACGCTTGAGGACTGGCAGGGCAAATATGTGTTGGTGAATTTCTGGGCAACATGGTGTGCACCCTGTCGCAAAGAAATGCCGCATCTGTCAGCCTTACAAAAGGAATTTGGTGGGAAGAACTTCGAAGTTCTGACTATCGCAACTGGCCGTAATTCGCCTGAAGGCATCAAGAAATTCTTTGCAAAAGCCGGCATCGAAAACCTTCCACGTCATCAAGATCCTAAACAATCACTGGCCTCGCAAATGGGTATCTTTGGTCTACCGATCACTGTTTTGATTGATCCCGAAGGGCGCGAAATTGCGCGACTGCGCGGCGATGCAGATTGGCATAGCGACAACGCACGCGCGATTATCAAAGCACTAGTGGAAGGTGAGGCCAGCTAGTTGTTTGATAACTAGAACCAACGTCGTTGTTGGTTTCATCGGTATTCAGCGGAAGTAATACTAAAATAGAATCCATACTGGCGGGCCGCTTTTCGACAAGTAGCGGCTGCCGAGTTCGATCAAAATATGTTTGAACAGCAATTTCGAAACACTATCGCTGGTAAGAAAATCCACTGTGAAAAAGACTGGGGGTTGATCGCCGCCGACAGCAGGCAGTGGCCCCGCGCTGGGAGCTGACCGCCAAAAAATGGAAGGCCGACGGTAAGGATCTTCGCCTTACACGCCCAAACGGCACCTTCGGGGCCTCTTTTTACGAAACGCCCTAAGACCTTTGATTGTTTACGCTCTGACTAGGCAGCGTGGCCGAGAATTGCCGCCTCCGAGGAAGACAACGTGCGCCGGGCAAAGCTGCCGTACGTGTGAGGGTCAAACTCCAACTCGGGATAGTGCGTCAGGAGCCGTTTTCGATCTAACTCACCAAGCGACGCGAGGGATGCAGAAGCGGGGTGAAAGCTCTCTGTCTCAACACCGTTGGCCCACATCACCTGATGTTCTTCTAACAACAGATGAATATAGGTCACTTCGCGCGCCCGCATGTCGACGGACACGGTTTTTCCGTTGATCAGATCCTTCGCCGCGACCAAAACTTCTGATGTATTGAACAGGCTTTGCGCCTTTGCGCCCTTGATCAGAACACGGTGCTGGGGCGACACCACTAAATCGCCATCAGGGCAGTCACCACCCAAAGCGCCCGCATTGATCCGCACAGGACGCAGACGCGGCATCGCAAACAGGCGGGCACCTGTCATACGCCGACTGCCGACCCATTGAACCGGCTGTGCGCCATTGTCTTTGGTCTGAATATAATCGCCTTCGGCGAGATCTTCGATCAAGGCAGAGCCATTGGGCGTTAGAATGCGCGTACCCGGCGTAAAGCAGATCACGCCGCCTTGCGCATCCGTACCGCTGTCGCCGATGCCCGAACCCAGCGTGTGGTGCACGATCCACAGATCACGGTCTCGCGGCGGCATCTCGTCGAGGAACATCAATAACGGTTGGCTACCCCGACCGACCTCGATCAAGGTCACGGTGTAGCTTTTTGCGCCGTCCGTCATGACAAAACTGTTGTCCATGATCGGCATATCGATTGTTGCCCGCTTTGGTGCAGGGTTCCGCTCAAGGGCGGTGCCAACAAGGCGGTGCACCATGCGCGCCGCGCGTTTGCGAAGTTTGTCTGCACCGTCCGCTTCATCCAGTCGCAATACGTCCGACGGTCCATCCACACGGATGGCGTCACCACGCCAGGCCCAAGCGGCCCCGACGGTCAACGCATGCACAGGTGCAGCCTCAAGACCGTCTATGTCTGTTTGCGACCAGGATATAACGAACGTGCCACGATAGCCCGTTCCCATGCCTGTCTCTGCCTCATGCTCTTTTTTTATTGAGAATAGAATAACTCAGGTGATTCGCTCTGGGAAGAGGGCAATTTATTCCCGCATGGCGGGTGTTGCATTGTTATGTCGCTTTCGTGGACGCAGATTTTCCTGAAATGACCATATTTAGTGCATCGGACTCGAGGCGTGCTACGACATGAGCTATCGCAACATGCTTTGTGCTCTTTTGTGTCAGAACCGAAAATTGACCCGAATGGACCCAACAACCTGATCGTCGTCCTGGCCTTCAAATTCTTTACCGAGCCAAGTCAGCCCATAAAAAGCGGAGGCGCTGTCGCCCTGCCAATGCACTCCGGCCCGTACGCGATCTCGGCTGCCGGTTAAGTCAAATCCTTGGTCTTCGGGCAAATAGATGCTCTTAGCAACCTGCGCCATGTCGGCCCCCACGACAAAGCTGAACCCGCCGTTGTCACTGTTTTGGATCACACGGTAGCGTTGGCCGGTCGTATTCTCGCGTATCAACAACTCGCCTTGCCCAATGTTTCCTAACGTCAGATCAAACCCTGCGCGCACAAACGTTTCGGCGCCGGCACGGCCTTCAAGGAACGGGCGCAAGGTGACCTGATCACTCAGGTCCAGTGTCCGGGCCATCTCAACAACAAGGGTCGGATCTATCCCTGAAATCTGGTTATCCAATACTTCATCAGACGGGACCTGCATGCCAAAGAGCTCGTGGAATTCGCGCTGTAAGCTCCCAAGCCCAGTCCCTGAGCCTGTCAAAACAAGATCGGCCCCCGTGCTCATGTCAAAGCCATTCCAGCCAAAATGGGTATGTGCGCCGATCGTAATCGAACCTGCGTAGGGCCGATCGCCAACATCGGGCGTCTCGAGGTTATCGGGAGCCAGCACTTCGGCTGAAAGGCGCAATTCGATCAATTCGCCAAAGCCTTGGGGCACCTGGCCTTGCCATGTCGGCCCCCACACCCGAGAGGAGGAAATCGATCCCGTGCGCCAGCGGTCTTTGCCATCCCCAAAATAGTCATTGGTAAACATGCGACCATAGCCAAGGCGGCTACGGTCTTCGGCCTGAGCCGGCGAAAGGGCAACCAGAGATGCCATGAGCACCCCTGCAAAAATTCGAAACATCGGATATCCCCGTGCAAAGCGCCCCCCGGCTTAGCTTTCGTAAACGGTTGGGTCAGCGCTAGCTAGTGCTCAACCGTAACGGCAGTAACATTTTAGCCCTTACGTGAGGCTTGTGGGCACCAGTAGATACGTTAACATAACGCTGATAAATTCCTCGCGAAAAGGCGCTTTTTCATGTCCGAAACTCCACTCCCCAACCGCCGCATTGTGTCGTCGCGCCATCTGGCTGAGGGCGAAATGTGGGAAGCCTCTGAGCTCGAATACGGGATGATCATCGCCTACAACGCCTTTAGTCGCTGGATGTCGCGCTGCATGACCGCTGCGGGCAAGGCGGATTTAACGCCGCTGGAAATTCTGGTGCTGCACAACACCAATTCGCGCGGACGCGAAAAGCGACTGACCGACATCTGCTTTTTATTGAATATCGAAGACACGCATACGGTCAATTACGCCTTGCGTAAGCTTCTGAAACAAGAGCTTTTGGTGTCCGAAAAGCGCGGTAAGGAGGTGTTTTATAGCACGTCACCGTCCGGCACGGAATTATGCGAAGCCTACCGAAAAGTGCGGAGCAGTTGTTTTCTCGATGGGTTGTCACGCATGGATTTGTCCGGGGATGAGCTGCGCGAAATCGCGGCGTCGCTTCGGGCGCTTTCAGGGCAATACGATCAATCCAGCCGCGCCGCCGCCTCTCTTTAGCGCAGCGCGGTGGCTGTGTCGCAGTCAGCGAGCGAGATTGCTTGCTGCCCTTGCCAGTTCAGTGATCGCATCCCAGTCGCCAGCCTGAACAAGCGCATCAGGTGCAACCCAACTGCCCCCGGCACAGACCACATTTGGAAGACTTAGGTAGCTGCTTGCGTTCGACGTGCTGACACCGCCAGTTGGGCAAAAGCGGATTTGTGGCAACGGCGAACCGATAGCCTTTAGCGCAGGTGCCCCACCAGACGCTTCTGCGGGGAAGAACTTGAGCATGTCATAGCCGCGCTCAAGAAGGCGCATGGCCTCGCTTGCTGTTGCGGCACCTGGCAGCGTAGGTAAATCAGCCGCTTCGCACGCATCCAACAGAATATCCGTGGCCCCGGGTGACACACCAAACAGCGCCCCTGCGTCCTTGGCGCGCGCGACATCACCGGGTGTCAGCAGCGTTCCTGCACCGACAATGCCACCTTTGACCTTTGCCATTTCAGCGATGACCTCAAGTGCGGCTGGTGTCCGCAATGTGACCTCAAGTGCTGGCAATCCACCAGCCACCAACGCTTCGGCCAAGGGACGTGCGTGAGCAATATCATGCACAACCAACACTGGGATGATCGGTGCCATGCGGGCAATCTCATAGGCTGCAGCTGATGCGTCTTGCGGGGTCATGGTCGTTCCTTTTTCGAGAGATTATAGAGCGCTAGCGCCCGTGTCGGCAGATCCAACAAGCGCGCGGAAATTGGCAAAAAGGTCGCGCCCTTGCCCATGTTCATTTCCGCTCAGATCGGCGGTGACCAATGGGCGGTCCAATACGCCCTCGGTGATAATTTCAAGCCGACCATCTTTTGCGTCAACCCGAACCACATCGCCATCAGCCAGCCGAGCAATTGGCCCGCCATCGACGGCCTCGGGGCAGACGTGGATTGCTGACAGAACTTTTCCCGATGCACCGGACATGCGACCGTCGGTCACAAGTGCGACGTTCAAGCCCTTGGCCTGAAGGTTCGCCAGAACTGGTGTCAGACTGTGCAACTCAGGCATGCCGTTGGCCTTGGGGCCCTGAAAACGGACGACAACAATCACATCGCTGGTAAATTCACCATTCTTATACGCCACCTTGACCGTTTCTTGATCATGAAACACTCGGACTGGGGCTTCGACAATATAGTGCTCAGGCTTCACGGCCGACACTTTGGTCACCGCCGCGCCAAGCGATCCGTCCAGCCGTTTGAGACCACCCGTTGCCTGGAACGGCTCTGTCGCCGGACGTAGGATCTTGTCGTTGAGCGTTTTTCCAGCGCCCGAGACCCAAGACACCTTGTCGCCGTCAAGTTTAGGTTCTTGCGTGTACCGATCCAGACCTTGGCCCGCGATCGTCTCAACACCTTCATGCAGTAAACCCGCGCTGAGCAATTCGCCGATCATAAAACCAAGACCGCCAGCTGCGTGGAAGTGGTTCACATCCGCCAGACCGTTGGGATAAACCCGGGCGATCAGGGGCGTTACATCCGCCAGATCCGAAAAGTCCGCCCAGTCGAGGATAATGCCGCCAGCGCGCGCCATCGCAACAAGGTGAATGAGAAGATTGGTCGACCCACCTGTTGCATTGAGCCCAACAATCCCGTTCACAAATGCACGTTCATCTAGCACATCGCACACCGGCGTATAATCATTGCCCAGGTGACTTATCGCCAACGCACGCTGCGCGCCTGCGGCAGTCAATGCATCGCGCAAAGGCGTATTTGGGTTCACAAATGACGCACCGGGCAAGTGCAGACCCATGAATTCCATCAACATCTGGTTGGTGTTCGCAGTGCCGTAAAAAGTGCAGGTTCCGGGGCCATGATAGGATGCCATCTCAGCGGCCATCAATTCATCGCGGCCGACTTCACCAGCGGCGAACTGTTGGCGGACCTTGGCTTTTTCATCGTTGGGCAAGCCAGAAACCATCGGACCCGCAGGCAAAAAGATCGCTGGCAAATGCCCGAAGGCTTGTGCGGCAATAACGAGGCCCGGCACGATCTTGTCACAGACGCCCAAGAAAACAGCGCTGTCGAATGTATTATGACTGAGGCCAACGCCAGCAGCCAAGGCAATTACGTCGCGCGAAAAGAGGCTCAATTCCATGCCCGGCGTGCCTTGGGTAACGCCGTCACACATCGCAGGCACACCACCGGCAACCTGCGCCGTGCCGCCAACCGCGCGGGCGGCATCCCGGATCAAATCCGGAAACCGTTCAAACGGTTGATGTGCGGACAGCATGTCATTGTAGGTCGTAATGATGCCGATGTTACCCGCGGATTTTGTTGCAAGCGCATCTTGGTCAGGGCCTGCGCCAGCATAGGCATGGGCCTGGCCGGAGCATGATAAATGCGCGCGTGCGGGCCCGTCCTCTGCGGCCCGCCGCATACGGGCAAGATAGGCACTGCGGCTATCTGCGCTACGTTCTACGATCCGATCCGTGACGCGTGCGACAATATCGTTAAGCATGTGTGCCTCCTGTTCAGGCGGGATCGTTTGCCGCGTGATTTTGCATCAGCTGCCCCATTAGGCGCGCCGTGTCATTCATACGATTCGAAAAGCCCCATTCGTTATCGTACCAGCTTACGACCCGGACCATACCACCCTCGGTCACCTTTGTTTGCGCAGGGGCAAAGCAGCTTGAGTGAGGGTCGTGGTTAAAATCGACAGAAACAAGCGGGTCAGCCTCAAAAGAAAGCACCTGCCCCATCGGCCCGTTTGACGCCGCTTGCATGGCCGCGTTCACGGCTTCGATGGTTGCCGCGTTGCTCGGCATAAAGCTGAGATCGACGAGCGAGACATTTGCCGTTGGGACCCGAACGGCAGATCCTTCAAGGCGACCCTTCATATGTGGGATCACCAGTGAGATTGCAGTTGCGGCACCCGTTGACGTTGGAACCATCGACAGCGCTGCGGCCCGGCCACGATAGGGATCGCGGTGCGCGGTATCATGCGAAGGCTGGTCACCAGTATAGGCGTGGATGGTGGTCATGTACCCCGTTTCGATCCCGAAGGCATCATCGAGCACTTTGACCATGGGTGCCAAACAGTTCGTTGTGCACGAGGCATTCGACACAACGGTATCTTCCGCCGTCACTTCGCCCTCGTTGACCCCAAAGACGATTGTGCGATCTGCCCCTTTGCCGGGTGCAGATATCAGCACGCGTTTGCTGCCATTCTCCAGATGCATCGCTGCTTTGTCACGCTGAGTGAAAAGGCCGGTACATTCGTAGGCAATATCAACGTCGCCCCAAGGAAGGGCTTTGGGATCACGCTCCGCAGTCAAGCGAATGGTCTGGCCTGCGACATGCAGCACGTCACCTTCAAGCTTGGCATCGGCCTTGAGCCGGCCATGTACAGAATCGTATTTCAGCAGATGTAACAACGTCTCTGGTGCTGCGAGGTCGTTAATCGCGACCACTTCTATTCCGTCAAAGCCATATTCCACCAAGGCCCGCAGGACGTTACGGCCAATGCGGCCAAAGCCATTGATTGCGATCTTGAGTGCCATGATAGTTCCCCTCGTTGCATCCGTCGCGTGCCGCTTGTCCAGCAGCCCGCCCATGTTAGCGCTAACCTAAGGGAATATAGTAGAGGTTTCAACCTGAACACAGCATGGTTTTTTGCACTGCGGTTCAGGCAAAGTTGAAAACAGAACGAAGTTTCAAGTATCCGCGGCCTAAAAGGCGCTCGGATCAACTGATTTGATCGCGCAATACCCGGCGCAAGATTTTCCCCGAAGCAGATTTGGGGATTTGATCGACGAAGATCACTCTGTGCAGTTGTTTATACGTCGATAGCGTGTCTTTGATGAACGCCTTGATCTCATCTTCTGTAGGAGCGGGATCTGCAACTACGACAAATGCAATCGGCAGTTCTCCTGCTTCTTCATCGGGTTGGCCAATGACCGCAGCATCGGTAATGCCCGCATGACCGACCAGCGTTGCCTCAAGTTCAGCGGGAGCGACTTGAAAGCCTTTGTATTTAATCAACTCTTTCAAGCGGTCCACAATAAACATGTAGCCATCCGTATCAATCAACGCGATGTCACCTGTTTTGAGCCATCCGCCCGGAGCCATCGTTCCTTGGGTAGCCGCATCATTATTGAGATAGCCCAGCATGACTTGCGGGCCTTTAATCCACAGCTCGCCTGTCTGGCCTGGTGGCTGATCCTTGCCGCTGTCTGGATCAACGATGCGGCAATCAGTGTTCGACACTGCAAAGCCTGATGCCCCTGCACGCGGAGCGGAACTGGGCGTGACGTGCGATACGGGGCTGAGTTCTGTCATGCCGTAGCCCTGCGCCACCACACAATCCAAACGGCTGGCCACAGCGTCGGATAATTCCGCCCCCATAGGAGCAGCCCCGCAAAAGATTTCTTCAATGCTACTTAAATCGAACTGGTCGACGATTGGGTGTTTTGCCAGCGCAAGGGCGACCGGCGGGACAACCCACATACGGCGCGCTTTGTGGTCTTGGGAAATGCGTAAGAAAAGCTCCAGATCAAAGCGCGGCATGGTCACCAAAGCGCCACCACAACCCAGATGAATATTCATCAAGGCAGTCATTCCGTAGATGTGAAAGAACGGAAGGAAAGCGGCCGCGACCTCACCCGGACGGAAACCTGTGCCAAGGCAACACTGATCTACATTGACCACAAGATTGCGATGCGACAGCCGGACACCTTTGGGCAAACCAGTCGTTCCCGAAGAATAGGGCAGCACGACACTATGGGTTTCAATGTTGACGGGCACCTGTTCGGATATCGGTTCACCCATGAGATCCTCAAGGGAAACCATCCCGTCCGCCGGTTCTATCGTCACGATTTCCCGGACTTTCGTACCAGCAATACCGGCTTGTGCCGCTTCCAGAATGGCGGGAACGGTAATGAGTAACTCGGCTTCGGAATCGTTGAGCTGGTGCATGATTTCTGAAGCTGTGTAGGTAGGGTTAAGCGTAGTGATCGTCCCTCCTGCCCAAGCAACGGCATGAAAAATCACACAGTACTCTGGGCTGTTAGGCGCAATCACTGCAACGGTTTGCCCCTTGCCAAACCCCTTGGCCGTCAGACCTCCGGCCAGACGTTTGACGCGGTCCAAAAATTCGGAGGCAGTAATGGTGGTACCCGTCAAACCATCTGTCAGCACAACTTCATCAGGGCGACCTACAAGCCCTTCGAAAACCCGTTCCGTGATGCTCTGATTGGTCAGAGGCACATCTTTTAGGGCGGTTTTGTAAACTGTCATGCGAGGCTCCTTGTTAACAAGAGACTAACACTGGATTTTGCTCTGTCTACAATCTTTGCCGGTGTGAGATGTGAGCGCCGCACTATCTGATCAGACCCGCAATCACGACACTTCAACATGTTCGGGATACCTCAAAAGAAGAACCGTTAGATCTCCTACATCACTAAGCTGTCAGGGTTGCATCCGCGATCAGCGCCGCCTTGATCACACGTTCTGCATTCGGCAAATCGTTTTCAGACGCACGTGCTTCGGCCTGTTTTGTGGACAAACCATGCTCCAACCATCGCGCTACCAATCGTGCGCGCAAGACGTCCATCGGCACATCCAGGCGGATAGCGAAGTCCCACAACGGATGCAGGTCGCGCCACACCGGTTCATCAAAGAGCAGGTAGTTCCCTTCGACGATGACCGTATCAACATTTGCATCTACCTGCCCGGCCCCGGCAATTGCGATGTCACGGGCTCTGTCAAAGGTGGGAAAGAACACTGCATCCTCAATGCCTAGACGCCGGACAAGTTCATAAAAACCCGCAGCATCGAATGTCTCTGGCGCACCCTTTCGCCTTAGCAGGTCGCGCTCAATCAAAATCGGATTGTGCAAATGAAAACCGTCCATTGGAACAACCTGAGCTTGACTGCCCGCGCCGATTAGCGCCTCAGCCAATTGCTCAGCAAAGGTTGATTTACCGCTGGCCGGTGGACCAGCGAGCGCCACCAAACGACGACGCCCCTTGCGCGGCGCAGCCATAATTTGCTCTGAGAGTTTAGCCGCAATGGCTTTGGTATCGGTCACGCCGCAGCAGGCGCTTCTTTAGCGCCGGTCATAAAGGCAACAGCATCAGACATCGTGTAATCCTTCGGATCAATCACACAAAGACGCTTACCCAAACGGTGCACGTGTATGCGATCGGCCACCTCGAACACATGAGGCATATTGTGGCTAATCAAGATTATCGGAATACCACGCGACTTAACATCCTGAATAAGCTCAAGCACCTTACGGCTTTCTTTGACGCCCAAAGCAGCGGTGGGTTCATCCAAGATGATAACCTTGGAGCCAAAAGCCGCGGCGCGGGCCACGGCGACCCCTTGGCGTTGACCACCCGAAAGCGTCTCAACCGCTTGGTTGATGTTTTGGATGGTCATCAGCCCCAGCTCCGTCAGCTTGTCACGGGCCATGCGCTCCATTGTCGGGCGGTCCAATTGGCGCAAGAACTTGCCGCGCCAGCCGGGCCTGCGAATTTCTCGCCCCATAAACATGTTGTCGGCGATCGACAACGCCGGCGACATCGCAAGGGTTTGATAGACCGTTTCAATCCCAGCATCCCGCGCTTGGATTGGAGAGGTGAAATTCACCTTTTCACCCTCCAGAAAGACTTCACCCGCGTCTGGGATAACAGCGCCCGATACGGCCTTGATCAGAGAAGATTTCCCGGCACCATTATCGCCAATGACGGCCAAAATCTCGCCCGGATACAGTTCAAAATCGCAGTTATCCAATGCAGTGACACGACCGTACCGTTTGACCAACCCGCGTCCTTGTAAAATCGGTTCCATTATGCGGCCACCTTTCTGATCCACTGATCCACAGCAACCGCCGCAATAATGAGAGCGCCGATCAGCAAGAACGTCCATTGAGCGTCTGCGCCCAGCAAGCGCAACCCAAGCGTAAACACCCCAACGATCAATGCGCCAAACAAGGTACCTAGTATGGAGCCGCGCCCGCCAAAGAGAGAGATGCCCCCGATAACAACGGCGGTGATGCTTTCGATGTTCAAAAGCTGTCCAGATGTGGGGGATACCGACCCGATCCTGCCGATCAGGGCCCATCCCGCGAAGGCACAGATCAAACCGGCCAGCGCATATACAGAAATGAGCGTGCCTTTGACATTAACCCCCGACAGCTCTGCGGCCTCGGGATCATCGCCCACAGCGTAAACATGGCGCCCCCACGCGGTGTGTTTGAGAACATAAGAGAGCAACAAAATCACACCAACCATAAACAGTACACCAT